>JAAZCX010000012.1 GCA_012513065.1 Clostridiaceae bacterium | reverse complement strand
TATCCATAATTTGACTAAAAAATAAAAAGATGGTATAATAAAGAGGTGGCTGAAAGAAAAGTCACTTAAAAAGAAAGGATGTTAAATAAAATGAATAATAGTGAATGTGCCCTGAAAATAAAACAATCAATAATAATATTAATAGTATTAGTTATCTTAGGTACAAATATTCAATTATTTGGATTTTCAAAATTACAAGTAGCAAATAATAATAAAGAGGAAGAAGCACAAGAAGTACAAATTGCACAAGTAGAGCAAACAGATAATATACAAAGAGAAACAGAAGTAACAACAAGATCATCAGAAGAAAGAACTGTTGTAGAAAAACAATATATAACAATAGATGAAATAACAATTTCAAAAGATATGGATTTAACTAAAAGATGTGGTATATCTAAAGAAGATTTTAAAATATTAATGAAAAACTTAAAAGTAGATAAATTAGGATTCTTTTATGAAAATTGTGATACGATATATGATTTATGTGAAAAATATGAAATAAACGAAATATTCTTTTGTGGGTTAATTGCAGCAGAATCAGGATGGAAAATATCATCTAACCATAGAAATACATGTAACTATATAAGTATGATGTCAAAAGGTAAATTAATTCGTTATTCAACACCAGAAGAGGGGTTAGAAGCTGCAACAAAGTTATTACACAATAGATATTTAACTCAAGGTGGATCTTGTTATTATGGAAAAACAATATCAAGTGTACAAAAAAGATTCTGTCCAAATTCATCAACATGGGTAGGATTAGTATATGGATGTATGAAACAAATAATTAAATAGTAATAGAAATATAAAAGTAAGTATTAATTTTATTTTAATACTTACTTTTTTTGTAATAATATTTCTTTTTTATAATAAATAATATTGCAAAGCATTAAGCATATTGATAGAATAAAAAAATAAAAAATAAATTTAAAATATTTATTTTTTATTTTTTAAGAAAGGAAGTACTACAAAATGGGATTAAAAATAAGTAATGTTAATAAAAGCTATGGCGATAAAAAAGTAGTTGATAACATTAATTTGCAAATTAATAATCCAGGTGTATTTGGTCTTTTAGGAACAAATGGTGCTGGGAAAACAACTACAATAAGAATGCTTTTGGGAATACTAAAAAAAGATTCTGGAGAAATAACATGGAATGATAAAAAAGTAGAAAGAAAACATGTTAATTTTGGATATTTACCAGAAGAAAGAGGAATTTATCCTAAAACAAAAATTTATGATCAATTAGTATATTTTGCTAAATTAAAAGGAATGACTACAAAACAAGCTGATAAAGCAATTGATTATTGGATGAAAAGATTAGAAGTAGAACAATATAAAAATATGACTGCTGAAAAATTATCAAAAGGAAATCAACAAAAGATACAATTTATAACAGCAATTCTACATGATCCAGAGTTAGTTGTATTAGATGAACCTTTTAGTGGATTAGATCCAGTAAATACAGAATTATTAAGAAATATAATATTAGAATTAGTTAATCAAGGAAAATATATAATAATGTCTGCACATCAAATGAGTGTTGTTGAAGAATTTTGTACAGATATATTAATATTAAATAAAGGAAAAACAGTATTACAAGGAAATTTAAAACAAATAAAAGATACTTATAAAGCAAATAAATTAAGTATTATAAGTAAAGATGATATTGAAGAAAAAATAAAAGAAGCAAATCTTTCTATAATATTTAAAAAAGAAAATGAATATCAAATAAAAATCACAGAAAATGAAGAAACATATAAATTATTAGAATCATTAGTAAAAAACAATATAAAAGTTGAAAAATTTGAAATAAACAAACCAAGTCTTCATGACATATTTATAGAAAAGGTAGGTGAATAGAATGAAGGATTTATGGTTAGTAGCATCTTATACATTTAAAGATTTAGTAAAAAGAAAATCATTTATAGTATCAAATATAATTATTTTAGCTATGGTAATAATAGGATTTAATATTCCAAATATTCTTAAATCATTTGTAGATGTTAATGTTACAGAAGAAGGAACTAAAATAGTAGTTTTAGATACACAAGATTTATTTGAAGGAACATTAGAAACTTTAAATCAATATCAAGAACAAATAGGATATAATATACAAGTTAAAAAAGATTTAACTGAAGAACAAGTTAAAGAACAAATAAAAGCTGAAGAAATTAATGAAGCTATAGTAATTAGTAAATCAGATAATGGAATTAACATTAATTATTTAGTAAAATCAATTGGAATGACATCAAGTATTCCACAAAATGTAATTACAACAATACAAGACACATATAAAAATCTTCAAATATCTAAATTAAATGTAACACAAGAACAATTAATAAAAATAAATCAACCATTTAATATAGAAATGAATCAAGTAGAAGAAAAAGAAGCAGGTGGAAACATACTTGTAATGATGATATTATCATTGGTATTATTCTATGCTATATATTTCTACGCATATCAAGTATCTACATCAATTACAACGGAGAAAACATCAAAGATAATAGAAACATTGGTAACTTCTACATCACCAAGAGTAATAGTACTTGGAAAAACAATTGGAATTGGACTTGTAGGATTAATGCAAACGGCAGTTACTGTAATTGTAGCATTAATATGTGCAAAAATATGTGTAACACAAGAAATGTTAGAATCAATTTTAGATTTATCTAATTTTACACCAACACTTGCAATAACATCAATTATATATTATGTATTAGGATACTCATTATTTGCATTATTATATGCATTAACAGGATCAACAGTTGCAAAACCAGAAGATATTCAATCTGCTAACGGACCAGTTGCAATTCTTACATTAGTAGGATTCTATTTATCATATTTTACAATGATGAATCCAACAAGTGAATTAAATGCATTTGCTTCTATGTGCCCAATATCATCACCATTCTGTATGCCATTTAGAATAATGATGGGAATTGCAAGTGCAACAGATATATTAATATCAATTGCAATATTATTAGTAACAATATTAGTTGTAGCAAAAGTATCAATAAAAATATATTCATCAGCAATTTTAAATTATGGATCAAAAATCAATTTTAAAGATATGATGAAAATGTATAAAAATAAAAACGATTAGTCTTAAAATAAAGAAAAAAGAGCTTTTGCTCTTTTTTTTTAACGCAAAATGTTATATAATGTGCACAATATAAAATATTATTAACAATCTTAATTATTAATATATAAAAAAACGGAGGATCTGGAAATGTCAAAATTTGTTCACTTACATATACATAGTGAATTTAGTTTACTAGATGGTGCAAATAGAATAAAAGATATACCTATTATTGCAAAAGAATTAGGAATGAATTCAATTGCAATTACTGACCATGGAGCAATGTTTGGTGTAATAGATTTCTATAAAGCATGTAAAGCAAATGGGATAAAACCAATAATTGGATGTGAAGTATATGTAGCACCTAGGTCTAGAAAAGACAAAGATCCAAATTTAGATAGTAAATATAACCATTTAATTCTTCTTGCAAAAGACAAACAAGGATATAAAAATTTGTCAAAATTAGTATCATTAAGTTTTACAGAAGGATTTTATTATAAACCACGTATAGATAAAGAAATATTAGAACAATATCATGAAGGATTAATTTGTTGTAGTGCTTGTTTAGCAGGAGAAATTAATCAAGCAATTTTAAAAGATGATATGGAAGAAGCAGAAAGAGTTGCACTATGGTATAAAAAATTATTTGGAGAAGATTATTATTTAGAAATACAAAATAATGGAGTAAAACAACAAGTATTAGTAAATCAAAAGCTAATAGAATTATCGAAGAAATTAGGAATTGAACTTGTTGCTACAAATGATGCACATTATTCAAGAAAAGAAGATAGTTATAACCATGAAGTATTATTATGTATTCAAACAGGAAAGAAAATGTCTGATGAAGACAGAATGCGTTTTGAAACAGATGAATTATATATTAAATCACCAGAAGAGATGAGTGATTATTTTGAAAATGTTCCAGAAGCAATAGAAAATACAGTAAAAATTGCAGAAAAATGCAATGTGGACTTTGAGTTTGGAAATACAATTTTACCAAATTATGATGTACCAGAAGAATTTAATACACATTATGATTATATAGAAAAATTAACAAAAGATGGAATTGAGAAACGTTATGGAAAAGAAAATGAAAAATATGATGATTTATCAGATGAAATAAAAAATAGATGTGAATATGAATTAAACGTAATAAATAAAATGGGATATGTAGATTATTTTTTAATAGTATGGGATTATATAAATTATGCTAAAACTCATAATATTCCAGTAGGACCAGGACGTGGTTCAGGAGCAGGATCAATCGTTGCATACGCAATGGGAATTACAGATATAGATCCATTAAAATATAATTTACTTTTCGAAAGATTTTTAAATCCTGAGAGAATAAGTATGCCTGATTTTGACGTAGATTTTTGTTATGAGAAAAGAGATAAAGTAATAGAATATGTATGTAATAAATATGGATATGATCATGTATCACAGATTATTACATTTGGAACAATGTCAGCAAGAATGGTAATAAGAGATGTTGCAAGAGTTTTAGATATACCTTATATAGAAGCTGATAAACTTGCTAAAATGATACCAAATGAAATACATATTACGATAAAAAAAGCATTAGAACAAAATAAAGAATTAAATGAATTATATGAATCAAATGCTGAAATAAATAAATTATTACAAATTGCAATGGCATTAGAAGGAATGCCAAGACAAGCATCTACACATGCATGTGGAATTGTTATAACAAAAGATCCTGTTGATACATATGTACCTTTATATGTAAGAGAAGGAAGTATATCTACGCAATTTATAATGACAACATTAGAAGAATTAGGACTTCTAAAAATGGATTTCTTAGGATTGAGAACGTTAACAGTTATTCAAGACACAATTGATTTAGTAAAAAGAGATAAAAATATAGATATTATTTTTGATAAAGAAATGAATGACTCAAAAGTATACAAACTTTGGCAAGAAGGAAATTCTGTTGGTATATTCCAATTTGAAAGCCAAGGAATGACAAGCTTTATGAAAGAATTAAAACCAGATAGTTTAGAAGATATTATAGCTGGTGTATCATTATATCGTCCAGGACCTATGGATCAAATACCAAGATATATTGCAAACAAAAAAGATCCTGAGCATGCAGTATATACACATCCAGCATTAAAACCAATATTGAATGTAACATATGGTTGTATGGTATACCAAGAGCAAGTTATGCAAATAGTACGTGATTTAGCCCGGATATTCATTAGGACGTGCTGATTTAGTGCGCCGTGCAATGGGTAAGAAAAAACTAGATGTAATGGCAAAGGAAAGAGAAATATTTATTAATGGACAAGTTGACGAACAAGGAAATATTCTTGTACTAGGATGTGTAAGAAATGGAATAGATGAAAAATCTGCAAATAAAATATTTGATGAAATGGCTGAATTTGCTAAATATGCATTTAATAAATCACATGCAGCAGCATATGCTGTTGTATCATATCAAACAGCATATTTAAAAGCATATTATAAAGAAGAATTTATGGCAGCTACATTAAATAGTTATTTAGGAAATTTAGATAAAGTTCCATATTATATTGAAGAATGTAAAAGGCTAAATATAGAAATATTAAGACCAAATATTAATAAAAGCGAAACAAAATTTACTGTAGATAATGGAAAAATAAGATTTGGAATGGGAAGTATTAAGAATGTTGGAACAGCAGCTGTTGATGCAATCGTTGGAGAAAGAAAAAAGAATGGTGATTATAAATCATTTACAGATTTTTGTGAAAGAATACAAGAAGAAGCGGTAAATAAAAAATGTATAGAAAGTTTAATAAAAGCAGGAGCATTTGATGAATTTGAACAAACTAGAAGTACATTAATGGCATCATTTGAAGATATTATTGATACTATTTCTGATGGATCAAGAAAAAGCATAAAAGGTCAAGTGTCTATGTTTGATTTAGGAGGACTTACAGATTCTGAAGAAACAATAGATGAAGAGTTGGAAAAACTTAAATATTCTTATACAACATTAAAAGAATATACTGATAAAGAATTATTATCAATGGAAAAAGAAATGTTAGGATTATATATATCAGGACATCCTTTAGCAAAATTAAAAGAGCAAATTGAAAAATCAACTAATATAAGTAGTTTAAAAATAAGTGAGGGATTAGAAGAATTAGAACAAACAGGAAAATTTTTATATAAAGATGGACAAGTAGTTAAATTTGTAGGAATCATAAATAATATTAAAAAGAAATATACAAAAAACAATAAAATTATGGCATTTATAAATTTAGAAGATTTATATGGAAGCATAGAAGTAATAGCATTTGAAAATTGTTATCAATCATCTGTTAACAGTATGATTGAAGATAATATTGTATTAGTTGAAGGAAGATTAAGTATTAGAGAAGAGAAAGAAAACGTTACAATAATTGCCAATAAAATCCAAGATTTTAATTTTAGCCAAACAAATCAGCTAAAAAAAGAAATACAAGAAAATGAAGAAAATAATATACAAAATAAAATATTAAATATTACAATTAATATTTTAAATGATGAACAAAAAGATAAATTGAGAGGAGCACTTAAATTTTTTACAGGAGATAGAAATAATACTCAAGTTCAGATAGTAAGTGGCGGAAATATATCTCCAGCAGGTGGAATTTTCTTAAATAAAGATACAATAGAAGAAATTGAAGAAATAGTAGGAAAAGAAAATGTAAATTATATTTAATAAAATAAAAGGATGTTGAATATATGAATGAAAAATTAATTGTATCTGATGAGTTATATGGAAATATAGAACTTGAAGGAGTATATAAAATAATAGTTGAAAGTTCTGAATTTCAGAGATTAAAAGATATTTTACAAACAGGAACTTCATATTTAAAATATAAAGAAATGAAAAATGAGACTAGATTTGAACATAGTGTAGGATCTTATTATTTGATGTGTAAAGTTATTGATAATATTGAAACAAAATTAGCACTTCAAGGAATAAAGATTAATGAAGAAGAAAAAGATATTGCAAAAATTGCAATGTTACTTCATGATATAGGTCATGGAGCATATTCTCATACACTAGAAAAAATTACAGGTTACTCTCATGAAAAAAGAAGTATAGATATTGTAAAAGACAAAAATACTCAGATACACAAAATATTAAAAGAGTACAAATCAGAGAAATTTGCAAATAAAGTTGGAAAATTTTTAGAAAAAGTATATGATCATAACAAAAAAGAAACAAGTACAAAAAACATAAAAATTGAAAAAGGAATTGTAAACTTACAAGAATTACTTGCTTCTTTAGTATCTAATAATATAGATACTGATAGATTAGATTATATTGTTAGAGATTCAAAAAAAGCTGATTTTAAAGTATTAACAGAAGTGGAAAAATTAATAGAAAGTTTTGAATTTGTATTAGACGTAGATAAAATTATAGTAGCAATTCCAGAAGAAAAGAAACTATTATTAGATATGGCAATATTGGAAAGAACAAGAAATTATAAAGAAATATATTTTTGCCATCCTTCAATAATAGGAGATCATGTTTTTGAAAATTTATTAAAAGAATTAAGAGACAATGGAGAAGAAGTACCAAATACTTTAGAACCAGTAATATATAATTTTTTAACTAATAGTAAAGCACAATTTTCTACAGAAGAATATATGGAAATAACTCAAACTCCTATAAATGAAGCATTAAAAGAAATAAAAGAAACATCTAAAAATGAAAAAATTATACAATTATGTAATATGGAAGATACGGTAAAAAGTTATGAATTAATAAATACTGACAAAAATGAAAAATATATAAGATATTTATTACATAAAGCTATACCACAGATATCAGAAGATACAACTGGAGTTATAGAAGAAACAAGATGGATTAAACCATATAAATCAACTGAAAATGAAAACATCAATATTATTACAAATGAAGGAATTGAAGATTATAAAGACGTTGAACAAAACTTAATTAATTTAAAACCATTTTCTAAAAAAATTAGTGCTATTAGTCAAGAAATAATAAGATTAGAAATGGGAATTTCAGAAGAAGAATATGAGAATAAATATAAAAAAATTGTAGAAGAGATAATAAGTACTGTAACGAAATCAAAAGATGAATTTGAAATCAGATATGTTTTAACAAAAGAAATGTTAAATCAAAATAATACAACATATTCTGCACAAAAAATAAAAGAAAAAATAGAAAACAAATATCAAATAAAAGATAGTGCAAAATACTTATCTCATGATGTATACTATGATGATCCTAAAACTTATGAATTTTTAAAAAATAAAGAAGCAATAAGAATAAGAGAAGGAACAACATTCCATAAATCAGAGGAAACATATCATTTTAAAAAGGCAAGAGCAACATACAAAAAATATAGAAACGATGTACAAAGTAATTTTACTATAAGAAGAAAAGAAGAACAAATAGGTGACTCTGACAATATAAGTGAATATGAAGAATTTTTAGAAACATTAAAAATAAATAAAGATAAAATAAAGCCAGTATTAGATGTAAATAATTTAAGATATTTATATACTGCCAATATAAATGGAGCATTAATAGATATATCATTTAACTTATCAGATTATGATAATAAAATATATGGAAATAATGGACAAATAGCAACAATCGAAATTAAACCAAGAGAAAATCAAATTTGTGATAGATTAAGTTTATTAGAACTAAAACAATATTTAGAACAAGAAATACAAAATTTAAGTAAATTTTTAACAAATAGTAGTGTATATGAAGTGGCAATGCTTGATACATATGAAAAATATCAAAAAAATAATATTAGATTAAATGAAGTAGGTAATAAAGGAGAGGAAAGATGAAATATTATATTGATTTGGGATCAAGTATAGTTAAAATCTACGAATGTGAAAAAACAAATCCAAAGTTATTAGAAGAAAAAAGTATTTTATTTAAAAATTATTTTTCTTTAGAAGAAGGAATTAGTAGAAAAAATTATAGAGATTTAATGCAATATATAAGAGAAATTTCTAAAAAATATAATCTAAATGAAAAAAATACTACTACATATGCAATAGGAATATGGAGAAAAATACCAAAAGAACAATTAGAAACATTAAAAGCAGATTTTAATGATCTTAAATTAAAACTTAATATTCTTACAAAAGAAGAAGAAACATTTTATTTTGAAAAGGCAATTCAAGGAATATATGATAGAAAAAAAGTATTAATGATTAATATTAACACTAAAAATACAGAATTAATTGAATATGATAAAGCAAATATAAAAAATAGAAAAACTCTACAAATTGGTATTCAAGAAATTTTAAATAATTTTCCACAAATAAATCAAGAAAACGATAATATTGAAATTGAGAAAATAACTGACTACATATTAGATATTATTAAAGAAGAAAATATTGATTTTAAATGTGATTGCGGTATATTTATAGGTGGGAATTTAAAAACTGTAAAATATAATTTAGTACCAAATAGTATATTTAATGATGGAATTCATGAGTATATGATTTCATATAAAGATTTTGAAAAGAAAAACATGGAATTATTAAAAAAATTTACTTTATTTGATTTAAACATGTTAATGCCTGAAAATAAAAAAATGATAGAAAGTGTAAAAGCAGAAAGTATAATAGCACAAACAATATTAAAAAAAGCTAATATTCCATATATAATACCATCTGATTTAAATATCATTAATGGAATTATTAAAGAAAACAATAAATTTTAAATTATAAAAATAATAATGATTAGCTCTTGCAATATTATAAAAATATGATATAATAAACAAGCTAATTATTTAAGTAGCATGAAAGGATGAATAAAATGAGTATCAAAGTAGAAAAAACAGACAAAAAAAATGAAGTAAAATTAAGCTTTACAGTAGAAGCTTCTAAATTCGAAGAAGCAATACAAACTGTATATGTAAAAAATGCTAAATATTTTAACATACCAGGATTTAGAAAAGGAAAAGCACCTTATAAAATGGTAGAAAAACAATATGGTGTACAAATCTTTTATGAAGATGCATTTAATGAAGTAGCAGGAGAAGTATATGAAAAAGAATTAAAAGACGCAAATATTGAAGCTGTAAGTAGACCAGAAATCGATATTATTCAAATAGAAAAAGGAAAAGATTTAATATTTACTGCAGTTGTACAAACAAAACCTGAAGTAACATTAGGAAAATATAAAGGTATAGAACTAAAAAAAGTAGAGTATACTGTAAAAGATGAAGATATAAATCATGAAATTGGACATATGCAAGAAAGAAATGCAAGACTTGTAAATGTAGAAGACAGACCAGTAGAAAAAAATGATACAACAGTTATAGATTTTGAAGGATTTGTAGATGGAGTAGCATTTGAAGGTGGAAAAGCAGAAAATCATGAATTAGTAATAGGAAGTAATACTTTTATTCCAGGATTTGAAGATCAAATTATAGGAATGAAAATTGATGAAGAAAAAGATATCAAAGTAACTTTCCCAGAAGAATATTTTTCTAAAGATTTAGCAGGAAAAGAAGCAACTTTTAAAGTTAGATTACATGAGATCAAAAAGAAAGAATTACCTGAAGTTGATGATGAATTTGCAAAAGACGTTAGCGAATTTGATACAATTAAAGAATTAAAAGATTCAATAAAAGAAAAATTAGAAGAAGAAAATAAAAACAAAGCAAAATATGAAATAGAAGAAGCAGCAATAAAAACAGTATGTGAAAATACAGAAATAGATATTCCATCAGGAATGGTAGAAACAGAAACAGATAATATGATAAAAGATATAGAACAAAGATTATCATATCAAGGATTAAATTTCACACAATATCTTCAAATGATGAATAAAACAGAAGAAGATATGAGAAAAGAAATGCAAGAACAAGCATCAATTCAAGTAAAAACAAAACTTGTATTAGAAGCAATCGTTAAAGCTGAAAAAATTGAAGCTGATGATGCTGAAATTAGTGCTAAAATAGAAGAAATGGCAGCAAATTATGGAAGAGATGCAAAAGAATTAGAACAAAATGAAAGTTTAAAATTATACATAAAAGAAAACGTAAAAACAGAAAAAGCAATTAGCTTTATAGTAGAAAATGCAAAAATAAAATAGAAAAATAGATGGAAAAGTTAGGGGTGAATAGTTATTTTTAACAAAGTAAGATGTTTTACCACTAGCTTTTTCTACTTTTTTATAGTATTATAATTAAAATTATATGAGGAGGACAATATTATGGAAAAAAATAGTTTAGTACCTTATGTTATTGAACAAACAGCTAAAGGAGAAAGATCATACGATATATTCTCAAGATTATTAAAAGATAGAATTATATTTTTAGGAGAAGATGTTAATCCAGCATCAGCAAGTTTAGTAATTGCACAATTATTATTCTTAGAATCAGAAGATCCAGATAAAGAAATATCTTTATATATAAATAGTCCTGGAGGATCTATTACAGATGGTATGGGTATTGTAGATACAATGAATTATATAAAATGTCCAGTGTCAACAATATGTGTTGGTATGGCAGCAAGTATGGGAGCAGTATTATTAGCATCAGGAGAAAAAGGAAGAAGATTTGCAACTCCAAATGCAGAGATATTAATTCACCAACCATTAATAGGTGGAAATGGAATTTCAGGTCAAACTACAGAAATAAAAATACATGCAGATCATATGGTAAAAACAAGAGAAAAATTAAATAAATTATTAAGTAATAGAACAGGTCAACCACTTGAGGTTATTGAAAAAGATACAGAAAGAGATAATTATATGACAGCAGAAGAAGCTTTGAAATATGGTTTAATTGATGGAATTATGGAAAAAAGATAATTAAAATAAAAAATATGAACCATAATAAAACCAAGGAATAAAATATAAAAAGGGAGAATAAGATGGCCAAGGGAGAAAAAAACGTAAAGTGTTCATTTTGTGGAAAATCGCAAGAAACTGTTGATAGAATTATAGCAGGACCAGGAGTATTTATTTGTGATGAATGTATAAAAGTATGTTCAAATATATTAGTAGATGATTCTTATGAAGAAACAGAATTTAATTATACTTTAAATAATAATGAAGATAAATTACCAAATCCAGCAGAAATAAAAAAAGTCTTAGATAGTTATGTAATAGGACAAGAAGATGCTAAAAAAACATTAGCAGTTGCTGTATATAACCATTATAAAAGAATAAATAATCAACAAAAAGATAATGACGATGTCGAAATCCAAAAAAGTAATGTTTTATTATTAGGACCAACAGGATCTGGAAAAACATTGCTTGCACAAACACTTGCTAAAATATTGAAAGTACCATTTGCAATAGCAGATGCAACTACACTAACTGAAGCAGGATATGTTGGAGAAGATGTAGAAAATATTTTATTAAAATTAATACAAAGTGCAGATTATGATATTGAAAAAGCTGAAAAAGGAATTGTTTATATTGATGAAATTGATAAAATAACAAGAAAATCTGAAAATCCATCAATAACAAGAGATGTAAGTGGAGAAGGTGTACAACAAGCATTACTTAAAATAGTAGAAGGAACTACAGCATCAGTACCACCACAAGGTGGAAGAAAACATCCACATCAAGAATTACTACAAATAAATACTGAAAACATATTATTTATATGTGGAGGAGCCTTTGAAGGATTAGATAAAATAATAAATGAACGTACCGGTAAAAAAGCAATAGGATTTGGAGCAAATGTACAAAGCCAAAAAGAAATTGATAAATACAAAATATATGAACAATTATTACCACAAGATTTATTAAAATTTGGTTTAATTCCAGAATTTGTAGGAAGATTACCTATTATTGCAACATTAAAAGAGTTAGATAGAAATGCTTTAATAGATATTGTTACAAAACCTAAAAATGCATTAGTAAAACAATATAAAAAGTTAATTGAATTAGATGATGTACAACTAGAGTTTGAACAAGAAGCGTTAGAAACAATAGTAGATAAAGCAATAGAAAGAAAAACAGGAGCTAGAGGATTACGTTCAATTATTGAAGAAATAATGAGAGATATCATGTTTGATATTCCATCAAATCCTAAAATAGAAAAATGTATTGTTACAAAAGAAACAGTATTAAATAAAAAAGAACCAACTCTTGTTATAAATGAAAAAAAAGAAATAGTTAAAAAACAAGAAAAACCACAAAGAAAGACTACTAATAAAAAAACAGAAAGTGCTTAAAAATAATAAAATAAAAAGAATGTAAAATTATAATAATATATAATTTACATTCTTTTTTGTTGATAAAATAAATTCAATATGTTACGATAATAAAAAAGTATAGTTCAACAATCAAAGTTATAAGGAAAGTGAAAAAATGAATTATTTAGTAAAAATAAAAGATTTAGAAATACCATTTTGTATAAAAAACTATAAAACATCAAAAAGTATAAAATTGTATTTTAAAGAAAATATATTAACTGTAACAAAATCACCATATATTTCTAAAAAAGAAGTTGAAAAATTAATTAGAAAAAATGAAGAAAAAATTTATGAAGAATACAAAAAAATACTAGAATTAAAACGTCTAAAAGAAGAACAGTGGCAAATAGGACAAACTATATTATATAAAGGTGAAAAATATATTATTGATATTAAATATAATGAAAAAAATATTATAAAAATTGTAATAGATGAACAAAATAAAATATTTAAAATTATTATTTCAAAAGAGATAAAAAAAGAAGAAGAAAAAAATTATTTAATAAAGAAAGCAGTAAGAAAACAATTTAAAGCAAATACAGAAGCAATTTTAGAAGAAAAACTACCATATTGGAGCAAAATAACAAATATAAAATATAATTCTGTCAATGTAAGAGATGCAAAAACAAAATATGGAAGTTGTATTCCAAGTAAAAAAGCATTAAGATTTACAAGTAGATTAGTAATGTTAGAAGAAGAAGCAATAGATGCAGTGATAGTGCATGAATTATGTCATATAGTACATCCAAACCATAGTAAAGAATTCTATAATTTAATAGAAAGATATATACCAAATTATAAGCAAATAGATAAATATTTAAAAAAGAATAGTAAATTAATTACAATTTAGAAGGGGAAATTAGTAAAAGTAAATATGAGTAATATTAATGAAAAACAATTACATGAACTATTTTATAAACTGAAAAACAAAGAAAAGAATGCATATGAGGAATTATATAAAAATTACTCTTCATTAATATATAGAATTGCATTTTCAATTTTAAAGAACAAAGATAATTCAGAAGATGTTATGCAAAATGTATTTCTTAAAATTAGTAATTTATCAGAAGAAAAATTACCTAATAATTATGAAGCAAGTTGGTTATATACAGTAACTAAAAATGAAGCAATATCGTATTTAAGAAAAAATAAAGAAACAATACAAATTGAAGAAGTTATAGAAAATGGACAAGAAAAAGAAATAGATGAAATGTTGCAAAAAGATTCTTATGAAAAAATGATATCATCTTTAGATAAAATAGAAAAACAAATTGTTTCATTAAAAGTAGATATAGGATTATCTTTTAAAGAAATTGCAAGTTTGTTACATATACCAATAGGAACAGTGCAATGGAAATATTATAAATCATTAAATAGCTTAAAATTACTTATAGGAAATTTATCTTTATTTATTATAGCTTCGATATTATGTGTTAATAACTTCTTATTTAAAAATAGAAAAAAACAATCAAATATAGAACAAATAAGGCAAGAAGAAATTAAAGAAAATATACATATAGAAACTGAAATAATTCAAGAGGATAGTGAAAAACAAGAATTAAATAAAAAAGAAGAGATTAATTTAGATAATAAAAAAGAACAATATGAAGCATCAGTACAGCAAAATGTAGAAACAATATATAAAGATAATAATGATAATGTAATGAATTTTGTATTATTGGGAATTGCATCAATATTTTTATGTTTTACAATCTTTTTTACAATTATTACCCTAAATCACCAACAAAAAAAGAAAGATAAAACATCTAAATAATAAAAAAGAAAGGGTGATTACAAATGAGTAAAAAAATGATAACAATAATAGTAGAAATTTTAATTTTCATAGTAATAGTATTAGGAACAATTTATATAATTGACTTAAATAGAATGAAAAATAATGAACCAGTATTTTTCAGTACATGGGGAAGAAAATATATAAATCCAGAAGATAGAAGAGAAACAAATATGGAAATAGTTTTATCACTAGAAGATAAGATTTCAGACAATACAGCTTGGTGTGGTACATTTAATTTAATATGGAATGACTTAAAGAATGATTTAGCAAAACAAGATATTGTATTTAATCCACAATTGGAAATAGTAAAAAATTTAAATAATGGAACATTTAATACAGATAATTTATCAGAAAGAAGTTATTATAAGACATATGGAGTTCCAAGTTTAAAATTAAAAGAACAAATAGAGAAAGCAATAAAAGAAAAATTTAATGAAACAAGTGATATCTTAGATGACTTTAATTGGGAAGGAAGAGACCCTAAAGATTATTTCTTATATGCAATGTTGAAAAAAGAATTTGAATTTCCAAAAGTATTTACAGAACTAGATAAAGGAACTTTTGGTAATTATGAAAATGTAGAATATTTTGGAATTAATGATAGCACAGAAGATGAAGTAAGAGAACAAGTAAAAGTATTATATTATAATTCAAAAGAAGATTTTGCTATAAAATTAATTACAAAAACAGAAGATGAAGTGATTTTGTCAAAAGGATGCAATAAAGATACTTTTGAAGAAATATATAAAGAAATAAATGAAAAAACAAAATTAGATAATCCAGCATTTTTAAAAACAGATATTTTAAAAATACCAAATATCTCATTTGATTTAAAAAAAGAGATAAAAGAAATACAAGACAAACCATTTTTATTTTCAAATGGAGATAAATATGCAATAGAAAAAGCATTACAAACTATTCAATTTGATTTAGATAAAAAAGGTGGAAAAATAAAAAGTGAAGCAGCAATAATGATGAAAAATCAATCAATAATGATGCCAAAAGAAACTAGAGAATTTATATTTGATGATACATTTGTTATTATGTTAAAAGAAAAAGATAAAGAATTGCCATATTTTGCAGCAAAAATTTCTGATATTTCAAAAGTTCAAAAAGATGTAACAAAAATAAATAATGAACAAAATGAAGAAAAAACATCTTACTTTACAGGAACAGTTATAGATAGTTTTGGAATATTTGAAGAAGTAGCTTGGGCAAAAGAAGTACTAGGAAAAATTCAAATAACAACACAACCAGATGAAAATCAAGCAATTAGAAAAAGTTCAGACAAGATAGTAGTATATTTAAAAGAAGATGATGGAAACAGTTATGATCCAGGAACAAAGGTAAAAGTAGAATATACCGGAGACGTAATGAAATCATATCCAGCAGAAGTAAATTGTGTTTCAATAACAGAAATACAAAATAATATGTTAAATTTATACAAAGAACTTTTAGAAAAATTAATAAATGAAGATCCAGCTTTAAATAGTGATGCAAAATTTATAGCAATAAACTTTGAAAACTTTTCTGCATATAGAAAAGGTAGAAATGGAGAAAATTATAATAGAAGTTTATCAATAAATGAAAAACAAGCATTATTAGATTTATGTAAAAAATATAATGATAATGTAATTGAAGCTAACTTTGAACAATTAAAACAACAAGGACATTTTAATGAAGAAACAATGAGTTTAGATGGTATTTTAATAAGTGTAGAAAAAATGGAAAAAATAACACAAGATAAAGCTATTATAACAATGGGAAAATACAGAAGTGGCTTAGGAGCAATTTGGCCAAAATATGAAGCAAATTTAGTTGATGATAAATGGAAAATAGAAGTACAATCAATGTTAATATCATAAAATATAAAAGAGATATTTAATAAAAATGTCTCTTTTTTTATAAAAATCTTAAGGATTTATAAATAGGATTGTAACTCTGATTGTTTTTATATATAATAAAAATATAAGAGGGGACAAAAATGAAAATTGTAAGAAAAATTTTAGTTGTAGGTTGGATTATTATTTTAATGACAGTCACTATTATTGTGGGAATTATTTTTTATGAAAAAAAGAAAAAAGTATATTATGCAAAAGATTTTGGAATAACTGTTATTAAAAGCCAAAAAGATTACGATAATGATCAAATTGATGATTATACAGATATCTTATTAGGAGCAAGAGAAGATGCAAAAAATGCACCTAAATATAAAAATGCTTATTATGCAGGTGGATATCCACCTTATAATGAAGGTGTTTGTACAGATGTTATATGGAGAGCTTTTAAAAATGCAGGCTACAATTTAAAAGACATGGTAGATGAAGATATAAAAAATAATGTAGATAAATATCCAAGGGTAGAAGATAAACCAGATTCAAATATAGATTTTAGAAGAGTAGGAAATTTAAAAACATTTTTTGAAAGAAATGCAACTAATTTAACAATTGATTTAACAAAAATAGAAGAATGGCAACCGGGTGACATTGTTACGTTTGGAATATCACATATTGGTATTATTTCAGATAAAAGAAATAAAAAGGGAATACCTTATTTAATTCATAATGGAGGTCAACCATTAAGAGAAGAAGATGCATTAGAGTTAAATAACAAATTTGAAAAAATATCAGGTCATTTTAGATATTAAAAATAAATAATAAAAAAAGAGATAATTAAGTTTGAATTTTAATTATCTTTTTTTGTAAAAATTATCAATTATAAGAAATACAAATCATATTACAATTTCTAATCCACAGTTTAAGCTACTATCTTTGAAAATTAATTTTTCTTTTTCATATAAACATACGCTTATTTTAGAATTTATACTTTCTTTAATTTTATTTTTCATAGATCCACATTTTGGAGATTTTAAAGAAAAACAATCATTACTATCACTATATACATGTAATATAAAATCTTTATTTTTTAATTTTATATTAAAGTTATTAGTATTAACATTATAATTTAAAATTTTACTTCCATTATATGTTGCAAATCTATATTCTTTATTATCGAACATTAAAGAACAAATAAAACCTTTAAATAAAAAAATAGAATATGGAATATTAGCAATAGATATAAATAAACTACAATGTTTATTCGAAAAATCATTTGCTTGAGCCCAAATATAAGAAGAAGGAAAGGAAATTCCCCAGTCTTTTTCTATATAACCAGTTCCATTTGAAAAATCATATAAATTATTATTTATTATTAATTCACCGAGAAATATCATGTTTCATACTTAAAATACAGTGATTACATTCCATAAATGGAAGAAAAGAAAAAGGTCCCATAATATTTGGATTAAATAAATTTTTTTCTATTTGTAAGTGATTATTATAAAACAGTTTTCCTTTTAAGGTCAAATTCTCTTCATTGATTTGTAAGTTTATATACTCTAGCGAAAAATAATTATTTCCTATAGAAATTGAAAAAGGATTATAAGAAAATTTAAACTGAGAAAAAGGATAGGAAATATAATAAGAAAAATCATTTGTAATTATTTGAATAAATGCAGATTTTCTATTATTTTCTATTTGAATTCCAGGAATAAAAGAAATATTGTAATCTTTACAAGTATTCTTAAAATACCAACCTTCAAAATAACATTTAGTATTACTATTTAGAAATTTACTTCCTTGAAATACATCAGGATGTTGCAACAAATATAAAAAATTCAAATTAATCACTCCTGATAAAAGTATTTACTATTTTATAAAAAATATAATATAAATAAAGAAAAATCAATATGTGATTTATTGAAAAAAACATGTTATATGATAATATGATTCTAAATTTATTAATAAAGAAAGATGAGAGAAAATGTTAAAATATATAGTTTTGATAATAATGGTTATAATGAAAGCAATATTAAGTGCTTCAGATACAGCATTTACATATATTAATAAAATAAAAGTATCACAAGAAAGTAAAAAGAATAAAAAAGCACTAAAAATAAAAAATATGATAGAACAAAATCAACGTTTTTATGGAATAATAGAAGTAGGAATAACGATGATAGAATTATTGGCTAGTGCATATGCAGCAGAAGCATTCGTAACACCATTTTCTAAATATTTAGTAACGAGTATTGGATTAGATGAAAAGATTGCAATAGTATTAGCAATATGTTTAGTAACTATTGTATTATCTTATTTTTTACTTATTTTTGGTTCTGTATTACCAAAAAGAATTGCAAAAAATAATCCGGAAAAAACAGCATATAGTTTAATTAATATTTTAAACATATTAGCAATTTTAAATTATCCATTTGAAAAATTAATAACATTTTCAACTAAAATATTATGCAAAATATTTAGAATAAAACCAAGAGATAAAGAAGTACTAAGTGAAAAAGAAATAAAAATGATGATAATAGAAGGAAAAGACCAAGGAATCGTAGATAAAATAGAAAAAGATATTTTATTTAATGCTTTAAAATTTAATGACATTAAAGTAAAAAAAGTTATGAAACAAAAAGAAGAAATAGATTTTATAAATATTGAAGAAGATATATTTGATGTATTAAAAAATATTAAGAAATACAAATATACTAGAGTACCAATTTTTGAAAAAAATAAAGATAATATAATTGGTATATTTAATGTAAAAGATATTGCTATAAAATTAGCTGATGATACAAAATTAAATATAAAAATAAAAGATATTTTAAGACCAGCAATGTTTGTATCAGAAGAACAAAAACTACCATATGCATTTAAAGAAATGCAAAAAAATAAGCAAGCAATGATGATAGTAAAAGATAAAGATGATAATGTAGTCGGATTAATTACTATGGAAGATATTATAGAAAGATTAGTTGGAAATATATTTGATGAATATGATAATTAGAATGTAGAAAATTGGATTCTATTATTTTACATGTTTTCAAAACCAACATTTAAAATTTTCTTGCATTTAAAAAAGATATATAGTATAATGCAAATATAATTTAGTTACGATTTAAAAAGAAACCTAGTAATAATTTTATAGTTACAAATAAAGAGAAATAGTGGTAGGTGTAAACTATTAGTATATAAAATTATGAATTACAATTCTTATAGTAATTAACGAGTTAGCTACGAACAGCTTTAATGAGGCTTATTAAAATAAGCAAATAAAGGTGGTACCACGAGTCAAATCGTCCTTTAATAGGATGAATTTGGCTCTTTTTGTTAAAAAATATATATTAGGAGGTAATATAAAATGACATTAGTTGAAGATTTAAAATGGAGAGGATTAATAAAAGATATATCTAGTCCTGAATTAGAAGAAAAATTAAATAAAGGTGGACTTACATTTTATATAGGAACAGATCCAACAGCAGATAGTTTACATGTAGGACATTTATCAAGCTTTTTAATATCAAAAAGATTAAAAGATGCAGGGCATACACCAATATTATTAGTTGGTGGTGGAACAGGAATGATAGGAGATCCAAGACCTACAAATGAAAGAGCAATGATTTCAAAAGAAGAAGTAAATAAATATTTTGTAAGTTTAAAAGCACAAGTTGAAAAAATATTTGGATTTGAAGTTGTAAACAATAATGATTGGTATAAAGATATAAATGTAATAGACTTTTTAAGAGATTATGGAAAATACTTTAATATTAACTATATGTTAGATAAAGATATAATAAGAAGAAGATTAGATTCAGGAATTACATATACAGAATTTTCATATATGATATTACAAGCATTAGATTTTAAATATTTACATGAACACAAAGGTGTAGATTTACAATGTGCAGGTTCTGACCAATGGGGAAATATTACAGCTGGAATAGATTTAATTAGAAAATCTACAGGAGATGAAGTATATGCATTTACAATGCCACTTGTTACAGATTCACAAGGAAAGAAATTTGGAAAGAGTGAAGGAAACGCATTATGGTTAGATAAAGAAAAAACATCTAGTTATAAATTATATCAATTCTTTATAAATGTGGAAGATTCAATGGTAATAGATTACTTGAAAATTTATACATTCTTATCAAAAGAAGAAATAGAACAATTAGAAAAAAGCAATAATGAACATCCAGAATTAAGAGAAGCGCATAAAACTTTAGCAAAAGAAATTATAACATTTTTACATGGAAAAGAAGAATATGAAAAAGCAGTAAACTTAGCAGATCATTTATTCCAAAATAAATTTAAAGATTTATCAAAAAAAGATATAGAAGAATTATTTGGTGGAGAAAATATTAAAGATGTACAATTAAATCAAAATATTGCAGATTTAGTTGTAGAAGTTGGAGCAGCAACAAGTAAAAGAGAAGCAAGAGAATTTATAAACAATGGTGCAATTTCAGTAAACGGAGATAAAATAACAGATATAAATACAGTAGTAGATAGTTCAATGTTTATAGAAAATACATATATAATTGTAAAAAGAGGAAAGAAAAATAATTATATAGGTAAAATATAATAAAGCATATATAAAATATTAAAAATGAATTTATTTTATAAGGAGGTCCAATGGAAGAGTTTGACTGGAAAAATGATGTAAATAATAAAGATGAAAAAATGTTATTAGCAAAAAGAATGGCAAAAAGAGTAAAAAATGGAGAAACTATTGGATTTGGCTCAGGGAGTACATCTTATTTAACAATAATTGAAATAGCAGATAGAATTAAAAAAGAAAAAATACAAATAAAAGCAATTCCAACATCTAATATTATAGAAAATTTATGCAAAGAATTAAAAATTGAAACCACTACATTAAAAGAAAATACACCAGATTGGTGTTTTGATGGAGCTGATGAAATTGATTCTCATAATTGGCTTATAAAAGGAATGGGAGCTGCTTTATATAAAGAAAAATTAAATATGAAAGCTTCAAATGAAAATTATATACTAGTAGATAATTCTAAATTTGTAAATAGACTTGGAGAAAAACATCCAGTTCCTATAGAATGTAAAAAAGAAAAAATTGAGGAAATAGAAAATAAAGTAAAACAATTAGGAGCGACAAATATAGAAATAAGAAAATCTAATATAGAAGATGGACCATTAATAACTGATAACGGAAATATTATATTACATGCTTGGTTTGACAAAATAAATGAACATTTAGAAGAAAAAATATTACAAATAGATGGAGTAATAGAAAGTGGATTATTCATTGGATATGATATTATAGTAATAAAATAAAAACACAAAAAAGACAAATTCAAAATAAATGAATTTGTCTTTTCTGTTAGTTACAATGTCATAATTTACCATGGTGATTGATTACTTTTCGAGCTTTTAAATAAATAGCTTTTACTTTAGCTGAATTAGGATTAAAATCACAATCAGCTAAAGTAGCTAAATAAGTTAAGTCTCTTCCAATTGTCGTTCTTGAAACACCAAATTCTTCTGCTGCTTCAGTCATTGTATGACCGTTATCTTCACAGATAAATTGTGCTACAGATATAGCCCGTGATAAATTATTACTGCATTTCGACATAATTATGTCCTCCTTAAAATAAAAAAGTATTTTTACTTATATAAGTATTATACCACTAAAAGTATCAGTAGTCAAACATGTAATTATAAATTGGTTTCATATAAGTCATTTATAGATATATCTTTCTCTTTATCTTCATATATAAATCCAACTTTAGCAGTAGTATTATTAACTTCTTGAATCCAAACAGGATTGTCCTTATAAAAAACATTACATATTTTTTTAGTATTTAAAATTTCACATGCTCTTTTCATATTCATAATTATTATTCCTCCTTTAATATTTATAAATTATATACATATAATAAAAAAATATACTAAGAATAAATTTGATTGTTGCTAAAATAAAAAAATTATAGTATTATAGATAAAGAAAGTAGAGGCGATTAATATGAGAATATTGGCAGTAGGAGATTTAGTAGGAGAAAATGGAGTAAAAAAATTAAAGGAAGTATTACCTTTAATTAAAAAAGATAAAAAAATAGACTTTGTTATTGTGAATGCAGAAAATTCTGCAGGTGGAATGGGAATAACAAATGCAATATATAAAGAATTAAAAATGTTAAATATAGATGCTATTACAATGGGAAATCATACATGGGGAAAGAAAGATATATTTACATTTATAGACGATGAAAAAATAAATAGACCTGCAAATTACTCAAGAGGAGTAGTAGGAAGAGGATATCATATATATACTTGTAATGAAAAGAGAATTTGTGTAGTTAATTTAATAGGAAGAACTGATATGGGAGTACAATCAGATAATCCTTTTACAAAAATGGAAGATATAATAGAAGAAGTAAAACAAAAGACTGATTATATCATTGTAGATTTTCATGCTGAGGCAACTGCAGAAAAAATAGCCATGAAATACTTTTTAGATGGAAAAGTAACAGCAATATTTGGAACTCATACACATGTTCAAACAGCAGATGAAGAAATAACTGAAAATGGAACAGCTTATATTACAGATATAGGAATGACAGGACCAATAAAATCTGTAATTGGAATGGATGTATCAGCTTCTGTAAAAAGATTTGTTACATCATTACCAGAAAGATATAAATTGGCAGATGGAAAATGTATATTAAGTGGATGCATTATAGAAGTAAATGACGATAATTGTCGAGCTATATCTATAGAGAGAGTTAATATAAAATAAATGACGAAAAATAAATAAAACTAGCGAAATGTTTTTCCAAATATTTCCAAAAAAATATAGACAATTTTTATTTTTTGTATTATAACTATACCTGTAATTAAAATAAAAATAAAATTATAGGAGGCAAAAAATGGAAGTTTTAAAAATCTCATCCAAATCAAATCCAAATTCAGTAGCAGGAGCTATTGCTGGTTTGATAAAAGAAGAAAGTAAAGCAGAAATGCAAGCAATTGGAGCAGGAGCATTGAATCAAGCAGTAAAAGCAGTAGCTATTGCAAGAGGATTTGTCGCACCATCAGGAGTTGACTTAGTATGTATACCAGCATTTACAGAAGTAGAAGTCGAAGGTGAAGATAGAACTGGTATTAGAATTATTGTAGAGTCAAGAAAATAATAAAAATAATATAATTTTTTATTTTTTATTCGCATTTGAATACAAAAATATTCAAATGCGAATATAGATTTTTATCATATTTAAAATTTTTAATCTTAATAAAATCCCATAATAAAATAAAACTATAAATAAAATAAATCTTTTTAACTAAAAACTTGAAAAAAAACAAAATATCTTATATTATAAATAAAATCAAAATAAAAATAAGAGGTGCAAAATGAAATCTAATTTCTTTAAATATATTTTTATTTTATTTGTTGTAGGAATTATTATATTTGCAATATATATGATTTACTTTAAAGATGAAAAACAACAAACAGAAATAAAAACAGAACAAGTTGAAAATACAATAGATATAAAAGACTTAAGGCTAGGAATTTCTAATTTTGACACAATAAATCCTTTATTAACTAATAATAAAGAAGTATTAAATATTGGTAAATTAATTTTTGAACCATTATTAAGTTTAGACACAAATTATAAATTAAAAAAATGTTTAGCTACTGAATGTTCAAAAACTTCAAATACTTCATATGTCATAAAAATAGATAACAATAAAAAGTGGCAAGATGGTTCTGCACTTATAGCGAAAGATATACAATTTACAATTGATAGACTTAAAGAAGGAAAATCAATATATTCTTATAATGTAGAGAAAGTAACAAGTGTAGAAGTATTAGATGCAGATACAGTTAAAATCAATTTGAGTCAAGAAGTACCATTTTTTGAATATCAATTAACTTTTCCAATCTTACCAAATAACTATTACAAGGGAGAAGATTTTAATACATCAACAAAAACACCAATGGGTACAGGAATGTATAAGATTGATTCAGTTGATGGAACAAATATTGTTTTAAAAAAGAATGAAAAATGGTGGAATAAAGGAAACATAGATACTAAAATTAAGACAATACAAATAAAAATTTATTCTGAAATTGGAGAATTATATAATAGCTTTAAATTAGGAAATGTAGATATTTTTACAACAGCAAATACAAATTTACAACAATATATAGGTACAATAGGATATGCAAAAACAGAATTCAAAGGTAGAGAATTTGATTATCTAGCATTAAATTGTGAAGATGAAATATTGAAAAACAAAGAAGTTAGAAAAGCAATATCATATTCTATTGATAAAAACAATATAGTTTCAAGTGTTTATAATAATGAATGCTACGCATCAGATTTTCCATTAGATTATGATAATTATTTATACGAATGGAATAAGTCAAATTTAGGATATAATCCAGATGAAGCTAAAAAAATATTATCAGATAATGGATGGGAATATAAAAATAATTCTTGGCAAAAAAAAGAAGATTATCGTACCAGAAAAATTAGTATAACGTTAACTGTAAATTCAAATAATCAAGAAAGACTAAAAGTTGCAGAAAATATTAAACAACAATTGGAACAAATAGGGTTTAAAATAACAATTAAGAAAGTATCAGACAGTCAATATCAAACTATATTACAAACAAAAAATTATGAAATAATTATAACAGGAGTATATAATTCATATAATCCAGATCTTAATACATTCTTATCAACTGGAAATTTACAGAATTATAATAATGAAGAAATAAATTCTATTATTTCACAAGTAAAAAACATAGATAACGAAGAATTATTAAAAGAAAAATATAAAGAATTAATTAAAATATTTTATGATGAACAGCCATTCATTGGATTATATAGAAATAAAATATTTGTTATAAAAAATCAATGTTTATCAGGAGAGATTACTCGGAAATAATTATTTTAGTTATTATAATTTAGAAGATTGGTATCGTATATAAAAAATAAATAAAAAAATAATAAAAATACTTGACAAAAAAATATCTTAGTATATAATAATAACAAACAAGCGTTTGAAAAACAAATTTTTAGGAGGAATAACAATGGAAAAAGAAAATTCAGAGAAAATGAGAGCATTAGAAGCAGCATTAGGACAAATAGAAAAACAATTTGGAAAAGGATCTGTTATGAAATTAGGAGATTTTCAAGCAATGAATGTTGAAGCTATCCCAACAGGAGCTTTAAGTTTAGATATAGCTTTAGGTATAGGAGGAATTCCAAGAGGAAGAATTGTAGAAGTATATGGACCAGAATCTTCAGGAAAAACAACAATAGCTTTACACATGATTGCTGAAGCACAAAAATTAGGCGGAGAGGCAGCATTTATAGATGCAGAACATGCTTTAGATCCAGTTTATGCTAAACATTTAGGAGTTGATATAGATAATTTAATAGTTTCACAACCAGATACTGGTGAACAAGCATTAGAAATTGCAGAAGCATTAGTGAGAAGTGGAGCATTAGATGTTATAGTAATAGATTCTGTAGCAGCATTAGTACCAAAAGCAGAAATAGATGGAGATATGGGAGATTCACATATTGGACTTCAAGCAAGACTTATGTCACAAGCATTAAGAAAATTAGCTGGTGCAATAAATAAATCAAAATCTGTAATAATATTTATCAACCAATTAAGAGAAAAAGTAGGAGTTATGTTTGGTAATCCTGAAACAACAGCTGGTGGTAGAGCATTAAAATATTATGCATCAGTACGTTTAGATATAAGAAGAATTGAAAGTATTAAACAAGATGGAGAAGTAGTAGGAAATAGAACAAGAGTAAAAGTAGTAAAAAATAAAGTTGCTCCACCATTTAGAGAAGCAGAATTTGATATTATTTATGGAAAAGGAATTTCAAAAGAAGGTAACATATTAGATATAGCAGTTAATTTAGATATAATAGAAAAAAGTGGCTCTTGGTTTAGTTATAATGGAGAAAGAATTGGTCAAGGAAGAGAAAATATTAAAAAATATTTAATAGACAATCCAGATATAGCAAAAGAAGTTGAAGAAAAAATAAGAGTTAATTTTAATGAAGCTTTTGAAAAAAGTTTAGGTGATTCAAATGAAAATGAAAAATCTGAAGACGAATCATTAGATGAAAAATAAAAAAAGTATATCTAAGTAAAGACTTAAAATAGCAAGTTTTATCTTGCTATTTTTGTTTTTGTGTAGTAAAATGTAAAAAAATAATATAATAAGTCAAAGGAAGAAATTAATGTATACTATAGAAGAATTTGATAAAGAAAAAACTAAAGTATTAAAATATGTAATATACAAAAAGAGAACTGAAAAAGAAATTAGAAAGAAGTTTAAATCTGAAATAGATGAAAATTTATTAGAAGATATAATTCAAAATCTAATTGAAAATGGTTATATTAGTGATGCAAATTATATACAAAGAGCAATAAATGAATTTATAGCTTTGAAAAATCTATCAATAAAAGAAATAAAATATAAACTAACAACAAAAGGTATTTCTAATACATTAATAGAAGATTATATACAAAATAATATAGATGAAATGGAAGATTATGAGCAAAAATCAGCAGATAATATAGTACTAAAAAAATCAGTTAATATGAATGAATTAGAGATTAAACAATATTTAATGAAAAAAGGATATACAGAAGAACATATAAAAGTTGCAATGGAAAAAATTGAAGAATAAGATAAAAACATAAAAGAAATGAGGAAATATAATGCAAAATGTTTTAACATTAGAAACAAATAAATATGCAATAAAATTAGAAAATTTTGAAGGACCACTTGATTTATTATGCCATTTAATAGATAAAAATAAAATGGATATATATGATATAAAATTAAGTGAAATTACAGATCAATATATATTTTATATTAATCAAATGGAAAAGATGAATTTGGAAATTACAAGTGAGTTTCTAATTATGGCTTCTACTTTATTATATATAAAATCTAAAAATTTACTTCCAACAGAAGTTGATGATGAAAGAGAATTGACTGAAGAAGAATTATTACAAAGAATTATTGAATATAAAAAATATAAAGAAATTTCAAAAAAATTAAAAGAATTTTATGAAGTTAATGCAAAAAGATTTCTAAAATTACAAGAAACAATAGAACTTCCAAAACAAAAACTAGAAAAAGAATATCAATCTGAAATGATAATTGAAATGTACAAACAAATTGTGGACAATAATAAAAATCGTTTAAATCAAAATGCAAAAAATATAGAAAAAATTGCAATTACAGAAAGTTATTCTGTAGCTAGTAAAGTAAAAGAGATATTTAGAGAACTTTTAAGAAAACCTAAATTTGTATTTAATAAATTATACAAAGTTTCTGAAAATAACAAACAGGAAGTAGTCACAGCATTTACAGGACTATTAGAATTATCAAGAAGAAGTAAAATAATAACAACTCAAGAAGAACTATTTGGAGATATAGTCGTAGAAAGAGCTAAAAAATAAATTAATTGTATAAACAAGAAATAAATGGAAAAACTAGTATTAAATAACTTCTTATATAGGAGGTTTTATGATACTAGTTTTTGTTTTTTTGGGTATAATTATTTTTATATCTTTTATTTCTACAATATTATTAGCTTCTACAATTAAAATAAATATACAAAATTTAAAACTTGGAGACAAAAATACTAAAGTTTTAAAAAAAATAGATAATAATAAATATAATGTAAAAATATTAATATGTTTTTTAGGAAAAATTCCAATTTTTTGGATTAATCTAAATAATGAAAAAATGGAAAAAATTTATTCTAGCGAAAAACTAGGAAAAATAGATTTTAAAGAAATAAAAGATAAAGTTCCAATAAATAAAAATTTATGTATTATATTAGAAAAAATGAATATAAAGATAAATAAAATTAAATTAAAAATTGAATTAGGAACAGAAGATGTTATATTAACATCTTATCTAATTGCAATAATATCTAGTTTTATAGGAATTATATTAGCTAATTTATTAGAGTGTAAAAATAAAGAAGAATGTAAGTATTTTGTTAAACCACTATATAATATAAAAAATGAGTATTATATAGAATTAGACAGTATAATTCAAATAAAAATAGTACATATTATTAATAGTATGTTGATTTATAAAAAGAAAGGAAGTAAAAAACATGAGAGAACATCCAATAGAAGGTCTTATGCTTACCGCTATGAATAGTATTAGAGATATGATAGATGTTAATACAATAATAGGAGAACCAATTGAAACTTCGAACGATATAATAATAATTCCAATATCAAAAGTAGGATTCGGTTTTGCAGCAGGAGGAAGTGAATTTAGAGGTGAAACAATTGAAGAATATTCTAAAAAAGATAAGGAAGAGGCTATCCAATATAAATTACCATTCGGAGGTGGTAGTGGAGCGGGAGTAAGTATATCTCCGGTAGCGTTCATAATAGTACAAGGAGAAAATGTAAAATTACTTCCTGTTAATCACACATCAGCGGTAGATAAATTGCTTGACTATATACCAGACTTACTAGAAAAAGCTAATAATATTTTTAATAAAGAAAAAGAAAAAAATAACGAAGAAAATAAAAATATAAAAACTAAAAAAGATAGTGAAGAAGAAAATATAAATGTTGTTATTCCAAATACAAACAAATTTCATCCTAAAAGAAATAAACCAATAAAATATGAAGTCAAATATGATGAACCAGAAGATTTTACTTTTAAAGAAAATGAAGATTATAATAACGAAAATTTAGGTGAATAAAATAAAAAAGAAGCACAGAGAGAATTCTCTCTGTGCTTCTAAAGAAGGTCAACTAAGAAGAAAAAGCTTTCTTAAATCCTTCTCGTAATTCATAATTTGTTAGAAAACTTTCGTTTCCTGATTGAGAAGAAGATGCTGTCGTTGAGTTATGCCCTGTAGCATAAGATCTATTTCTCGTAATAGGAAAACCGTGTCTTTCATTATTGTTGCGTTTAGCAAATTTGCTAATTCCAATGTATTCTCTCATAATGATTCCTCCTTTAAGGTATGATAACATATTGTTATACTTATATTATAACATATTATGTTAAACAAATCAATTTTAAGCTATCGTAAAAGGTAGAACCAATCAAAAAGTATATGCTCATACATATTACTTAAAGTGATTTTCTTTATCTCTATATCTGAAACAAGAGCTGTATTTCCAATGTTTTCGCCATTTAATAAATAGTTTATTTCACCTAATTTTTGTCCTTTAGAAATAGGAGCTTTAATATTATCATAGATATTTACTATTTGTTCAATTTCATTTTCTGCTCCTTTTTTTAATAAAGCACCAGAGTCACATTCATAAACAAGATTAACGAAAGGGTTAACACCTTTAGAGATATTAATATTTTTTAATATAGTATCTTTTTTAGCAAATGACACATAAGAATAATTACTAAAACCATAATCTAATAATTTTTGAGCTTCAGAAAAACGGATTTTAGTAGAAGGTGATTTCATAATAACTGCAATTAATGAAAGATTATCTCTTGTAGCACTAGCAGATAAATTATATAAAGCAAGATCTGTAGAACCAGTTTTAAGTCCAGTTGCACCTTTATAATTTCTAATTAATTTATTAGTATTAACTAATTCTGATTTACCATCTCTTAAAGTGTCCATCCATATAGTTGTATAATTAGTTATTGAAGGATGATTTTTTAATAATTCTCTAGACATTAAAGAAATATCATAACTTGAAGTTACATGTCCATCAGTATCAAGACCATGACAATTTTTAAAACAAGTATCATTCATTCCTAATTCTTTAGCTCTAATATTCATTTTTTCAACAAAGGCTTCTTGTGATCCAGCTAAATATTCTGCCATTGCAACAGTACAATCATTAGCAGAAGCTACACAAATTGCTTTTAACATCTCATTTACTGTCAATTCCTCACGAACATCTAACCAAATTTGTGAGCCACCCATATTTGCTGCTTGTTCGCTACAAGGTACTTTATCATCTAAAGAAATTTTACCACTATCTAATGCTTCCATAATTAGTAAAATACTCATTACTTTAGTAACAGAAGCTGGTCGTAACTGTTCATGTGAATTATGTTCATATAAAATTTTACCAGAATTTTGTTCAATTAGAATAGCACTTGCTGATTCAAATTGTAAATCAACATCTGAAGAAGTTGAAGTTTCAATAACATAATCTCCAGACCATATAAAAGAATTATCAACAAATGCATTAGAAAATGTAGTTAAAATAAAAATCAAAATAACAATCAGAAAAAAACAGGATAAAAATTTACGCATATATAAGAAACCTCCTATAAAACTTTATAAATGTATATGAAGTAATTCCTTAAAATATGTAAAAAAGAAAAGGATATAAAATATATCCTTTAAAATTCAACTAATCTTATTGTTATAGAAGAATTATTGCTAGATGCTTCAATACGAATTGATTTGTTAGAGTTATTTTTAAATTTTAAATCTAATGAACCATAAGAAACAGCTGCATCTTTACCGTCAGGAACATATGTGACATCTTTTCCGTGTTCATGTCTTTCTAATACTTCTAAAGAAGGAACTAAAAGAATTGCGTTATATAATGTACTACTTACTTGACAGTTTCCACCACCGATTCCTTTTTCAGTTTTATGATTAATAATAATACTTGCTTCTTGATATCCTTTTTCAGCAGTAGATTTTCCGAACTACATTATTAAAAGAAAAAATATCTCCAGGTGAAATAGTTGTATTATTTAAACTTGAACAGGTTAAATTAATATTAGTTAATCTACCTGCAGAATTATCTTTGATTTCTGTAGTATATGAAGATAATTCTTTTACTTGTGAATTATTAAAAACATCATCACCATATAAATTACTAGTATTAGGTAAATTGTTATGAGATTGAATATTTACATTTGTAGATGTTTTTTCGCCATATGAAACTTTATCTTTATTAGAATTTTTATTAAAACCATTAAAATAAATAAATAAACCACAAATAATGATAGCTAAAATTATAATAAAACAAATTAAATATTTTTTCATTTTTTTCTCCTTAAATTTATTTAATTATAGTATTACCAAAGATGTAGAAAATATAAGCAGTTGACAAAATAAAAAAATATAGTATAATTAAATAGTAAAATTAATCAAGGAGAAATAAAATGATTGCTAAGATTTGGAAAAAGTTATTACTCTTTATTTTACTTATTGCATGTTTATTTAATGTTGTTATAAAAATTGTAAATAAAACATCTTTACAACAAGAATTAAATTCATCTGCACAATATGTTCAACAAAATAAAATGAAATAAGTAAATAAAAAAGACAAAAAGTATTGAAAAATATAAAAAAATATGTTAAGATAAAAAACGATATGTTTAATAAATATAGGAAGAGGTGAATACACAATGAGAGAAGGAATACATCCAGAATTTACAGAATCAACAATTACATGTGCATGTGGTAATGTTATAAATGCAAAATCAACAAAATCAGATATAAAAGTTGATGTTTGTTCAAAATGTCATCCATTTTGGACAGGTAATTTAAAAAGAGAGACATCTGGTGGTAGAGCAGATAAATTTAAGAAAAAATATGGAATTCAATAAAAAATATATAAAAAAATGGCTTTTTAAAGTCATTTTTTTTATGTTTTTTTAACATATTCTTAAAGATATATAGAAATAAGTAAAAAAATATGTTAAAATACAATAAATTATGTAGAAGTTTTCCAAAAAAAATACAACATAAGGAGGAATGACAAAATGAGAGAATTACGGAAAATACAAAAAATAGTAAAAGATATTGAGAAAATATTAATAACAAAACAAGAATTTGTAAGACAGAATTATGAGAAGTATTTAAATGTTATCCAGGAAACATCAGCAATTAATGATATATTTATTGAAAATAATCGGATAAGATTTGAAAAATGGTGTGAACTTAGTATAAGGATTTTTGATTTACCTGAAGATAATATTATACAAAAAATTAAAAAGGAAATTTATATTAAAGTAGTAAACAGCTTCTTAAACAATATATGTGATAAAATTCATAAGTCAATATTTTTGAAAAGAAGAATTAAAGCAATAAAAATAAGATTGGAACAATATAAGTATTTATGCAAAATTTAATTCAGATAAAAAGTCGACGAAATGTCGGCTTTTTCTATTGAAAAATAAAGTAAAATGTAATAAAATAAAGCAAAACGTTAAATAAAAAGGAGAAATAAAAAATTGCAAGCAATTAATATTAATGAGGAATTAAAATATATTGAAAAAGTAAAACAAATAAATAATAATAAAATATTAAAATACTATATAATGACAATGGGGTGTCAATTAAATGAGAATGATTCTGAAAAATTATGTGGAATGTTAGAAAAAATGAATTACATAAAAACAGAGAGAATGAAAGATGCAGATTTGGTTTTATTTAATACATGTTGTGTAAGAGAAAATGCAGAAGAAAAATTATTTGGTAAAATAGGTGAAGTAAAAAAACAAAAAGAAGACAAACATACAATAATAGCAATTGGCGGTTGTATGATGCAAGAAGAACATATCTTAAATAAAATAAAACAAAGTTATCCTTATGTTGATATAATATTTGGTACACATACACTACATAAAATGCCAAAAGATTTATATAAAGCATTAGAAGAAAATAAGAAAATTAGAGATGTTATAGATATAGATGGAGAAATAATAGAAGGACTTCCAATATCAAGGAAAGATAAAACAAAAGCATCTGTTACAATAATGAATGGTTGTAATAATTTTTGCACATATTGTATTGTACCATATGTAAGAGGAAGAGAAAGAAGCAGACAACCAAAAGATATAATAGAAGAAGTAAAAGAACTGTCTAATAAAGGTTATAAAGAAATTACATTACTTGGACAAAATGTTAATTCATATTTAAGTGTTGAAAGAGAAAAAAATATAGAATTTGAAGAATATGAAGGAATAAATTCATTTGCTACGTTATTAAGAGCAATAAATAAAATTGATGGAATTGAAAGAATAAGATTTATATCTCCTCATCCAAAAGATTTTACAGATGATGTAATAGAAGCAATTAGAGATTGTGAAAAAGTGTGTAAATTAATACATCTTCCACTTCAATCAGGAAGTACTAATATATTAAAGATAATGAACAGAAAATATACAAAAGAACAATATTTAACTTTAGTAGAAAAAATGAGAAAATTAATTCCAGAAGTAGTATTTACTACAGATATTATAGTAGGATTTCCAGGAGAAACAGAAGAAGATTTTGAAGATACATTAGATGTAGTAAAAAAAGTAAAATTTGAGCAAGTATATATGTTTATATATTCAAGAAGAGTTGGAACACCAGCAGATAGAATGGAAAATCAAATACCTGAAGAAATTAAACACAAACGTTTTGATAAATTGAAAAAATTGGTAGAAAATCAAATAGAAGAAAATAATAAGAAATATTTAGATACCATACAAAGTGTTGTAGTAGAAGGAATTAGTAAAAACAATGAAAATATGTTAACAGGAAGAACACCATCAAACAAAATAGTTGTTTTTGAAGGAAAAGAAGAATTAATTGGAAAAATAGTAGAATTAAAAATTATGTCACAACATATGTGGTATTTAAAAGGAAAAATAGTTTAATTATGAATTTATTAAACTAGAGATGTTAGAAAAAGATAACATAAATAAAGGAGAAAGATAATATGGCAGAAATATCAGAATTTTCACCTATGATGCAAGAATATTTGAAGACCAAAGAAGAATACAAAGATTGTATTTTATTTTATAGATTAGGCGATTTTTATGAAATGTTTTTTGATGATGCAATACGAGTATCAAAAGAATTAGAATTAACATTAACAGGAAAACTATGTGGACAAGAAGAAAGAGCTCCTATGTGTGGAATACCATTTCATGCAGCAGATACATATATTGCAAGGTTGATTGAAAGAGGATATAAAGTTGCTATATGTGAACAATTAGAAGATGCAAAACAAGCAAAAGGAATGGTTAAAAGAGGAGTAATTCGTGTAGTAACACCAGGAACAGTAATAGAGAGTAATTTACTTGATGAAAATAAAAATAATTATATAATGTCAATTTATAAAACAGGGTTATATTTTGGAGTTAGTGTATGTGATATATCAACAGGAGATTTTAGAACAACAGAAATAATACAAGATAATAATTTTTCTAAACTATTAGATGAAATATCAAGATATAATCCAGCAGAAATTATAGTTAATCCATTTATGTATGATTCTTTAGAAGAAATATCAACAATAAAAGAACGTTTTGAAGTATATATATCACGAGTTAAAGAAGAGAGTTTCTTACAAAATGAAATAAATTTATTGGATAAATATTTATTTATAGATGACCATGAAGATAAAATTGACAATTTAGAAGATAAAAATATTGCGGTTGCATCAATTAATGGACTATTAAATTATTTATTAGAAACACAGAAAACAAAATTAGATCATATAAATAAAATAGTAATATATAATATAACAAAATATATGGCACTTGATATCAGTGCAAGAAGAAATTTAGAAATAACAGAAAAAATGCGTGATAAATCTAAAAAGGGAACTCTTTTATGGGTACTAGACAAAACATCTACTTCAATGGGTGGAAGAATGTTAAGAAGATGGTTAAATGATCCATTAATAGATGTATGGGAAATTAATAATAGATTAGAAGCGGTAAGAGAATTAAAAAACAACAATATGCTAAGAGGAGATATTATTGACTGCCTAAAAAAAGTATATGATATGGAAAGACTAGCAGGAAAGATATCATATGGTAGTGCAAACGGAAGAGATTTAGTATCTTTAAAGAATTCTACGAAACAATTACCAGAAGTTAAAAAAGTATTAGAAAATTGTAAATCTAATTTGTTACATGAATTATATGAAAATTTAGATGAACTAAAAGATATACATGACTTGATAGAAGAAGCAATTATTGATGAACCGCCAATGACTATAAAAGAAGGTGGATTAATAAAAATAGGTTATAATGAGGAAATTGACCATTTAAAACAAGCAACTACTCAAGGTAAAATATGGATATTAGAATTAGAAGCTAAAGAAAGAGAAATAACTGGAATTAAAGGTTTGAAAATAGGATTCAATAGAGTATTTGGATATTATATAGAAGTTACAAAATCAAACATATCATTAGTTCCAGACAGATATATTCGTAAACAAACATTAACAAATGGTGAAAGATATATAACAGAAGAATTGAAAAATTTAGAAAATCAAATATTAGGTGCAGAGGAAAGAGTAATAAACTTAGAATATAATGCTTTTACAGAAATAAGAGAAGATATTGAGGGAAAAATTAAAAGAATTCAAAAATCAGCAGAGGTAATTTCAAACTTAGATGTTGTATGCTCACTAGCTATAGTAGCAGAAGATATGAATTATCAAGAACCGATAGTAGATAATAGTGGAATAATTGATATAAAAGATGGAAGACATCCAGTTATAGAAAAAATGTTATCAGCAGGAAGTTTTGTTCAAAATGATACATATTTAGATAAACAAGATTCTAGACTTGCAATTATAACAGGACCTAACATGGCGGGTAAATCAACATATATGAGACAAGTTGCTTTAATAACATTAATGGCTCAAGTAGGATCATTTGTACCAGCAAGCTCTGCAAGAATTGGAGTTGTTGATAAAATATTTACAAGAGTAGGTGCATCAGATGATTTAAGTATGGGTCAAAGTACATTTATGGTAGAAATGATGGAAGTTGCAAATATATTAAAAAATGCAACATCAAACAGTTTAGTAATACTAGATGAAATAGGAAGAGGAACTTCTACATATGATGGATTATCAATTGCATGGGCAGTATCAGAATATATTGCAGATAAAGAAAAATCAGGTGCTAAAACATTATTTGCAACACATTATCATGAATTGACAGAGTTAGAAAATAAATTAGAAGGAATAAAAAATTATTCGATTGCAGTAAAAGAAAAGGGAGAAGATATTATCTTTTTAAGAAAAATAGTTGCAGGAGGAACAGATGAAAGTTATGGAGTACATGTAGCAAGACTTGCAGGTGTTCCAAAAGATGTAACAAAAAGAGCAAATGACATATTACATTCATTAGAAAGAAAAAATATATTAAACGGAAAACTACAAGAAAAACAAAACAAAAAACTAGTACAAGGACAGTTAGATATGGGAAATTATAAATTGGCTGAACTTGCACAAGAAATTGATAAAATAGATTTAAATGCATTAACACCAATAGATGCATTAAATACATTAGTAAAAATAAAAGAAAAAATGCAATAATAGAAGAAAAACTATTAAATTTGTTTAAAATAGTCAAATTTTGTAGTTTTTCTTATTTTTATGTCAAAAACTTTTAAAAGAATTTACATAAAATAAATTGACTAAGCAATATAAAAAATATAGAATAAAAAAGTATAAAACAAAAAAGAAAGGATAGAAATGGAATTATACAAAGCTGATGTAGAATACTGTAATTATTTACATTATTATGAACCTAAAATACCATATATAAAGAACAAAAAAGAAAATAGACCATTTGTAGGAGTAATATTAAATGTTAACGGTAAAAACTTCTTTGCACCATTAACATCACCTAAAAAGAAACATATTATGATGAAAAATATGCAAGATTTTCTAAAAATTGATAATGGAAAACTTCGGTGGAATTAATTTAAATAATATGGTTCCTATACCTAAAAAGTATTTAGAAAAAATAGATATTTTAACTATAAAAGATGAAAAATATAAATATATATTATCAAATCAGATTAAGTGGATATTACAAAATAGATTAAGAATAGAAAACAGAGCAAGAAATTTATATTATTTAATATTAAATAAACATGTAAATGAAGATTTATTAAATAGGTGTTGTGATTTTAGATTATTAGAGAAAAAATGTGATGATTACATGAAAGAAAATAATATTAATGAAGAAGAAATATTATATTCGTATTTTTATGCTTAAAACTATTTATTTTTTCATTTCTTTTGTATATAATAACTAAAACACATATATTAAAGCATAAAAGTTTAAGGAGGAAACATGGACTTAGATGAAGCTAGAAAACAAATAAAAGAATTAAGAGAAAAAACAGAATATTATGCTAAGAAATATTACGATGATGATGAACCAGAAATAACAGATTATGAGTATGATATGATGATGAATAAATTAAAAGCATTAGAAAAACAATTCCCAGAAGAAGTAACAGAAGATTCTTTAACACAAAAAGTAGGTGGACATGTTAAAGAAGGTTTTAAAGAAGTAACACATGAAGTTCCACTTCAAAGTTTACAAGATGTTTTTTCTTTTGAGAAATTAAGAGAATTTGATAATAGAATAAAAAAACAAGCAGAAGAAGAAAATGAAAAATTGAAATATGTTGTAGAAACTAAAATTGATGGATTATCGGTAGCATTAGAATATGTAGATGGAATATTTGTAAGAGGTTCGACAAGAGGAAATGGATTAATAGGAGAAGATGTAACAGATAATTTAAGAACTATTAAACATATACCAAAAGTATTAAAAGAAAAAGTAACAATAACTGTTCGTGGAGAAGTATTTATTGGAAGTAAAGAATTTGAAAAATTAAATGAAGAACAAGAAATTTTAGGAAAAAATTTATTTGCAAATGCAAGAAATGCAGCAGCAGGGTCTTTAAGACAATTAAATTCAAAAATAACTGAAGAAAGACCTTTGAATATATATATATTTAATATACAAAAATTCAAAGATAATACATATAATTCACATTTTGAACAATTAAACTATTTAGAAAAATTAGGATTTAATGTAAATCCAGTAAGAATATTATGTAATAATCAAGAAGAGGTTGAAAACGCAATTAAAAAAATAGGAGAAGATAGAGAAAATTTAACTTTTGGTATAGATGGTGCAGTAGTTAAAGTAGATTCTTTAAGCTTTAGAGAAAAATTAGGTACTACATATAAAACACCAAAATGGGCAATTGCATATAAATATCCACCTGAAGCAAAAGAAACAATATTAAAAGATATTATTTGTCAAGTTGGAAGAACAGGTGCTATTACTCCAATGGCTATATTAGAGCCAGTAAAAGTAGCAGGATCAACTATTTCTAAAACAACACTTCATAATGAAGATTTCATTAAAGAAAAGGAACTAAAAATAGGAGATACAGTAGTAATACAAAAACAAGGTGATGTTATTCCAGAAGTAATAAAAGTTGTAAAAGAAAAAAGAACTGGTAAAGAAATAGAATTTAATATGCCAAACATATGCCCTGTATGTGGATCACCAGCAATAAGAGAACAAGGAGAAGCGGCAACTCGTTGTATTGGTATTGAATGTCCTGCACAATTATTAAGAAGCATAGTTCATTTTGTTTCAAAAGAAGGAATGGATATTGATGGTTTAGGATATAAAATTGTAGAACAATTAATAGAAAGAAAATTAATAAATAATATATCTGATATTTATTTATTAACAATAGAAGATGTTGCTTCATTAAAGAAAAATGGAAAGAAGTTTGCTCAAAATTTAATAGATTCAATTGAAAAAAGTAAGACACAAGATTTATTTCATTTAATTACTGCACTTGGAATTAGACAGGTAGGAACAAAAGCAGCAAAAGTATTAGCAAAAGAATTTAACACAATGGAAAAACTTCAAAATGCTAGTTTAGAAGAATTATCAAATATAAACGATATTGGAGAAATAACAGCAAACAGCATTGTTACATTTTTTGATCAGGAACAAACAAAAGATATTATATTAAAACTTAAAAATAAAGGAATTAATATGAATGCAATAAAGCAAGAAGGAACAGATGATAGATTTAAAAATAAAACTTTTGTATTAACAGGTTCATTAGAAAAGTATACAAGATTAGAAGCGGGTGATATAATTGAAAAATTTGGAGGAAAAATATCTTCTTCTGTATCTAAAAAAACTGATTTTGTATTAGCAGGTGAAGATGCTGGGTCAAAACTAACAAAAGCACAAGAATTAGGAGTAAATATAATATCAGAAACAGAATTCGAAAAAATGATAAAATAAAGGAGAAATTAATTGGATAAGAATTATACATTTGAAAAATTTGAAGAAGAACTAGAAGAAGGATATCAAATATATTATACATATGTAAGAAATAGATATTTATTATTTAAAACATCAGAAAATTGTTATACACAAAAACTATTATCAATACATGAAAAAAATCCTCTACCAGTTACTGAAATGCTTACAAGGAAGAGAGTAAAAGAGATGTTTCCTTTTATGGAAAAAATAGAATATAAAGTAAGAGAAGATTAAAATATTAAGACATAATAAAGAAAAAGGACTATTTATATAGTCCTTTTATAATTGCTTTGGATTAACATTTAAAGTTTTATTATTAGTATAAATAACCATACCTGGTTTACTATTAGAAGGTTTTTTAACATTCTTTATAAAACAGTAGTCAACAGGAACATTTGAAGAAAGCTTTGCTTTACTGTGAAATGCAGCTATCTGAGCACAAGCAATTAAAGTATGTTCTTTTACTTGTTTGCCATTACATTTTAATAAACAATGACTACCTCTAATATCTTTAGTATGAAACCAATAATCTTCATTTTTACCAAGTTTAGTAGTAATATAATCATTTTGTTTATTATTTTTTCCAACATATAATGAAAATCCATCTACTGTATAAATAATTGGTTCATATTCATCATTTATTTTTCGTTTATTAATTTTGTTTTTCTTAATATTTGATTTTTCATTTACTTTAAAAATACCATTTTCACAAATTTCTGCATAAATCTCATCAAGTTCAGAAATAGATGTAGCGTTTTCTAATTCATAAACAATACTTTCTAAATAATCCAATTCTTTTTCAGCTTGGATTTTTTGCTCTGAAACTATTTCTAGTGTATTCTTTAATTTATGGTATTTTTTAAAGAATTTTTTAGCATTATATGAAATAGAAATGGTTGAATCTAATGGAATTGATATAGAATTATTATTATCATAATAATTTGATAAAGTAATATTTTCTTTATTAATATTAGCATCTATATGATATAAGTTTGATGTAATTAATTCTCCGTATATTCGATATTTATCCATATCTTCACATTCTTTTAATTTTAAGTTTATATTACATATTTTTTTAGATATTTTCTTTAATGCTATAAGAACTAACCTTAAAAGATTGTTCTTGTAGGTTAAGATAGAATCATTTTGTTCTTTGGTAAAATAAAAATCATCTAAAAAGAAATTTGTTTGTAAAAAGGTATCAGAAGGAATAGCAGAAATTGTATAATCCTTATCAGATATTTTATAACAAGAAATATTATTTGTTCCTAAATGGTTTAATATATATGTAATTTTATTATATATTAAAGAAATATTATCATTATTTAAATCTTTATTAGAAATATTTAAAGATTTAGTTATTTCATTTACAAAAGTATTACTAAATCCAGTATAAACGTCTGATATAGACTTTATAAAATCTTCTTTTATAATATTATCAATAAAAGAATTGCCAGAAATGCTTATGAAATTTTTTTTATCTGAGGTAGGAAAAGCATATTCTCTTGCTGGCAAAATATCACGTAATGATCCGGAAGACATATCTAAATGTCTAATACTATCAATTATAATATTGTTTTCATTTAATAAAATAATATTACTATGTTTTCCCATTAATTCTATAACAAGAGTCTTAGTTAATAAATCATTAAGCTCATTAAAACCTTCTAATTCAATAGAGGCAATTCTTTCTAATGAAGGAGATGATATTGATTTTATCTTAAAACCAATTAGATGTTTTCTAAGTAGCATACAAAAATTAGGTGCATTCATTGGATTGGGTTTACTATTAGTTGTTAAATGCATACGATAAGCATTTGAAGATATATTACAAAGTAAGCCGTAATTTTTTCCATTAGAATAAATGCCTAATATAATTTCGTTTTTATTAGGTTCATATATTTTATTTATTTTTCCGCCTATTAAGCAAGTGTTTAATTCTGAAATAACATTTTTTAGGACAATTCCATCAAAAGCCATAAAATACTCCTTTTTTAAAATACAAACATTTTATATATCAAAAATGTTAAATATTTAAATTAAATTCACCTAATTATAGTATAAGAATTAAAAAATAGCAACAAAAACACAAATTTCTATTGACATTCTAAGGTTTACTGACTTATAATACACATAAACAAAGAATTTTATCGGAGGACTTAAAGTTATATGAAAGACAGCAAACTATATTTTTGTGAGATAGACCAATATAAAGATATGAAAGATGAGGATTTAATTACAATTATTAAATCTGGAGATAAACTCGCACTTGAGTTCCTAATTGATAAATATAAAGAATTAGTTAATATGAAAGTAAGCAAATTCTTTATGATAGGAGCAGAAAGAGAAGATATAGTACAAGAAGGATTAATTGGTTTGTTTAAAGCTATAAAATGTTATAATGAAGAAAAACAAAATTCTTTTAAAACTTTTGCTAATTTATGTATTGAAAGACAATTAATTACTGCTATAAAATCTTCAAATAGACAAAAGCATATACCTTTAAATTCATATTTGTCTTTAAATACAACTGCATATGATGAAGACGAGGATTCAAGTATATTAGATGTATTCGACTCGCATCAGACAGAAGATCCTTTAGAAACAATAACAAAAAAAGAATACTATCAAGCAGTTGAAAAAAGTATTGATAAATTGCTAAGTGGTTTTGAAAAACAAGTTTTAAGTAGATATATACAAGGAGAAAGCTATATAAAAATAGCGGAAAAATTAGATACTCCTGTAAAATCAGTTGATAATGCAATACAAAGAATTAGAAAAAAAGCAATAAAAAATATAGAAATGTAATAGTAAATTAAGAGTGTCACATTAAATTATGGCACTCTTATATATGAATTTTTGCTACTATAGCTCAGTCGGTAGAGCGCTACCTTGGTAAGGTAGAGGTCACCAGTTCGATTCTGGTTAGTAGCTCCATAATCAATTTTATAAGATTTATAATTATATAATAGATGTTGTACGTTTATTAATTTAATTAACAGAAAAATAGATTAAAGCTAGAAATGTTGAAAAATTACATTTCTAGCTTTTTAGTTTAACATACTTAAAAATTTATTTAAAAAAGTTATATATGCTTTTATAACAATATTTGCTTATTTGATATTAGGTAAATTATTAGAAGAAAAATCTAATTATAAAGTAAAGGCTATTATATTAGCATTTATATCTTCTATAACATTAGCATCTTTAACAAATGTTATATATATTAGAATGTATGCTTTAGTAACTTTAAATATTCTTATAACTACTTACTTACATATAAAATTATATGAGAAGCATGATAGAAAAACATTAATATTGATAGGGATAGTAGCAACTATAGGTTCTCTAACACACTATTATTATTTATTTTATTTAGCAGCATTATATTTTAGAACTATACTACAGTTTTTAGCTGATAGAAAAAATGAAAGAATAAAAAGTTATACTATTACATTAGTAATAGCAGCAATAATATCAATTACAATATTTCCTTTTTCAATACAACATATTTTCTTTGGATATAGAGGTGGAGGAGGAGCCATTAGTGGATTAGCAGATGTTATTAAATGGCCTTCGTTTATATTAAAAGTTCATGAATATCTAATTGAAGTAAATTTTTATGCCTTTAATAATATTTTGCTTTTATTTATTATTGCTATAATTGGAATACTTATATATAGAAAAATTAAAAATATTAATACAAAAATTGAAATTAGTAAATATTTTAAATTTGTATATATACCTACAATATTTTATTTAATATTAGATGCAATAGTTTCTCCGTGGGTAGAATTGAGATATATGTTGCCGATATGTGCATTAATTTTTATAGTTATGTGTTATCTATTAAATCAACTATTTGAAACAATTATTAGTAAAAAAAACACACTAAAAGTAATGATAATATTTGTAAGTATGATTATAATATTACCGTTTATATTAAAAATAGAGACACAAGTAACGTATAGTGATAAAAAAGATATTATGTATAAACTTGAAAATGAGTTAAATATTCCTACAGTATATTGGTTTAATTCAAAACATAACAGATTTTTAGATGATATATTATTATTTTCAAAAATAAATGAATCTTACATAGCAAGGGATATAGAGTGTACAGATGGAAATATAAAGAAAATTTTCGAAGGAAAAGATACATCAGAAGGAATAATTGTGTTTATAAATGAAGAACAAGACAATATAAGAATTCTTAATGAATTAAGTAAAGCAATGAAATTAGAAAAGATTGAACATTTAAAAAGAATGAATGCATGTGATATTTATTATATAAAATAAAATGATTATTAAAGAAGGAAAAGTATAAAGTAAACAATTTATTATGGTTTACATTATATAAAAACAAGAAGAAGAACACATTCTGTCAATCATTTGTTAAATTAATTTTAACCTTTTTAAACTACTTATCTTAAAAAATTAATATTAAAAAGTTTTATATAGGATAAATACTTTTATTGTATCAAATTGTAAGTGAAAAAAAGTCGAAAGCTGTCAAAAATTTATAATTTTATTTATATGAGTATTATTGAAATTTCAGCATTTTTCGTTATAATATTACATATATCTTATTTAAGATATTATATGACATAGGATATCAACAAATAAAAGGAGGCTTAAAGAATGAAATATTTAAAAAAATGTTTATAGCAGTAATTGCTACTATGTTAATGATTTTTTCGTCTATACCTGTTATGGCGACAGAAATTGATATTCCTGTAGAAGAGATTGATACGGAGGAATATATGAAGTGAATGGACTTGTGCATCGGCAAGGATTAACTATTGTTGGATCTACGGTATATTATGATGTTACACCTCCTGCAAGCTCAAATTTAAATTTGTGGGTTGATCCGGATTCTTCATTACACCTGCAAACAACACATCTAATATATTGTTTCGGAGGGATATATACTCTAAAACAGATGTGAATCTAATTAGCAATTGCAACGGAGGAACGTATAGAGTGAGTTTCGGAGCTTTAGGATATACCAGTCTTGATTTCTTACTTTACGAATGGCACTAATTGTTAGTTAATAAGTAACAATATAAACAATTGATATCCTAAATGTCAAATGGAGAGCCTTAGATTAAGGCTCTTTATTTTTTAAAAATATTTTATTAATAAAGTATAAGAACAAATATAAGTTCAATATACAATAATATTGCAAATATTTTATTGTTATTGTATAATAATTTTGAAAATAATTATAAAAATGTTATTCTAATAAAACAAAAAACAGAAAAGAGGAAAAACAAAAATGAAAATTGGAATTGTAGGACTTCCAAATGTAGGAAAATCAACATTATTTAATAGTATTACAAATGCAGGAGCTGAATGTGCAAATTATCCATTTTGTACAATAGAACCAAATATAGGAGTAGTACCTGTACCAGATGAAAGATTAGATGAACTAACTAATATGTATCATCCAGAAAAAACAACACATGCAATTATAGAATTTGTTGATATTGCAGGTTTAGTAAAAGGAGCAAGTAAGGGAGAAGGTCTTGGAAATAAATTCTTATCACATATTCGTGAAGTAGATGCAATAGCACATGTTGTAAGATGTTTTGATGATTCAAATATTGTACATGTTGATGGAAGTATAGAACCATTAAGAGATGTAGAAACTATAAATTTAGAATTAATATTTTCAGATTTAGAAATGGTTGACAAAAGATTAGATTCAGCAAAGAAAAGATTAAAAGCAGATAAAAAAGCTCAATCAGAAATAGATGTCTTAGAAAAAATAAAAGAAACATTAGATGCAGGTAAATGTGCAAGAACAGTAGAATTAACAGATGAAGAACTAGAAACAATAAAAGATTTATATTTATTAACTTTAAAACCAGTACTATATATTGCAAATGTTTCAGAAGAACAAATGGCAGATGCACAAAATGATGAAAGAGTAAATAAAGTAAAGGAATTTGCAAAAACAGAAAATGCAAAAGTAATTCCTTTATGTGTAAAAATAGAAGAAGAATTATCATCTCTAGAAGGTGATGATAAAAAAGAAATGTTAGAAGCATTAGGACTTGATGAATCAGGATTAGATAAAGTAGTAAAAACAAGTTATGATTTATTAGGACTAATGAGTTTCTTAACTGCTGGTGAACCAGAAGTTAGAGCATGGACAATAAAAAAAGGAACTAAAGCTCCACAAGCTGCTGGAAAAATCCATTCAGATATTGAAAGAGGATTTATAAGAGCAGAAGTAGTATCTTTTAATGAATTAATGGAACAAGGATCAATGGTTGCTTGTAAAGAAAAAGGATTAATTCGTTCAGAAGGAAAAGAATACATTATGCAAGATGGAGATATAGTATTATTTAGATTTAATGTATAAAATTATTTAGGAATCTCATTAGTTATATAATGGGATTCCATTTTTTATGATATAAAAAATGGAAAATAATAAAGAAAAGTGTTATATATATAATTAAAATATCTCCTGAAAGAATAAAATTTCTTAGGAGATATTTTTGTGTAATAATCTTATGAAAAATTACATACATTCATTATCATTACATATTTTTTTAGAACAATTTGCTACATAAAATTTCTTTTCTGCAAGTTTGTCTTGAACGCCTCTTAGTGCTTCACCAAATCTTTGAAAATGAACTATTTCTCTTTGTCTTAAAAAACGAAGAGGATCTAATACATCAGGATCATCTTTACAAAGATCAATTAGTTTTTCATAAGTTGCTCTAGCTTTTTGTTCTGCTGCTAAATCTTCTTGTAAGTTAGCAATAGGATCACCTTTTGCAGCAATATATGCAGCAGTAAAAGGATGACCTGCAGCTGATTGAGGATATACATCAACACCATGATCAGTATAATATGCTCCAAGACCAGCTTTTTCTAATTCTTCTGGACAAACTCCATCAGTTAATTGGTGAACAATACTACCAACCATTTCTAAATGGGCAAGTTCTTCAGTTCCAATATCATTTAAAACAGCTTTAGAATTTTGATCAGGCATACCAAATCTTTGAGATAAATATCTAAGTGAAGCAGCAAGTTCTCCATCTGGACCACCATACTGGCTAATTATAAATTTAGCAAGTTTTGGATTTGGACATTTAATATTTACTGGATATTGTAATACTTTATTATAGGTCCACATTAAAAATTCCCCCTTTCCCAAGGCCATGGTTCTTCAATCCATCTCCATTTATTACATGGAAAATTAATAGTTAGAGGACCATAAATCTTTTGATATTTATCTTTTAAATCGCGTAATTCTTTTGCGTATTCTTTATGAAGACATATTGCTTTTTCGTCGTCAACATGTGTATCTAAATATTCAGCTAATTCAACGATAGCAAAACTTAAACATCTTATTTTTTCAATCATTTCTTCTCTAGTAATTTCTTTTTCTAAACAAGTTTCCTCTGGTCCTATATTTGTGAATTTATAAGAATATACAGGAAGCTTTGGAGCCATTCCTTGCATTCCACAGCAATTACCACAGCTCATTCCAGAAGTATTAGCAGAAAGAGCATCAGTATTAGGAAAATCAAGATTTTCAACAGTCATATTACTATTATTATTCATCATATAACCACAGTTACAATTTCTATTTTCATTATCTAACATTTATTACACCCCTCTCCAATAGAATTCATTGCTTTAATAAAGGCAATTTCTTCTATAGACTGTCCAGGTGAATAAGGACTAACAAGTTCAGGAAAAATAGTTCCCATTTTTAATCCGTACACAAGGTGTAAAAGTTTTATCCATATATTGAATAGGAACATAACTTTGTGCAAGTAAAGGATTTTGAGGGAATATAGATTCACCTTGTTGCTCAAAACCACAATCACAACTATCATCATTGTCTTTAGCAATATAGTAATTAGCAGTAGTGCCACAATCATTACAAGCAGTTTCAATAACTTTTTGATCATAATTTTTTTGGCAGCAACATTTTCTATATCTACAATTATACATAATTTAAACCTCCTTAATTATTTGTATACTAAATATTATGAAAAAAGTAAAAAAAAGTTACAAAAAGTAGAAAAATATCAATAAAAAATTATGTAAATAAAACATTATAAATTATTTACTTTTAATAATAAAAGTTGTATAATATTAATGTTAATATTTAGGAGAGTGAAAATAAAAAATGGAAAATGATATAAGAAGTACATATCATGTAGAGAAACATCCAACTAATATCATATATGAATATCAATTAGGACTGAAAAATAACGAAGAATATGAAAATAGATTTAATGAGTCTTTTATTAAAATAGTAGAATTATTTTCTGACAGATATAAAGGTGTAAAAATTGAACCTCCAAAAGGAAGAGAAAAATCACAAAAAAGTTTAAAAGAAAAATTAAATAAACTAGAAATAGAAAGACTTTGTAAAATTTACGCAATAAATGATATTTCTGTAAAAGAAAAAGAAAATTTATATTCTTTAATTTTAGACAAAATGCCAAATAAAGAATTAGCTAAAAAAACTAAAAAAATATTTTATGAAAAAATTGAAGACCTAAGTAATATAAATGAACTTATACAAGAAAAAGAAGTAAGTGATAACATGAAAACTGCTTGTTTAAGAATTACTAAAATAAGATTAAATAAAGAAGAAATAGATACTGAAAAAAGAAATAAACTTATTCAACAAATAGAAAAAGATTATGGAGAAAAAGCAGCAAAAGATAGTAATATACCAGAAAAGAATTTACTTCATTGGGAATGTATAGAAAAAATTAAAAATGATGAAAACGAAATTAAAAGATTATATAATCCTTTAGAATATTTAAAAATAAAAGATTTAAGAGGATTTAAAATTGTAATAGCAAATGTTCCAAATGATTTAAAGACAGAGAATAAAAAATTAAATGAGCTAATAAAACAAAGAGAACAAGCATCAGCAAAAGAGAAAACTAAGTATAATGATTTATGTTGTATAGAAGTAGAAAAAGATTTTGCAAATTATTTAACAAATAATAAAGAATTACTAAAAGATATGAATATAGAATTACTAAAAGATGGGTATAAAAGAAAAACAAAAAATAATGGTTATATTGCAGATCATTTAAAATTTTGCTATTTAGATCATAAAGAATATAATTTTGAATTGCAAATAAGGTCTATTTATAGAGAAAATATATCAAGAGCAAATGGAACTGCAGCACATGATAAAAGATCAGGAAAAAAAAGAATTCTTCCAGACACATCAAATAAAAATGTTTTTCTAAAAGAATTAAATTATATGCTTCCAAAATATACAATATTAGAAAAGAAAAATAAAAAATACTCATTAAGAAAATGCAATACATTAGAAAGTATGATGGAATTTTATTTAGGATATATACAAATTGATTCAGAAGAATATAAAAAAATAATGAATTATTTAAAAGAAGAGAAAGAACAAAAAAAATAAAAGATATAGTTATATATCTTTTATTTTTTGTTTTTAATATAATTTGATTATTGAATGTAAAATAGTTTCATCTTCACTTTTTATTACAATAAAATGTTCATTTTCAATTTGAGAATAAAAACATTTTAATTTTTCATATAATGTTGCACCAGTTTTATACATGATTTCTATATTATCGAAAGAATTATTTTTATAAACATCTTCTGGTAAAGCTTCATAAGCTAAATCTAAATAATTTAAATTATGCATATGATTATTAATATCAATATCTCTTCTAGATACAGTATACTCATATATATTAGAATAATTATCAGGTTCTTTTAATTTTTTAAAATCGAAATTTTCAAAAACACTTTTTGTTTCATTGTTATAATTACTTGTAAGTTCATCGGTAAGTTTTACTAATCCTTTTTCTAAATGCGTTAATGCCCATTTAGAAGTTCCAATAACACAAAGTTCACCATTACTATTATAAATTTCATAATCACGAAGACAACAAGCACGAACACTACCTCTTGACCAAGTTTTAACTTTAATTTTATCTCCATATTTTAATCTTTTAATAACTTTTACTTTCCAAAATAGTAAAACCCAACTTAGTCTTGTTCTTTCTATATCTTTTAATCCATATCCTGCTAAATCAGAATGATAACCACCAATATCTTCAAAAAAACTTAAGATTGATTTATTACATAATTGCATTTTTGTATTAATATCTCTAATTGTAAGTGTAAATTCATGTTCAATAAATGCCATATTAAGACCTCCTAAATAAAAAATCTTTTGACATTATAACATAGTTTTAAAAAAATGTACAAAATTATTAAAAATATGTTAAAATATTGAAAGATAAATTATTATAGACACATTGTGAATAGGAGATAGATTTAATGTTAGAACAATTAATAGAATGTAAAGTATGTCCACATCATTGCAAAGTAAATAGAATACATGGTCAAAAAGGAAGATGTAAATCTGATGATAAGATTAAAATTGCATTAGCATCTGTACATAATTATGAAGAGCCATGTATTAGTGGAACAAATGGATCTGGAACAATATTTTTTTCAAATTGTAATTTAAGTTGTAAATTTTGCCAAAACTATGAAATAAGTCAATTAGGAAAAGGTTATGAAATTACAATAGAAGAATTAGCAGATATATTTTTAAAACAACAAGGAAATAATGTACATAATATAAATTTAGTTACACCAACAATGTATGCATATCAAATTATAGAAGCTATAAAAATTGCAAAAAGTAAAGGATTAAATATTCCAATAATATATAATTCTAATGGATATGAAGAAATTCAAACAATAAAAGATTTAAAAGGGTATATAGATGTATATTTACCAGATTTAAAATATTATTCTGATGAATTAGCCAAAAAATATTCTGGAGTAGATAATTATTTTGAAATTGCAACAAAAGCAATTAAAGAAATGATAAATCAAGTAGGAAGTCCAAAATTTGATGAAAATGGAATGATACAAAAAGGAGTAATGATAAGACATTTAGTTTTACCAAATCATATTCAAAATAGTAAAAATGTATTAAAGTGGATAAAAGACAATATAAATGAAGAAATATATATAAATGTTATGGCTCAATATTTTCCAACATATAAAGCAAAAGAAGATGAACTTATTAATAGAAAATTAACAAAAAAAGAATATAAACAAATAGAAGAATACTTTTTCTCATTAGATTTAAAGAATGGATATATGCAAGAACTAGGAGAACATGAAGAAGAATATGTACCAAAATGGGATATATAGATATTAATAATATTTATTTTATTTTTAAAATGTGTATAATACTTGAAAAGATTATGTTAATATGTTATAATTCTCATACAATTTAATATTTGTAGGAACTTTTAAAATATAATTATATTAAAAGGAGGAGAAAATCAATAAAAAAGATATTTAGCTAAAACGTAACTTGTTGACAATATTATATCAGAAGGAGAAAAAACGTATGAAAACAAGAGTAGTAGCATCAACAAAGGTAGGTTATGAACTTCCTATTGAAGAAGCAATTGATTTATCTGGAAAAGAGGCAGGTATTTGCTATATGCCGGATACAGTGGATTCTATTTTTGAAGAAGCTTCAGAAAAAAACAATGAAGCGGGCAACTGGAAATATGGAATCAAACCATCACAGCGTTTTTGGACATCCGAGATATAACTTTGTATATGAAGAAATCCCTAAAATCATGGCAATGATTTTAAATAATGAAGGAGTATATGATACTTCAGAAAAATCCGCAAGATATACAAAGATGCAGCCGTCTGAGACAGAAAAAGTGCTGTATGAAAAATGGATTGAAATTTTCAAAAACCGTATAAGCGAAATATATAGCCAAATTGACGGAAAAAAGGTACAAAAGTTAGCTCAGGAAAATGCTAGATATTTGATTAGCATCTTTACCCTGGCAACAGTTATGGGGTATTCTGTAACTTTTCAGCAGTTTAGTTATCTTCTTCATATGATAGAAGATTTTACTAAAAATGAAAATGATACATCTTTTAGCAAAAAGTTAAAACCGATTTTACAGGAATTTGTAAATATGAATCCTGAGTATAAGGTAGAAGGGACTAACCCGGACTCCAAGAACAGAAAACTTTCACTATTTTCAGATATAAAGAGAGAAGATGAATGGGGAGAAAATTACTGCTATACTTATTGGGCATCTTTTGCACAGCTGGCTCAGGCACAAAGATACAGAACATTGAATTATGAAATTTTTGTTCATTCATTTGATACTACTAACATGTATTTTGTTCCTCCTATTATTAGGAATACAAAATTACAGGATGAGTGGTTAAAAGATATTAATTCACTTTCAAAATATTTTCCACAAGGAAAAATGGTTCTGGTAAATGAAAGAGGAACAGTAGAAAACTTTGTACTCAAATGTAAAGAACGTTTATGTGGATTTGCTCAGCTCGAGACTGCTATGCAGACCAAAGAAACATTAAACAAGTATTTGAAAAATACTGAAAATGTAAAACCTAGAGTGTACGATTACTTGTTACAGTATTCAAAAGGAGCAAGATGTATGTTTCCGGATTACACATGTACTGCTAAAAAACCGTGTATATGGGGACCTGCAAAAGCATTAGACAGATTAGTATAAAAAACACCTTCTTTTAAGTATATATATTACTTAAAAGAAGGTGTTTTTATTTATTAATTTATTTACAAAAAAATATGCTTGTGATATTATTAAAAAAATAAATCATAAAAGGAGGAATTCTTTATGACACAAGCAGATAAAAATTTTATTGACACATGCAAAGAGATACTAAAAAATGGTTATTCTTCAAAAGGAACAGGAGTTAGAACAAGATGGGATGATGGAGAAGAAGCAAATTATATTTCATTAGTTGGAGTTACTAATGTATATGATATTGGAAAAGAATTTCCGATGATAACATTAAGAAATAATTCACAAACAGTAAAAAGAGCAATAGATGAAATATTATGGATTTGGCAAAAAAAATCTAATGATGTTAATAAATTAAATTCACATATATGGGATCAATGGGCAGGAGAAGATGGAACAATAGGAAAAGCATATGGATATCAAATGGCAAAAAAGTATGAATTTAAAACAAAAGAAGGAATTAAAAAAATGGATCAAGTAGATTATATATTATATTTACTAAAAAATGATCCAGCTAGTCGTCGTATAATGAGTAATATTTTTAATCATGAAGAATTAAAAGATATGAACTTAGAACCTTGTGCTTATGGAACACAATGGCTTGTAAAAGGTGGAAAATTACATTTAATATTAAATCAAAGATCACAAGATATGCTAGCGGCAAATGGATGGAATACAATGCAATATGCAGCATTATTATGTATGTTCGCACAAGTTTCGGGATTAGAAGTAGGAACATTAACACATAATATAGGTGATTGTCATATATATGATAGACATATACCATTAATTGAAAAATTAATAGAAGCAGAATCAATGGATGTTTGTCCTAGATTAATAATAAAAAATCCAACTAAAGATTTTTATGAATTTAAACCAGAAGATTTTGAAATAGAATGTTATGAATATAATAAAGATATTAAATTAGGAAAGATACCAGTGGCTATTTAAAATATTAAATAAATAAAGAATTTATATAAATGAATAGGAGAAAAATATGTTAAGTATTATTGTTGCAGTAGCAGAAAATAATGTAATAGGAAAAGATAATAAACTAATTTGGCATTTACCAGAAGATTTAAAAAGATTTAAAAAATTAACAACAGGACATACTATTATAATGGGAAGAAAAACTTTTGAGTCACTAGGAAGAATTTTACCAAATAGGAAACACGTTATTTTGTGTAATGATATGGAAATGAATATAGAAGATGAAAATGTAGAAGTATTAGAAGATATTTCTATGCTTGATAAATATATAAATTCTGATGAAGAAAATTTTATAATAGGTGGAGCAACAATATATAGATTATTAATGCCATATGCAAATAAATTATATTTAACACTAATAAAAGAAGAATTTGATGGAGATGTATGTTTTCCAGAAATTAAAGAAAACGAATGGAAAGTAATAGATAGAAAACAAGGTTTAAAAAATGAAGAAAATCCGTTTAATTATGAATATATAACATTTGAAAGAAAGAACTAGCAATAGTTGTTTCTTTTTACTTGCATAATTATTAAAAATGGAGGTCTAAATTATGGAAAAAAGAAAAGATAAAAATAATTATTATCTATACATTGCTGAAGAAATTTCTTCGCGGGGAACTTGCATAAGAAACAATTATGGTAGCATTATTGTAAAAAATGATGAAATCATAGCTACAGGTTATACTGGCTCACCAAGAGGAAGAAAAAACTGTTGTGATTTAGGTGAATGCAGAAGAAAAAAGAATAATACTCCTAGTGGTGCTGGTTATGAAAAATGCAGAAGTGTTCATTCAGAGCAAAATGCTATAATTAGTGCTAGTAGAAGCGAAATGATTGGAGCAACTTTATATTTAGTTGGTATTAATTCCAGAAATGGAGAATATAAAGAAAAAGCTGAGCCTTGTACACTTTGCAAAAGAATGATTATAAATTCTGGAATTGAAACTATGGTAATAAGAGACAATAAAGAAAATTACCGTATTGTTCAGGTTCAGGATTGAATCGAAAATGATGAAACATTAGAAGATTAAATAAAACATAAAAATATAAAAAACATAAGAAAGAAATAAGAGAAAAAATATATAAAAGTAAAGCAAAAGTACTTGACAAATTAACAAAAATAGTGTAAAGTATATTAGCATTACAAATTAACAGAAAGTATGTATCATTTTTGATTAGAGGTGGTTGTATGGAAAAGAATATTAAAGTAAGTATGTTATGTGAGATTTATGGTAAATTATTAACTGACAAACAGCTTGAAATATTAACAGATTACTATAATAATGACTTATCTCTTTCAGAAATAGCAGAAAACAATAAAATTACAAGACAAGCTGTTAGAGACATTATAAAGAAGGGAGAGAATAAGCTTTTAGAGCTAGAAGAAAAGCTTTTGTTTATGGAAAAGATGATGAAACAGGAAAAAATGTTACAAGAAGTATTAAGCGAATTAAGTAAAATCGAAGAAACTTCATCTGACAAGAAGATTGAAAAAATACTAAATCATGTTAGAAAAGAATTAAGTTGTTTAGTTTAAAATTAATTCAAAGGAGGAAATGTCATGGCATTTGAAGGATTATCTTCAAAACTTCAAGATATTACAAAAAAATTAAGAGGAAAAGCAAGAATAACAGAATCAGATTTAAAAGAAATATTAAGAGAAGTAAAACTTGCTTTATTAGAAGCTGATGTAAACTATAAAATTGTAAAAGATTTTATTTCATCAGTACAAGAAAAAGCATTAGGCCAAGATGTATTAAAATCCTTAACACCAGGACAACAAGTAGTAAAAATTGTAAAAGATGAATTAGTAGAACTTCTAGGAGGTCAAGAAAGTAAAATCAATTTTACACCAAATCCTCCCACAGTTATTATGTTAGTAGGTTTACAAGGATCACGGAAAAACAACAACAGCAGGAAAGCTTGCAAATCTTTTAAGAAAGCAAGGAAAGAAACCATTATTAGTAGCATGTGATATTTATAGACCAGCAGCAATTAAACAATTACAAGTAGTTGGTTCACAATTAGATATACCAGTTTATAGCAATGAACAATCTAGAGATGTTGTACATATTGCAAAACAGGCAATGAATGTAGCAATAAGTAAATTAAATGATGTAGTTATATTAGATACAGCAGGAAGACTTCATATAGATGAAGAATTAATGCAAGAACTAAAAAATGTAAAATCAAATATAAAACCACATGAAATATTACTAGTAGTTGATTCTATGACAGGTCAAGATGCAGTAAATGTAGCAGAAAGTTTTAACGAAAATCTAGGAATAGATGGAGTGGTACTTACAAAATTAGATGGTGATACTCGTGGTGGTGCAGCATTATCAGTTAAAAAAATAACTAATAGACCAATTAAATTTGCAGCTATAGGTGAAAAGTTAAGTGATATAGAAGAATTTCATCCAGAAAGAATGGCATCACGTATTTTAGGAATGGGAGATGTTCTTTCAATAATAGAAAAAGCAGAAGAATCATTTGATTTTGAAGAAGCAGAAAAATTAGAAAAACAATTAAAAAAGAAAGATTTTGACTTAGATGATTATTTATCACAACTAAGACAAGTAAAGAAAATGGGTTCATTTTCATCAATATTAAAAATGTTACCAGGTATGGCAAATGTTAAAGATTTAAAAGTTGATGATAAAGAGTTTGTAAAAATTGAAGCAATTATTTGTTCTATGACAAAACAAGAAAGAAGAACACCTAAAATTTTAAATGCAAGTAGAAGAGTTCGTATAGCTAAAGGTAGTGGAACAAGTGTACAACAAATAAATCAATTTATGAAATCTTTTGAAATGACACAAAAAATGATGAAAAAAATGCAAGATGGAAAAGGCATGAAAAATCTTATGAAAAATATGAATCCACAAGATTTAAAAAATCTTATGAAGTAGTTATTAATTTTTTATTAATATATATAAATTATTAGAAAGAGGTGAAAAATATGGTAAAAATTAGATTAAAAAGAGTAGGTGCTAAAAAAGCTCCATTCTATCACATTGTAGTAGCTGATTCAAGAAGCCCAAGAGATGGAAAAATAATTGAACAAATTGGAACATATGATCCAATGACAAATCCATCAACAATTGTTTTAGATAAAGAAAAATTAGACATTTGGACAAAAAATGGTGCAAAACCAACAGAATCTGTAAAATCTCTAATAAATAGAGCTTAAGAGCTAGGAGGAATTTTATATATGAAAGAAATTCTAGAAACATTAATTAAAAACCTTGTAGAAAATAAAGACGAAGTTACTATTAATGAAAAAGAAGAAGGAAAAACAATAGTATTTGAAGTTAAAGTAAAAGAATCTGATATTGGAAAAGTAATTGGTAAACAAGGAAGAATTGCTAAATCAATAAGAACATTAATGAAATCTATAGCAGGAAAAGAACATAAAAGAGTTATTGTTGAATTCTTAGATTAAGAGGGAAATATGCAAGAATATTTTGAAGTAGGTCAAATTGTTAATACATTTGGAATAAAAGGACTTTTAAAAGTAAAACCTTTTACTGATGATTTGGAACGATTTGAAGAATTAAAAACAGTTTATATCTGTAAAAAAAATGAAATGAAAAAAGTAGAAATTGAAGAAGTTAAATATCATAAAGAAATGGTTTTACTAAAAGTAAAAGGGATTGAAGATATGACAGAAGCAGAAAAGTATAAAGGTCTATTTTTAAAGATTAATAGAAAAGATGCTAAAAAACTTCCAAAAGACACATATTTTATTGCAGATATATTAGGATTAGAAGTATATACAGATCAAGGACAGCTTTTAGGAAAAGTAGATGATATTTTCCCTACAGGAGCCAACGATGTATATGTTGTAAAAGACGAAAAAGGTAAACAAATATTATTGCCAAGTATTCCTGAAGTATTAAAGAATATTGATTTGGAAAAAGGAAAAGTAATAGTTCACTTAATTGAAGGTTTAGAATAAGAAAGGAAGCTTTAATATGCAATTTGATGTGTTAACTCTTTTCCCCGAAATGTTTACACCAATCAAGGAAAGCATTTTAGGAAGAGCACAAGAAAACGAAAAAATCAAAGTTAATATAATTAACATTAGAGATTTTTCAAAAGATAAACACAAAAAAGTAGATGATACTCCATATGGTGGAGGAGCAGGAATGATAATTAGACCAGATGTTGTATATGATGCTTATAAATCTATAGAAGAAAGAAGTAATGCAAAAGTTATTTATCTTTCTCCACAAGGAAAAACTTTAAACCAAGAAAAAATAGTGAACTTAGCCAAAGAAAAACATCTTATCTTATTATGTGGACATTATGAAGGAATTGATCAAAGAGTTTTAGATGAAATTGTAGATGAGGAAATTTCAATAGGAGATTATGTATTAACAGGAGGAGAACTTCCAAGTATGGTACTAATTGATTCAATTAGCAGATATGTAGATGGAGTTTTAAATGAAGAATCTACACAGGAAGAATCTTTTTCTAATAACTTATTAGAATATCCACAATATACAAGACCTGAAACATTTTTAGATAAAAAAGTACCTGAAATATTAATTTCACGGTCATCACGAAAATATTCACAAATGGAGACAAGAAAAATCAATAGAAATTACAAAACAAAAAAGACCAGATTTATTAAATGAATAAGCGCCATCTAAAATATAAGATGCGACACTTAAGTATAAGAAAGGAGAATATCATAATATGGATATTATTAAATCAATTGAACATGAACAATTAAAAAATAAAATTCCTGACCTTCATGTTGGTGATACAATTAAAGTACACCAAAAAATAAAAGAAGGAAATAGAGAAAGAATTCAAGTATTCGAAGGAATTATAATTAAAAAACAAGGTGGAGGATCAAATGCGACTTTCACTGTAAGAAAAGTAGCTTATGGAGTAGGAGTTGAAAAAACATTTCTAATTCATTCTCCAATGGTAGAAAAAATCGAAGTAGTAAGAGTTGGTAAAGCTAGAAGAGCAAAATTATATTACTTAAGAGATAGAGTTGGAAAATCAGCTAAAACTAAAGAAAATTTAGGTGCAAGAATTGAAAACAAAGAAATTACACTTAAAGAAGATTTAGAAGAAGAAGTAGTAGTAGCAGCTCCAGAAGAAGCTCCTGCAATTGAAACAGAAACTCCTGTTGTTGAAGAAACAGTTGATACTGTAACAGAAGAAACAGTAGAAGAAGTAAAAGAAGAACCAGTTTCAGAAGAAACAACAAAAACTGAAGAATAATTAAATATTAAAAGACTTAACTAAATTAAAAGAGTTAAGTCTTTTTTTTTGTTATATTTATATAAAGTTAAAATAAAAACGCAAAAATGTATAAAAAAAATACTTGAATAATATATTAAAAAATGATAAACTAAAACGGTTAATTAAAAAGAAAAAAGGAGAAAAAATGTTACAAGTTAAAAATATTAGTAAAAGTTTTAAAACAGCAGATTTTGTACAAAAAGCCTTAGATGGTGTTTCTATTGATTTTAGAAAAAACGAATTTGTTGCTATATTAGGACCAAGTGGTAGTGGTAAATCAACACTATTAAACATTATAGGTGGATTAGACAAATATGATACAGGAGATTTAATAATTAATGGAGCATCAACTAAAAAATATAAAGATAGAGATTGGGATGCATACCGTAATAATAGTATAGGATTTATTTTCCAAAATTATAATTTGATTAATCATATTACTATCCTAGATAATGTTGAAATGGGATTACGTTTAAGCGGAGTATCTAAAAAAACAAGAAAAGAAAAAGCTAAAAAAGCCTTGGAACAAGTAGGACTTAAAGATCATATGCATAAAAAACCAAATCAATTATCAGGGGGACAAATGCAAAGAGTGGCAATAGCTAGAGCATTAGTTAATAACCCAGACATAATAATGGCTGATGAACCAACTGGAGCACTTGATTCAAAAACAAGTATTCAAATAATGGAATTAATTAAAGAAATAGCAAAAGAAAAATTAGTAATAATGGTAACTCATAATGCAGAACTTGCAGAAGAATATTCTACACGTATTATAGAAATAAGAGATGGTAAAGTTATAAAAGATTCTAATCCATTAAATAAAGAAGATGGAGAACAAGAAAAATATAAATTAATAAAAACTTCTATGGGATTTTTCTCAGCTTTAAAACTTTCTTTTAACAATATAAAAACTAAAAAAGGAAGAACTATTTTAACAGCATTTGCATCTAGCATTGGTATGATAGGAATAGCACTTATTTTATCTTTATCAAATGGATTCAATATTCAAATTGAAGAATTTGAAAGAGATACTTTATCACAAATGCCAATTATGATATCAAAGCAAACAATGAATGTAACTGAAGAAGATCTACAAAAATCAATGAATGAAACAAATAAAGAAAATAAATTTACAACTAAACAAGAAATATATCCATTAGAAGAAATAACAAATATGGTTCATACAAATAAAATAACAAAAGAGTATGAAGAGTATATAAAAAACATTGATAAAGATTTAATTTCAGGAATTGGATTTCAAAGAACAACAAAATTAAATGTACTTACTAAAATTGATGAAAAAGTAAAAATGATAGATGTAAGTAAAGCATTTTTTCCATTACCAGAAAAAATAAATGAAGAACAAATGCCACTAATTGAAAATAATTTTGATTTAATATATGGAAAAATGCCAGAAAATAAAGAAGAGCTTGGATTATTAATAGATACTCAAAATAGATTATCTAAAAGTATATTAGAAATATTAGGATATAAAAAAGAAGAAGCTATTTCATTTGATGAAATATTAAACAAAGAATTTAAAATTGTATTAAATGATGAATTATATGAGAAGATTGGTAAATATTTTATAGTTAATACAGATTATGAAAAACTTTATAATAATGAAAAAACAATAACATTAAAAATTACAGGAATAATAAGAGGAAAAGAAAATAATACATTTGCAGAATATAGTGGAACAGGATGTTGTTATAAAGAAAAACTAGCACAATATGTTATAGAAAATAACAAAAATTCAAAAATTGTAAAAGCACAAATAGATGCAAATTATAATGTTTTAACAGGAGAAAAATTCGATACAACAGATGAAGGAATTACTACTAAAGATACAATACTTTCATATTTAGGAGATGATAAAACTTCTATTATAATTCAAGTATATCCAAAAGATTTTAATACAAAAGATAAAATAATTGAATATCTTGATAAATATAATGAAGAAAAATCAGAAGATGATAGAGTAGTATATACAGATTATGCAGAAGCAATTACATCTCTATCAGGCGGAATAATTGATGCAATAACAGTTGTATTAATAGCATTTTCAGCAATCTCATTAGTTGTTTCGTCTATAATGATTGGAATAATAACATATATTTCTGTTTTAGAAAGAACAAAAGAAATCGGAATTTTAAGAGCAATAGGAGCTAGAAAAAAAGATATTACACGAGTATTTAATGCTGAAACATTTATAATTGGAATGTGCTCAGGAGTATTAGCTATAGGAATAACATATGCATTAATATTCCCTATAAATATTATTATTAAAGAATTAACAGATCTTGCTAATGTTGCAAAATTAAATCCAATTCATGCTATTATACTAATTGTTATTAGCATAATACTAACTTTAATAGGAGGATTTATACCAGCAAAAATAGCAGCCAAAAAAGATCCTGTGGTTGCATTAAGAACAGAATAAAAAATTGTAACATAAATGTAATATAAAAAACATAAAAAAATGTTGACTAATATTGTAAAAAGGGTTAAAATGATAACAGTTTTATAGAGAATTTATATTTTACGTATATTTTTGGCGAAAATATAAATAATAATATTAATTTCAGAAGAAAAAAGGAGAATAAAAATTATGAAAAAATTAAGTGTAAAAAAAGAAGTTTTAGCAATTGTAATTATTATAGCTGTAACTTGTGCAATATCTACTAGTGTATTTGCAACAGGAACATCAAATAATCCAATACAAATACCAACAATTAACACAACAACATCAAATACAACATCAAATACAACAACAAATACAACAGCAAATGTTGTAGCTCCAACTACAACAAATATAACTACAACTACAAATACAACAGGAAGTACTTATCAAAATACAACATTACCACAAACAGGAGATGCAAGTGATTATGCAGTATTTGGATTAATAATAGTATCTGCAGTTATAGCAGTATATGCTTATAAAAAAGTTAGAGATTATAATGTATAATAATTTGTAAAAATTGAAAATAAAAAATAATAAAAATAATATAAGAAAATAGATATTTTATCTATTTTCTTTTGCTTTTATAATTGTACGATTACCTTTAATTGTATTACAAGTAATTAATGTTATTTCACATAAACCATCTGTTGATTGGTTTAAACAAGATAAATCATCAGAATTAATTTCTTTCTTCTCGTAGATTGTATAAAGTAATTTAGTTCCATCTAAGTCATAAATTTCAACTACATCACCTATAGTAATTAAATGTAATTTTCCAAACAATGTATTATTCGCATAATTATGCCCAGCTATACAAAGATTTCCTACATTGTTTGGTAATGGTCCATAAAAACGACAAGGTGCAATAGATAAAAGATCCTCTGTACTATGAGAAAGTATTGGATACATTAAATCTATTTTATCAATTTTTATTAAACCAACAACAAAAGGTTCAATTTTATCATTTTCACTATATGCTATTTTTTGAGATATATAATCACTAGAATTTATATTTGGATATAAAGTAGTAATACTAAAATTATCTACTAAACTTTTAGAAATTTTTTCTTTCTGTGATGTATTATATTTCAAATAAAAATAAAAAATAATAAAAAAGATTGTTATAATAATAAAAACCCAAAATATTATTTTAAATTTTTTTAATTTTGAAAAAGAATAGTTTTTATCTATATTAAAATTACTATCTAATATCTGATTCATAACACAAATTTAATCTCCTATATTTTTTATATAGTATTAACAAAATATAAAAAAAATATGTCGAAAAATATTAAAATAAAAAATAAAAATAAAAATAAAAACAAAAATATATGAATCAGCCTCTTAAAATTATAATAAACAATTGATTTTTTCGTTAAATCTAGTATAATTATATAAGAATAAAAAATAAATAATTAGAAAAGGAAAAAATAATGAAAGAAGCAATAACATATGAATTAATACATGAATGTAAACAAACTGGTGCAAGAAGAGGAGTTATACATACACCTCATGGAGATATACAAACACCAATATTTATGCCTGTTGGAACTCAAGCAACAGTTAAATCATTAACACCAGAAGAATTAAAAGAAGATGTAAAAGCACAGATAATTTTATCAAATACATATCATTTATACTTAAGACCAGGTCATGAACTTGTAAAAGAAGCTGGAGGGCTTCATCATTTTATGAAATGGGAGAGACCTATATTAACTGACTGTGGAGGATTTCAAGTATTTAGTTTAAGTGATTTACGTACAATATCTGAAGATGGTGTAGAATTTAAATCACATTTAGATGGAAGTAAACATTTCTTTTCTCCAGAAAAGGTAATGGAAATAGAAGAAGCGTTAGGTGCTGATATTATTATGTCTTTTGATGAATGTTGTCCATATCCTTCTACTTATGAATATACTAAGCAATCTATGGAAAGAACAACAAGATGGGCTAAAAGATGTAAACAAGCTCATAAAAATACAGATGAACAAGGTCTGTTTGGAATAATACAAGGTGGATTTTATAACGATTTAAGAAAACAAAGTGTAGAAGATTTAATAAAATTAGATTTTCCAGGATATGCAATAGGAGGAATAAGTGTAGGAGAGCCTAAAGAAGAATTTTTAAATGTATTAAGATACACAGCTCCACTTATGCCAAAAGATAAACCAAGATATTTAATGGGTGTTGGATCACCAGATTATTTAATAGAAGCAGCAAAAGCAGGTATAGATATGTGTGATTGTGTACTTCCAACAAGGATAGCAAGAAATGGAACAGCAATGACTTCTAATGGAAAAGTAGTTGTAAGAAATGCTACATATGAAAGAGATTTTACACCATTGGATCCTGAATGTGATTGCTATACTTGTAAAAACTATACAAGAGCGTATATAAGACATTTAGTAAAAACAAATGAAATATTAGGAATTCGTTTATTATCACTTCATAATTTAAGATTCTTGACTAAATTAATGGAAAGAGTTAGAATAGAAATAGAAAATGATAATTTAGGAAGTTTTTCAGAAGAATTTTATAAAAAATATTATCACGAGAATTAAAACGAAAGAAAATGGGGGTTTTTATGAATATTATAGGAACAAATCAAGAAGAAAAAGAAAAAAAGACAAAAAAAATTATGACAGGTATAATAATAGCAATTATAACATTATTAATAATCAGTATAGCATTATATTTTGCAATATATTATTTACAACAACAACAATTTAAATTTTCAGTTGATGGTAAAAATATGCAAGTAACAACATCAGATTTGTTTATATTTGAAGGTAATACAGCATATGTATCATTAAAAGATATAGCTCCAATAATAGATTATAAATATTATAATGGAGGATATAAGCAATATTCGGAAGACAACAACAGTTGTTACCTAGAAGGTGAAAATGAAGTTTGTACATTTGAAAAAGATTCTAATAAAATATATAAAACACCACTTGAACAATTAGATTATCAATTTTTTACTTTAGAAGAACCAATAAAAATGATAAATGATAAATTATATATTTCATCAGAAGGAATAGGTATTGCTTGTAATTTACAAGTATCTTATGACAAATCACAGAATAAAATAGTAATTAACACATTACCATATTTATCAAATTATTATACAAAATCTTATAAATATTCAGCTGTATTTGATAATTTTAATAATCAAAAAGCTTTGTTATATAACTTATTAATAGTACAAAATATAGAAAATAGTGAACAACAAGATTATATTAATAAAAATATTAGATATGGTATTTATACAATAGATGGAACTGAAATTGTAGGAACTAAATACACAAATATTGAATTTATCGAAAGTACAAAAGAATTTATTGTAACTACAGAAGAAAATAAAGTTGGAATTATAACAGCAGAAGGAGAAACAAAGGTAAAACCTCAATATGATGCATTAAAACAAATAGATAAAGATTTAAATTTATATTTAGCAACAAACAATAATAAAAAAGGTGTTATTGAGAAAAATGGAAAAATATTAATATACTTAGAATATGATGAAGTAGGAATTGATACTACTAAATTTCAAAATAATAATATAAAAAATTCTTACATATTATTTAATAATGCTATTCCTGTAAAACAAAATGATAAATGGGGAATGTATGATGTAAAAGGAAAACTTATAGTACCATTACAATATGATCAAATTGGATGTCTAGCAAATAATAAAAACTTTAATAATATTGTAGTAATTCCAAATATAGAAGCAATAGTATTTGGAAAAAAATACGAGATGGAACAAGGAAGAGAAACAAAATTATATGGAATAATTAATTCTACAGGAAAAGAATTAGTACCACCAGCATTAGATACAGTATATTCTATAACTAATAATGGTAGAGATGAATATACAATGATATATGATAAAACTTCTTATGATGTAATCGATTATATAAATAAATATGGAAATAAAGAAAATTAAATATAACATTAATAAAAAAGAAAAAGTATAAATGCTTTTTCTTTTTTATTTTGTTCTATATTTGATAAAAACAAAATAAAATAATAAAAATGATATAAATAAAAAAGAGAGGTATATAAATATGGAAAATTTAGATAAAAACGAATTAAAACAAAATACTATTAGAATTTTAAAAGGAAGTATAACATCAATAATATTAACATTAATATTATTATTTGTTTTTTCTATAATATTAACTTATACATCTGTACAAGAAAATACTATAAATCCAGTAATTATAATAATTACAGCAATAAGCATTTTAGTTGGAAGTAGTATAAGTACACTAAAGATAAAAAAGAATGGTTTGTTAAATGGTGCATTAGTAGGAATAATATATATTTTTACAATTTACATTATTTCTAGTATAGCAGGAGCAGGCTTTTCTATAAATTTAAGTACTATTATTATGATAATAGCTTCTATTATAGCTGGAATGTTAGGAGGAATAATAGGAGTAAATTTATAAATAATATAAACGATAAAAAACTAAATAAAAAACAATATAAAATTCAATCAATTTACAAAAAATGGTTGAATTTTTTATTGTTTTAATATAGAATAAAGCAATACTAGAGATGGTGGAGGAAACTTATGATAACATTAGAAAATATTAAAAATAACGATGAAATAAAACAGTTAATTGTTGGTTCACAGAAACAATTAAATGCATTAGGATATACAGAACATTCTACAAGACATATTTCAATAGTATCCAAAAGAGCCGGAGAGATATTGGAAGTATTGGAATATCCAGAAGAAAGAATTGAACTTGCTAAGATAGCTGGATATATGCATGATATAGGAAATTGTGTAAATAGAGTAGATCACGCACATTCGGGTGCAATACTTGCTTATCAAATACTTAAAGAAATGGAAATGGATGTAACAAGAAGAACAGAAATTATGATGGCAATAGGAAATCATGATGAACAGACAGGAACAGCAGTAAGTGATATATCTGCAGCTTTGATTTTAGCAGATAAATCAGATGTACATAGAGATAGGGTAGTAAATACTAATATGTCTACATTTGATAAACATGATAAAGTAAATTATGCAGTAACAAATGCAGATTTCAAAATAGATAAAGAAACTAGAAAAGCAACATTAGATTTAACAATAGATACAAAACTATGTCCAGTACTTGATTATTTTGAGATATTTATGGATAGAACAATGATGAGTAAATATGCAGCTAAATATTTAAATATTTGGTTCGAACTTATTATAAATGGAACAAAATTATTATAAAAGATTAAGGGAGGAAAATAATAAAATGAAACAAAATAAAAAATTAAAAATAATTTTAATAATAGCATTAATAATTTTAATATCAATGATATCTTTTGGAGGCATATATATAAAAAATAAAAATAGTTTAGAAAATGTTTTACCAGAATATTTACTAGGAAAAGATTTTAAAGGATATAGAAAAGTTGAAATGGTTCCAAATAAAGAAACACAAACTATATCATATGATGCAGATGGAATAAAAATAACTGAAGAAAACTCAACTAAAGAAGTAGCAAAAACAGTAGAAGAAAAAATAAATAGTGATGAAGCATTAAATAAAGATAATTTCGAAAGAACAAAAGAAATAATAGAAAATAGATTAAATTTAATGCAAGTATCAAACTATATAATTAAACAAAATAAAGATAATGGAAATATAGTTTTAGAAATACCAGAAAATGATAACACAGATAAGGCTGTAGGAAATATATATTTACAAGGAAAATTTGAAATTGTAGATAATGATACACAAGAAGTGTTAATTACAAATGAAGATATTAAAATAGTAAAAAGCGGTTATGGAAATACCGGAACTGGAACTACAGCTGTATGTTTAAATATTGAATTTAATAAAGAGGGAACAGAAAAGTTTAGAAATATTAGCAATACTTATATTAAAACAACAGTTACTAATGAAAATAATGAAGAAGAACAAAATATGAAACAAGTTACACTAAAAATAGATGATAGTACTATACTTACAACATATTTTGACAAAGAAATTACAAATGGAATATTACAGTTAACAATGGGATCTTCAGGAAATTCAACAACAGAAGAATTAAAAGAATATATAGTACAAGCAAATGATGTAGCTTCATTATTGAATTCAGGAAAAATGCCAATAGTATATGAAGTTGAACAAAATAAATATATTGTAAGTGATATTACAATAAATCAAATACAAATAGCAATAATTGTAGCAATTGTTTTAGCAGCAATTGGAATGTTATACTTGATAATAAAATATAAAGAAAAAGGAATATATGGAAGTTTATTATTAATAGGATATGTAGCAATTGTATTAATAGCATTAAGATATTTTAATGTAGAAATTTCAATTGAAGCACTAATAGCAATAGCACTTTGTGTAGTATTACAATATATTAGTATTTATAATATGTTAAAAGAAAATGAAATTATGAAAGTAATAAAAAAATATACATTAATATGTATACCTGCTTTAATTATATCAATTGTATTTACATTTTTTAATATAACATTTGGACCAGTACTAGTTTGGGGTATTTTAATAAGTGTATTATATAATTTAAGTATATCAAACTTAATGTTAAAATAGGGAAAAGGAGAAATTAATAATGGATAAAAAAACAAGAATAGTTGCAATTATAATTACTCTTATAGTAATAGCAGGAATAATAACTACTTTTATATTTGGATTAAATTTTGATTTAATATATAAACAACATAAAGAAATAGACATATATATAGGACAAGAATTTGAAAATAAAGATATAGAGAATATTGTAAAAGAAGTAATAGGAAAAGAAAAAGTAATTATAAAAAAAGTAGAACTATATGAAGATATGGTATCAATAACTGTAGAAAATATATCAGATGAACAATTAGAACAACTAAACACAAAGATAAATGAAAAGTATCAACTAGAAAATACTAAAGAAAGTCTATTAGTTACAGATGTTTCAAATGTAAAAGGTAGAGATTTGATAAAACCATATGTATGGCCAACAATTATATCATTTTTTGTAATTGAAATTTATTTATTTGTATATTTATTAATATATAAGAAAAGTGGTAGAAATGTAAAAATAATAAAAGAAATGTTAATATTTTTTAGTATTACTGTTATAGTACAATTATTATATTTTGCTATAATTTCAATTACTAGATTACCAATAAATAGAATTACAATTCCAATATCAATTTTATTATATTTAATAACAACAATTGTTACTTTATATAAATTAGAAAAACAAAATATAAAAATAGAAAAAGATAAATAACAAAAAATAGACATCTTTCATAGAATATAGAATAAGATGTCTATTTTTTTTGCATAATAAAATAAGGAGTGATATAAAAATGAAGATTAATATATATGAGACAATACAAAATATATTTAGAAAATATAGAAATCAAGAAGAAAATAATATAGATTATGAAAATGCTATGTCTATATTTAAAAATGATAAAGAATCAGTATTAGTAGATGTAAGAAGTCCACAAGAATATAAAGAATGGCATATAAATGGAAGTATTAATATACCATTATATGATTTAGAAAAAAATAATAGTCAAATTACAAACAATAAAAACAATGTAATAATTGTATATTGTCAAACAGGGAAAAGAAGTAAAAAAGCAGTTGAAATATTAAAAAAAGTTAGATATACGAAATTATACGAAATAGATGGAGGATTAGATAATATTTAAAACATTCAAAAATATTAAAAATATTCTAGGTACAAGTAATTTAAATTTTATTTTATAATATTAATTTGTATCTAGAATATTTTTTAGATTCACATTATTTAAAACTCGATAAGTTCTACAGATATTACAATCTGTGCAGATAGATAACTTATCACCAAAAATTAATTTTAAAGTATCCACAAATTCATCGCTGTAACTTATTAAATGAAGTTCTATTTTCTTAGGAAGTAGAGTAAGTAACGCGTTTAAAGCATAATCGTTTGATGAAAATGAAATATCAGAAAGATATTTTGCATCAAAATTAGAATTTTGTAAATTTATTATATTTTTATTTTCATCTAAAAGAATAGATTCACCATTTGTATATACTAAATGTATTAAAGATGAAATAGGTTGTTTTGAATTTATATATATTTGAAGTAAATTTATAAATTCGTTATATTCTTTTTCAATAACATATTCCTTAACGCAAAAGTCTACTATTTCATCTAAAGTTTTCGAATAGTTTTCTAATCGAAAACTAACAAATCCATCTATTATTACAGATTTATTTTCATTTATATAAGATATTACAGATGTCCATATTTCATTTTTTCTATATTTTAAAGTAGAATTTTCTTCAGATAAAATATATTCATAACAATTATTTTCAATAAGTTTTTTTTCTAATTCATCAAAATAAAAATATTCACAAGTTATAATTCTTTTTATTAAAATTGGTTCAAAAAATAATAAAATACAATCAGTTAATATATCAGATAAAATTCCTAAAAAAGAATACAAATTTGTACCTTTATAATGAACAATTACATTTTGATAACATTTAAATTTCTTATTTATAAAATAAATATCTTCTATTGAAGAATTTTCTAATCTTTTTAGTAGGTAATTAATTATTTCTTGATTATTTGTTTTTAAACAAAAAGATTTCATTATGAAAAAATCCCCTCTCTGCATAATATATGTATTTATTATCTACTAAAATGAATTTAGATATACATATTTTATTCAGAAAGGGGTCTTTTGGTAACTTGATTTATAAATATATTTTATAATCTATTTCAGGGAATATACAATCTTTTTCTTCTATATTTTTTAGAAAACTTTCATCAATTTTATCTTTTTTTATTTCTTCATATAATCTTGTAAAACGTCCTATATGATCCTTAATACGTTTTTTAGCATAATCTACCATAGTTCCATTTGTAATTATAAACAACCAATCGCTACTTTGTGCAAGTAGTAATTCTCTTGCACATTGGTTTAGAAGTGAAACTTTTAATGTATCTTGTTCATTTTCATATAAATGAGCTAATTCTACCATTTTATCACCAGCTACATGTAAATGGCGGTGAACATCATCATTTGTTTCATTTAACCATACTTCACTATACCCATTAGCACCCCAACTAGAACGACAAGGTGTGCACACTTGTATTTCTGGATATTTATCAATATATTCTCCAGGGGTAATTAATTTTATATTTTTTTGGTCGAAATTAATTTTTTTAAATAATATATATAACCAATAAGGGCCTTCATACCACCAATGTCCATATAATTCAGCATCATAAGGGCATAAAATAATAGGCGGTTTTTCATCCATATATTTAGAAATTGTATCAACTTGTTTTATTCTAGAATCTAAAAAGTGTCCTGCTTGTTTTTCAGCTGAATCTTTTGCCCAATCAATATGGTAATAATCTTTTTCACAGTCTTTTCCTGTAATTCTATGATATTTAATACCAGTATGAACTCTAACACCATTATGAGCAATATAAGGCTTAATATAATCATAATCAGCATCATATCCAACATCTCTATAAAATTCGCGATAATTAAAATCTCCAGGATATCCATTAATGGAACTCCAAACTTGTCTAGAAGATTCCATATCACGTCCAAAAGCTATGATGCCTTCTTTTGAAACTATAGGAGAGAAAGTACCATATATAGGAGTAGGGTCTGCATATAAAATACCATGAGATTCTGTAATTATATATTCAATACCAAATTCTTTAAGATATTTATCTGCTTCTGGAACATATCCACATTCAGGAAGCCAAATACCACGAGGTTTTTTATCAAAGTATTTTTCATAAGTTTGTACACCTACTGCAATTTGTGCTTTAACAGTTTGTTCTGTTATATATAATATAGGAAAGTATCCATGAGTTGCACCACAAGTAATTATTTCTAAAACACCAATATCTTGAAAATGTTTAAAACCTTGTATTATATTATCATTGTAAATATCATGAAAAACATGTAAATCATTAGTATAACGATCTAAATAATAATGAGAAAGACTATTTAAATGAGAATCATATGTAGTTCTTGTAGTCTCTTTTTTAGCAAGTTCTATATGTTTTTTTAAATATTTAATATATTTTTGTTGTAATAATTTATTATCCAACATATTTAAAAGTGGAGGAGTCATAGACATAGTAATACGAAAGTCTACTTTTTCTTCCACTAATTTTTGAAAATTTAATAAAAGAGGAATATAAGTTTCTGAAATAGCTTCAAAAAGCCATTGCTCTTCTAAATAATTTTCACTTTCTGGATGGTGAATAAATGGTAAATGTGCATGAAGCACAAAGCTCACATATCCTTTTGGCTCATTCATTAAAATTCTCCTTTGTTGATTTATTTAAAACTAGAGGTAGGATTATTAGAAGATGGATTTTTTAAATCTAATCTATCTATATTAATTGCTTCCTCTGGATATAATTCTTTATAAAAGTTTTGGATAGAATATAATTTATTTATTTTTTTAAGTAAAAATAAATTTGTAATATCCTTTTTTTCAATTTTATTGTTTTTTACATTTTTAAAATATACAAATTTTGAAAGTTCATCAAATAAAATATGATCATTTGGAGAGTCTATTTCATTTGATGAAGCAATATACAAATAATCATTATTAATACTTACATATTGGTTAATAGGACGTCTAGCAAGTTCTATTTTATAATCACAATTACTATCAGAAACAGATAAGTACCAACTATTAGAAAAGTCATTAATAGCGACTTCGAAATCATATCCTTTTGTAATATTGTAAACTTTTAAAACCGGTTTTGTATTATTAAAGAAATATTCTCCATATTGTTCTATATATTTATTTTTATCTTCATCTGAAATATCCCAATACACAAAAAGGGTAGTAGGAGTTTGGGCAAGTACTTTAACAACTGTTTGATTATAACGATAAGGTAAATCATAATACTCTACAATTTCTATTTTTTTATTAGCAACTTTTTTAGTTGCTTTTTTTGTTATTTTTTCAGTTTTTGTATTTACTTTTTTTGTTGATTTTACAGGAGATTTTTTATTAGAAGTTTTTGAAGTAACACTTTTAGAACCTACTTTTGTTGATTTTGAAGTAGATTTTTTAGAATTATTTGTATTTTTCTTGCTACTAGTCTCTTTTGACGTAGTAGTTTTCTTTTTTTCTATTTTTTTATCTAATATTATTTCTTCTTCTTTTGCTTTTCTTGGCATGAAATTTCCTCCTTAGTAAAATACACATAATTATCTTTATATATACTATATCAAAAAGAAAATAAATTCAAGTCTAACAACACATAAATATTATTACAATTTTGTTACATAAATGTAATAAAAAAATAATTGTATATATTTACCAAATATGTTATTCTTTATAAGAAAAACATGTAAAATGTAATATTAAATATATAAATGGAGAAAAAATAGGTTATAAATTAAATATGATTTATAACCTAAAAATTTGAAATTTAATGAAAAAAATAAAATATTTTATCAAAAAATGTTTACTTTTATCAAAATGTTGTATAGAATATTAAAAAGAAAAACAAAAGAAAAACAAAAGAAAATTAGAAAGAAAGGGGCCTTAATATCAATGAAAATATTAATGCTAACATGGGAATATCCACCAAGAATAGTAGGAGGAATTGCTAGAGTTGTACACGACTTATCAAAAAGAATGATAAAGGATGGTCACGATGTTACAGTAGTAACATATCGTGATGGTGATACCCCTTATTTTGAAAACGATAAAGGAGTTAAAGTATATAGAGTAGATAATTACAATATAAGACCAAACAATTTTATTGAATGGATAATGCAATTAAACTTTAATATGGTTGAAAAAGCATCAGAAATAATTAATAAAGAAGGTAACTTTGATGTAATACATGCACATGATTGGTTAGTAGCAAATAGTGCAAAAACATTAAAACATGCATATAACATACCAATTGTAGCAACAATACATGCTACAGAATCTGGTAGAAATAGTGGAATTCATGATGAAACACAAAGATATATAAATGATACAGAATGGATGCTTACTTATGAAGCAACAGAAGTTATAGTTAATAGTAATTTTATGAAAGGGCATATTCAAGGACTATTTGGATTACCTTTTGATAAAATAAATGTAGTTCCAAATGGAATAAATTTAACAAACTTTAATGGAATTGAAAGAGATTATGAATTTAGAAGACAATATGCATTAGATAATGAAAAAATAATTTTATATGTGGGAAGACTTGTATATGAAAAAGGAATTCAACATTTAATTTCATCAATGCCAAAAATATTAAATGGTTACAATGATGCAAAATTAATTATTGCAGGAAAAGGTGGAATGATTGACGAATTAAAAGCACAAGTAAAAGCAATGAATATAGAAAATAAAGTTTACTTTACTGGATATTTGAATTCAAAACAAGTACAAAAAATGTATAAATGTGCTGATATTGCAGTATTTCCAAGTACTTATGAACCATTTGGAATAGTAGCACTAGAAGCAATGCTAGCAGGAGTACCTACAGTAGTATCAGATGTAGGAGGACTAAACGAAATAGTTGATCATGGAATAACAGGAATGAAAAGTTATGCAGGAAATTCAAATTCAATTGCAGATTCAATTTTAAGCTTATTATATGATCACCAATTAGCAAATACTGTGTCAAAAAATGCTAAAGCAAAAGTAAAAGAATTATATAACTGGAATAAAATTGCACAAGATACACATTTTACTTATCAAAAAGCAATATGCCAAACAATGGCAGAGCGTCAAGCGAATCAAATTGTACAAGAAAATGCAGAAAAAGCAAGAAGACCAAAAAATACAGATACAGAGATTACAAATTTATTAGCTTTCAAGAAAAAACATGCATATGCATAAAATTTATTAAAATACATAAAGAGGAGAATATAAAATATGAATGTATATGATACAGCAAACCAATTAGCAACAGAAATTAAAAAATCTGAAGAATATGTAAAATATAAAGAAGCAAAAAAAATGTTAGAATCAAATTCAGAATTAAAATTAAAAATTGATGAATTTGAGAAAATGCGTTATGAGATACAAGTATTAGCAATGCAAGGAAAAGAAGTAGAACAAGAAAAAAATAAAAAATTACAAGATATGTATACAATTCTAATTGAAAATAAAGAAATAAAAGAATATTTTGATTTAGAAGTAAAATTCAATGTAATGCTTGCAGATGTTAATAAAATAATAGCAGAGTCAGTAAAAGATGTGTTATAATGTCGAAAAAAGTCGTAAATAATAATTTACGACTTTTTATTTATATATAATATAAAATAAAAAAAGTTTTAACAAAATAACAAAATAAATAAAGGAGAAATTATAAAATATGTTAGAAAATATAATTTTTTTAAATGTATTAATAATACTTATATTTTTACTTTATTATATCTTTGATATAAATATTAAAGATATAATAAAAGCTGCAAAAAATCAAAAATTAGATAATATAGTAAATAAGTTTCCAGAAAACAAAGAAATATGCCAGACTATATTAAAAATGCTAAATAATAAAAGTACAAAGATTAAAGAAGAAAAGGAAAGTAAGACAAGTTTATATGTTGTTATTTCTAATAAAATATATATAGGAAATATAAAAGAAAGTTATACAAGAATACAAACAATAGCACATGAATGTTTACATTCTATACAAAATAGAAAAGTACTATTATTTAATTTTATTTATTCAAATTTATATTTATTATATTTTATAGTTAGCTTGATAATTATTGGATTTGGAATAATAAAAAATACAAATATTTTAATTTATGTCTTTTTAGTAATGAGTTTTATATATTATGTTATTAGATCATTTTTAGAAATGGATGCTATGATTAAAGCTAAATATGTAGCAAAAGAATATATGGAAAATTATATAAAAGAAAATAAAGTATGTGAAATTAAAGAAGTAAATGAAGTTATAAATAAATATGAAGAAATAAATATAATAGGAATACCAGCTTCTAATTATATATTGATACTAAATTGTATTATTAAAACTATAGTGTTAATAATGCTGAATTTAATTTGTAATTTTATTATATAAACAAAGATTACACTATATTGCTCTTCAAATTATCTACAAAAAAAGAACTATTATTTTAGTTCTTTTTTTGTAATTATATAAAATATAACAATATTAATCTCTACTTACTTTAGAATATTTTATTAATTTTTCTTGTACTAGATAATTTATAGAGCCTGATGGAAATCTACCATTAGAATCTTTTTTTCCAGCAGGTACTCCAGTTAATATTTCAATTCCTTCATCTATTGTAGAAATTGCATATATATGAAATTGTTTATTTTTGACTGCATCAACAATTTCTTGAGATAAACTTAAATTTTTAATGTTTTGAATTGGTATAATAACACCATGAGATCCGTCTAATCCTCTCATTTTACATATTTGGAAGAAACCTTCTATTTTATCATTAACGCCACCAATAGGTTGAATTTCACCTTTTTGATTAACAGAACCAGTAACGCTAATAGATTGATTAATTGGTATTCCAGATAAACTTGAAAGAATTGCATATAACTCAGTACTAGAAGCACTATCACCATCAACACCGTTATATAACTGTTCAAAACAAATACTTGCAGTAAGAGAAAGAGGAATGTTTTGTGCAAACATTTCGCCTAAATAACCAGTTAAAATTAATACACCTTTAGAATGAGAAGAACCAGAAAGTTCAACTTCTCTTTCAACATTGACAACTCCAGTTTTTCCAGTATAAGTATTTGCTGTTATTTTTACTGGTTTTCCAAAAGTATAATCTCCAATAGTCATAACTGTAAGTCCATTTATTTGACCGATTTTTGAACCTTTAGTATCAATTAATAAAGTATTATCTTTAATCATTTTCATATATTTACTATCATATTTTTTTACACGTTCAATTCTTTCTTTTAATGCAATATCAATATATTCAGATGTAACTATTTTCTTTTTATCCATTTTAGTCCATGTTGCAGCCTCACTAATAATTTGAGCTATATCTGTAAAACGTGTAGATATAGTATCTCTATCACCAGAAAGTTTTGATGCATATTCAACAATTCGTGCAACAGCTTTTTTATCTAGATGAGGAAGTTCTTCTTTTTCACAGAATCCATGGATAAATCTTGCTAATTTATTAATGTTTTCTTGAGTAATAGGGGCATCTTCTTCAAATTCTACTTTTATTTTAAATAGTTTTCTAAAATCACTATCCATAGCAAGTAAAGATTGATAAATGGTATCATTTCCAACCATTATTACTTTTAAATCTAAAGGAATAGGTTCTGGTTTTAAAGAAATCATAACCATAGATGAACGTTGGTCAACATTGTTTTCAATTGAAAGATGTTTAATTCTTAAAGCTTTCTTTAAAGCCTCATAACAAATTCCATTTGCTAATAAATCTTTAGCTTGAAAAATAATGTATCCACCATTTGCTATTTGAAGTAAACCTGGTTTTAACATTGTATAATCAGTTTTTAGTGATCCATAATAATTTTCGTATTCTAATTTACCAAAAATATTATGATAAGAATAGTTAGAGTCCATAATAACAGGAGAGCCTTCTAAATGACTATTATCAATAAATAAGTTTACTCTATAATTTAACCAAGGTTTTGGCATTTCTTGTTTAGGACCTTGCATTTGAGCTTGTTTTGGATCTTCTTTAGCAGTAAATAAAGATATGTTTTTTAATATATCTAATTTAATATCATTTAAAAATTTATTTACTTTTTTATTTCTTTTATATTTGCCTTTAATATAATTTATATGAGAATTGACAGTAAGAAGAGCTATGTTAGATTGCCATTCTTCTAATCGTTTATCAGAAGCACGTTCCATTTCTTTTATTTGACCAATTACTTCCATTATTTGTTGTTGAACAATAGGAGATTTTTCTTCAAATTGTTGTTTTATTTCTGGAGCTAATTTATCAAATTCTTCTTCTTCAATAGTTTTACCATCTATTACAGGCATCATGTAAATACCATTTTGTGCAGATTTTACTTGAAAACCATGTTTTTCAGATTCTTTATTTAATTTATCTAATAAAGAAGCACGTTTTTCTTCAAAAACTTGTTTAATTAAAGTTTTTTCTTTTTCAAAATCATCATTATTAAAAGTAGATTTAATATCATTACGAATATCTTTTACAAAAGAATCCATAGTTTCTTTAAATTCTTTTCCTTGACCTGCAGTAAAAGAAACGGCAATAGGCTCGTTTGGATTTTCAAAATTATAAATATAACACCAGTCAGAAGGAACTTTTTCTTTTTTAGAAATTTTATCTAAATAATTCTTGGCATACATAGTTTTTCCAACACCACCAGGACCTTCTAAGTATAAGTTATAACCTTTAGTATCTACATTTACACCAAATTCTAAAGCTTTTATTCCACGTTCCTGACCAATTTCAGTATTAACAGATTCTAATTCAGAAGTATCTTCAAAGTTAAAGATATCTGGATTACAAGTCACTTTCAAATCTTGGTATGATAATTCGTTTTTCTTTTTCATAAGTTTCTCCTTTAATATATTTTTAATTAATCTTATGTGTCATTAAAATAGCAGTATCACCATTTTTATAATATTTCTTTCTTTTGCCAACTTCCTCAAAGTTAAAATGTTTATATAAAGAAATTGCAGAAGTATTATTTTCATTTACTTCTAAAGTTATAGTTTTACATTTAAATTCTTTTGAAATATCAATTAATGAATTTAATAAAAATTTTGCAAAACCATTATTACGTTTATTTTTCTTAGTTATAATATTCATTATATTTGCTTCATCTAAAATAATTTTTATTCCGCCTAAACAAACAATTTCAGTATCATAACGCAATAAAAAATATTTGGAATTAGTATTTACAAGTTCGTCTTTAAATATTTGAAAATTCCAGAAATCATCAAAGTCACTTAAAAGAACATCTTTAAGTTCTTCTAAATCATATAAAGTCATTTGACAAATTTTAATTTTTTCTAAATCTATCATTCTATTTTTCACCTTCCAAAGCACGTTCTGCTTGTGATTTTTTTAAATACATAGGTATAATAGAATTAGAATCTCCATAATCTAACATTTGATAATGATGAAAAGCAGCTTTTCCAAAACTAGTTGATGTTTGAGAATTGTGCTTATCTTCAACGAAAGTAGCTTTTGAGAAAATTTGTGAAATTAAATATTGATATTTTTCAGCTCCGTCACCTATAAATAAAATATGTGATGAATGATATTTTTTCAATTGTTTAATTGCATCATCTATATTTTGAGCGCTAGGTTCAAATATACAAGAAAAAGTATTATTATTATCTTTTTCAAACATTCCAAAGTATACATTATCATTTTTCGCATCAATAATTGAGCAAATTAGATTAGTTTTATTTATATAATTTGAATTTAAACCATTATAAGCTAAACCCTCTAAAGAATTAATTCCAACAGCAGGAATAGAAGTTATATCACAAAAAGCTTTAACTGTAGAAACACCTATACGAACTCCTGTAAAAGAACCGAGGACCAACAGAACAAGTAAAAAGATTAAAATCAGATAATTTAAGATTTGTTTCTTTTAAAATTTTATCTATTAATGGCATAAGTTTTTGCGAATGAGTAAGCTCATCACTAATATGTTTTTCTATAATTATATCAGTATCTTCTAAAACAGATACAGAACATATTTTAGAAGAAGTATCAATTGCTAATATTTTCAAAATTATTACCTCTTTTTATTTCTATTTTTTCAATTTACATTTTATATTAATAACAGCGATTTGTAAACCATTTTTACAAAAGAAAACTTTACAAATATATGACAGTAATATTATTTTTATATGACAAAAAAATAATATTATTGAATTAAATGAATATATGTGATATTTTTAGTAAAATATAAAATTATAGGAGATAAGAAGATGGAAGAAAATAAACAAAAAACATTATTAGAATTAGACCAAGAAAAGCAGAAATTAGAAAAAGAAGAACAAGAAACAAATAAATTATTACAAGAATATAAAAAACAAGAGAAAGAATTAGAAGAAGAAAAATCAAGATAAAGAAAAGAGGAAAACCATGTCAAAAGATAAAGAATTATTAGTAAAAAATCAAACATTTTTTAGTAGAATAAAAAATAAAATAAAGAGTTTCCTTGAAAATTTATTTTTTGAAGAAGTAGAAGAAATAGTAGAAGATGAAGAAAAATTAAAAAATGAAGAAGATGAAAAAAATGAATTTATTAAAGGCATAAAGATAGAAGAAGACCCTGAAAGAATAAGATTATTTAAATTACAAGATATGATAAGATATAGACAAATAGATGAAAAAGATATATCTAGTGAAGATGTATCTAAATTAAGAGAGTTATACCAAGAACAAATAGACAATTTAAGAAATTTAATTGATAATCATAAAAATGAAATAGAAATAATAAAAAATAGAATTGAAGCAAATCAAAATTAATATGATAATAAAACTTAAAAATAGAGAAAATGTATAAAGGTTACATTTTCTCTATTTTTAATTCTCTAAAATTTTCATTCTCGTCTAATTTATTAAAAGATATTTTAGTATAACCTTTTGGAAGAATTGTTTCTATTTGTTCACCCCATTCAATTATACAAATACCATTTTCAAAATATTCTTCTCCGCCCATTGCATAAAATTCATCAGTATCTTCTAATCTATAAACGTCAAAATGATATATATTAACATTATTTTTGTGATATTCATTTACAATAGTAAAAGTTGGACTAGAAATTTCATTTTCTAAATCAAAATAACTTAAAATACCTTGTGTAAATTTAGTTTTTCCGAGATCCGAAGTTCACCTGTTAAAACAATAATATCACCTTTTTTTAAATCTTTTGCAAAATCTTTTGCAAAAGTAATTGTATCTTGTTCACTTTTAGAAATAAAGTTATACATATAAAAATCTCCTATATCTTATAAAATATAATATATTATATTTTATAGCAAAAATATGTTTTTGTAAAGTATTGACAATATAAAAACATATGTTCTATAATAAGTATAGGAGTTAAATATAAAGATGGAAAAACAAATTTTACATGTAGATGTTAATAATGCATTTTTATCTTGGACAGCAGTGGATAAATTAATAAATGGGGAAAAGTTAGATATAAGAACTATTCCCTCTATTATAGGTGGAGATGAAAAACAAAGAAGAGGTATAGTGTTAGCTAAAAGTATAATTGCTAAACAATTAGGAATACAAACAGGAGAACCAATATTTTTTGCACGAAAGAAATGTCCTAACATTAAAGTATTTCATGGAGATTTTAATGTATATAAAAAATATTCAGATGGAATATACAACTTATTACTAGATTATACAGATAAAATAGAAAGATATTCTATTGATGAATGTTTTTTAGATATAACAGGATATATTCCAAAAGGAAAGACAATATATAATATAGCATCTGAAATAAATAAAAGAGTTAAAGAAGAATTTGGTTTTACTGTAAACATAGGAATATCAGAAAATAAACTTCTTGCAAAAATGGCATCTGATTTTGAAAAACCAGATAAAATACATACACTTTGGAAAAATGAAATAAAAGAAAAAATGTGGATACTACCAATATCAGAACTTTTTATGGTTGGAAGAAGAAGTTTATTAAAACTTCAGAAAATGGGTATAAAAACTATAGGAGATTTAGCCGATAAAGATCAAAAAAACCTAATAAGAGTATTTGGAAAATATGGGAAAATGATATGGGAATATGCAAATGGAATAGATACATCACAAGTAAATTATATTGTAGAAAAGCCAAAAGGTATAGGTAATTCTATTACTCTTCCATATGATTACAATGATATAAATAAAATTGAAGAAGTATTAATTACATTAGTAGAACACGTAACATATAGATTAAGAAAAAGTGAAATGCTAACAAATGTAGTAAGTGTACAATTAAAAACAAATGAATTTAAAGTTATATCACATCAAAAAAAGTTGGAATTTGCAACAGATAGTACTAAAATAATACAAAAAGTATCAAAAGAATTGTTACAACATATTTATAATGGAACACCAATAAGATTAATAGGAATAAGAGTTGAACAACTAATTGAAAAGGAAGTAAGACAAATTTCACTTTTTGAAAATTCTGAACAAGAGAAACAAAAAAAGATAGATAGTGTTGTAGATGAGATAAAAGAAAAATATGGTTATCAATCAATTACAAGAGCAGGAAAATTAAAAATAGATACAAATATAAAATTTAAAGATTAATAAAAATAAAATAGAAAAAAGAATAAAAATGTAAAAAAATAGAATAAAATGTAAAAGAAAATAAAATCATGCATATTATATATTAATAGTATTTTTATACTATTGTGGAGGTGAAAAATATGTTTGACGAAATAAAAAATTGTCCAAAAAGAAAATGCTGTTGCATAGATTTAGTAATATATATATTATCAATTTTCTTTACTTTCGTACTAGGTATTATTATAGGAGCAACAACTGGAATATTTGCTGCTTTAGCATTAGGTGCGTTTATCACATTAACTATAATATTAGCAATCCTAATATTAATTAGAATTATTATAATAATCTGTAATAAAGAGAAATGTTGCTAAATATAAATAGACCTCTTAGAACGTAAGCTTACTATTTATATACTTGAAAGAATATGTTATTCTTTCAAGGTACATAAGTGAAAATAAAAACGTAATACTACAAATTACTAATTTTGACAAATTAAATAATAAAAAAATATAACTCATAAAAAACTATTGTAAATAAAAAAATACTAATATATAATACATAAAAAAGAGGAGAAAATACATATGGCAATTATAATGGATGGAAAAGAACTTTCAAAAAAAATAAGAGCTGAAATAAAAGAAGAAGTAGAAAAATTAAATAAAAAAAATATTTTTCCAAAACTTGCAGTTATTATGGTAGGAAATGATTTGGCATCTAAAGTATATGTAAAAAGCAAGAATAAGGCATGCAAAGAAGTTGGAATAGAATATGAAGAATTCTTACTTGATGAAAATATTAAAATGGAAGAATTACTAGAAGTTATAGAAAAACTAAATAGTAGAGATGATATTCATGGAATATTACTTCAAAGTCCTATACCTAATCAATTAGATATATATACAGCATTTGAAACAATAGATTTTAGAAAAGATGTAGATGGATTTAATCCAATTAATATAGGAAGACTTGCATTAAAGAGATATACATTTATTTCATGTACACCATATGGAGTAATGAAATTATTTGAACAATATAAAATAAATTTAAAAGGTGCAAATGTAGTAATATTAGGTAGAAGTAACATAGTAGGAAAACCTTTATCACAATGTTTATTAAATGAAGATGCAACAGTTACAATATGTCATTCAAAAACAAAAAATATAGAAGAAATCACTAAAAATGCTGATATAGTTATTAGTGCAATTGGAAAACCAAGATTTGTTAAAGAAAACATGATAAAAAAAGGAGCAGTTGTAATAGATGTAGGAATTAACAGATTAGAAGAAGGATTAGTAGGAGATGTGGATTTTGAAAAAGTGAAAGAAAAAGCATCTTATATTACTCCAGTACCAGGTGGAGTTGGACCTATGACAATTGCTATGCTACTACATAATGTTGTTATTGCAACAAAATACATAGAAAAAGATAAAATGTAAGAAAAAATAAATATATAAAAGGGCTTAATTTTTAATTAAGCCCTTTTTGTTTACTTTTTAAATAAAAATATATAATAAGGAGGATATAAATATGGAAGAAATAAATTATTGGATATGGATTTCAAAAATAAAAAGTTTAGGTAGTGTGAAAATTCAAAAATTATTAGAAATATATAAAGAGCCCAAAAAAATTTTTGAATTAAAAAAACAGAATTTATTAAAACTACAATGGTTAACTGAAAAAAATATAAATGAAATTTTAGATATTAGATATAGAAAAAATCTAGAAAAAGAAAAAAATAAACTTAAAAAACAAAATGTTTCACTAATTACAATAAAAGATACAGAATATCCTATAAACTTACAACAAATTTATGATAAACCTATTTGTTTATATGTCAAAGGAAATAAGGAAAATTTAAATCAGTTTTCTTTAGGAATGATTGGATGTAGAGAAAATTCAAGTTATGGAAAACAAGTAGCAGAAACAATAGCAAAATCATTAGTTAAAAATAATATTATAACAATAAGCGGACTTGCAAAAGGTATAGACAGTATTTCACATAAAGCAACAATATTAGCAAACGGAAAAACAATAGCAGTAATAGGAAGTGGGCTAGATTTTATTTATCCTTATGAAAATATAAATTTAGCAAATGAAATTATAAAAAGAGGAGGAACTATTATATCAGAATATCCTTTAGGAACAAAACCTTCAAAATTAAATTTTCCAGCAAGAAACAGAATAATTAGTGGGATATCTTCAGGAATTATAGTTATAGAAGCAAAGAAAAAAAGTGGAACTATGATAACTGTAGATTTTGCATTAGAACAAGGAAAAAATGTTTTTACAGTTCCACGGAAATATAACAAATATAAATTCAGAAGGAACAAATGAATTGATAAAGCAAGGCGCAAAATGTATAACTTGTATGCAAGATATATTAGAAGAATATAAATAATGTTATTTTTTAATATATATATATATTAAAAATAAAAATAAAATATAGTAAGTGATATTGCATAAAAAAAATAGGTTTGATATAATTCAAACAACATAGGAAAAAATAGGAGAAAATATAATGGAAAAAGAAGTTGTTTTAGAAGAAACAATCGAATTAACAAAAGAAGAAAAAGAAGTAGAACAAAAAAAGAAGAATAATATAAAAATATATTCAAAATATCGTATTTTTTCATGGGATTTATTATTCTACTATGCGATTATATATTTATTTCTAACAATAGAAAAGAAAATAACACCAGCACAGGTATTACAATTTGAAGCGTTCTATATATTATTTAAATTTTTAACACAGATACCATGTACTTTAATAATACAAAAAATAGGAAAAAGAAAAAGTTTGATTTTAGCAAATTTTATTACTGCAATACATGTATTATTTATAATGTATGCACCTGATTTTGAAATACTTTTAATTTCACAATTATTATGTGCCTTTTCATTTGTAATTAAATCTACATGTGAGAGTGATATGCTATATGATTCTATAGAACATGGAGAAAACAGAGGAATTAAATTTGCTAAAATAGATGGAAAAGCAAATTCTAGATATTATTTTATAGATGCTATTTCGGCTATATTATCAGGATTTTTATTTGTTATTAATCCTTATATTCCAATGGCATTATGTTTTATAATATCATTATTATGTTTCTTACTATCAGCAAAATTTGAAGAAATTCATAAAGAAAAAGGAAAAATGCATATAAGAGAAGAAATAAAATCTATAAGGTTTGGTTTGAAGAATGTTTTTATATCAAAAAGATTAAGGAGTTTAGTTTTAATTAATGCAGTTTTTATTGGTTTAATTAAAATTTTGCAAAACTTAAGAAATACAGTTTTAATAGAAATAGGAATGCCTGAGCAATATTTTGGTATTATATTTGCAATACTTGGAATTGTTACAGGAATTGCAGCTAAATGCCAAGGAAGAATACATAAAAAGCATAGAAATAAAACTTTAGCATTTTTGTCAATTCCAACAGCAATTTCGTGCTTGTTAATGGGTGTAATTATGCTATGTAAATTCTCTGAGATGACAACAATTGTATTAATATTTGGATTATTTATCATACAATATATAATGAAGGGTCCTTATTATGTATTAATAAAACAATATTTTAATAATTTTACTAATAGCGAAAAAAGGATAAAAATAGCAACTACAAATAATCTATGTGAAAATGCGATTGCATCTTGTTTAGTATTTGGAGCTTCATATATATTAAATTATATATCAATAACATATTCAACAATAATAATAGGATGTATATTTGTAATAGCAATAGTATTATTATTAGATTACATGAGAGGAACTGTAGGTTTAAAACCAGAAGAATACAGTAAGAAAGAAATTTTATAAAAAAACAATAAAAACGTTTGACAAATACAGTAACTTAATAGATAATAAAAAAAGAAAAAACAAATGAATAAAATGTGTTAATTTACAAAGGAGGATATAAAGAAAAATGTACGTGTTTAATAAGATAACCGTCAATCCACAATTACCAAAAAGAATAGAAAAATTAGATGATATTGCAACCAATTTATGGTGGTCATGGAATGTTGATTTTTTAAAGTTGTTTAAACAAATAGATAATGATTTATGGGAGACTATTGAAAAAAATCCAGTTAAATTCTTAAAATTAGTATCACAAGAAAAACTAGAAGAAATTTCAAAAAATCAAGACTTTTTAAGAGAATATGATAAAATTGTAGAAAATTTTGAAAATTATGAAGATAGTAAATCAACATGGTTTTTAAGAAATTATCAAGATAATAAAAATGATTTAATTGCATATTTCTCAGCTGAATATGGATTAGATCAAATATTATCTATTTATTCTGGAGGACTAGGAATTTTATCTGGAGATCATTTGAAATCTGCAAGCGATTTAGGAATTCCTTTGGTAGCAGTAGGATTATTATATAAAAATGGATATTTTCACCAAAAAATTAATGGATATGGAGATCAAGAAACTGAATATAAAAAAGTAGATATAGCTTCACTTCCAATAAAACCTGTAAAAGATGAAAATGGTAAAGATTTAACAATATACGTTAAATTTCCAAAGAGAAGATTATATTTAAAAGTATGGAAAATAAATGTAGGAAGAATAAATCTATATTTATTAGATTCTGATATAGAAGAAAACCACGAAGAATATAGAAATATTACAACCACTTTATATGGTGGAGATCAAGAAATTCGTATATCTCAAGAAATAGTTCTTGGTATGGCAGGAGTAAGATTATTAAAAGAATTAGGATTAAAACCAACTGTATATCATATGAATGAAGGACATTCATCATTTTTAATAATTGAATTAATTAAGAATGTAATGAAAGAAAAAGAAGTATCATATGAAATGGCAAAAGATATAGTATCTTCTCAAACTGTATTTACAACTCATACACCAGTACCAGCAGGAAATGATATTTTTCCATTAGATTTAGTTGAAAAATATTTTAAAGGATATTGGGATAGACTTGGAATAACAAAAGAAGAATTTTTAAAAATGGGAATGGAACCAAATCCAAAGACAAATGCTGGATTTAACATGGGAATATTAGCATTAAAAATAGCAGGAAAGAAAAATGGAGTAAGTAAACTTCATGGAGCTGTATCTAGAGAATTATTTAATGATATATGGCCTGAAATTGCAGCAGATGAATCTCCAATTACTCATATAACAAATGGAATTCATACATGCTCATGGCTTGCACCAAATTTAAAAGAATTATATAATGAATATTTAATTCCATATTGGCAAGATCATATTTATAAAGATTCTACATGGGAAAAGATAGACGAAATACCAAATGATAAATTATGGAATGCTCACATGGAAAGAAAAAGAAAATTAATGGAAGTGGTAAAAAACAACATTACTACTAGATTAAAAAGAAATGGATATCATTATGAAGAAATAAATGAGATTACTGCGGGATTAAACCCAAATATATTAACAATAGGATTTGCAAGGAGATTTGCAACATATAAAAGAGCAACATTATTATTTAGAGATTTAGAGAGAATTACGCAAATAGTAAATAATTCAGAAATGCCAGTTCAAATTATTATAGCAGGTAAAGCACATCCAGCAGATAAAGAAGGACAAGATTTAATTAAATATATTCATGAAATTTCTATGAAACCACAATTTAAAGGAAAAGTATTTTTACTTGAAAATTATAATATGGAAGTATCTCGTTATTTAATTAGTGGTGTAGATGTGTGGCTTAATACACCAAGACGTCCGATGGAAGCATCTGGAACTAGTGGACAAAAGGCATCTGTAAATGGAGTTGTAAACTTTAGTATTTTAGACGGATGGTGGGCAGAAGGCTATAATCAAAGAAATGGTTGGGCAATTGGAACAAATGCAGAATATGAAAATTATGATGTGCAAGATAATTTTGATAGTGAAAGTGTTTATCAAACTCTAGAAAATAAAATAGTACCTGCATATTATGAAAAAGATGAAGAAGGAATATCTTCAAAATGGCTAGAATATATGAAAAATTCAATAAGTTCTACTGGAGGGAAATATAGTACAGCTAGAATGTTAGTAGATTATACAAATAAATTATATATGCCACTTGCAAACTTATATCATAAATATTATGAAAGCTTGGAGGAAGTATCAACATTTAATAGTTGGAAACAAGAAATATATAATAATTGGGATAAAATAAAAATTACTGAGGAAAATAATATTGACAATATAGTAATGGATGCAGGAAACACTATTGAAGTAAAATGCAAAGTAGAACTTCCTAATATATTATTTGAAAACATTGAAACACAAGTATATTATGGAAAAATTAGAGAAAATGGTGTTGTAGAAAAAATAGATGTTATTCCAATGCAATTGATAGAATCAAATGAAGAAAATAAAATATACACTTACACAGCTAGAATTGAATTAAAAACAGGTGGAGATTATGGATATACATTTAGAGTTATGCCAAAACATGAAATGTTATTAGATTCTGAAAACTTGAATTTAGTAAAATGGATAGTAAAATAGAGAGATGTATAAAAGAACTAGAAAAATCTAGTTCTTTTATATTGAATAGTAAAAAAATTAATGATATAATTTCAAAAGAATAAAATATAATAAAAAGCAATCAGTAAATATTGGGAGGAAAATATAAATGAGAAAAACTAAAATTGTATGTACAATAGGACCTGCAACTAAAGAAGTAGAAACATTGAAAGAATTAATATTAGCAGGAATGAATGTTGCCAGAATAAATTTTTCACATGGAAATTATGAAAATCAAAAAGTATATATAGATGCAGTAAAAAAAGCGAGAGAAGAATTAAATATGCCAGTTGCTCTTTTACTTGATACACAAGGACCAGAAATAAGAACTGGAAAATTAGAACAAATGCCAGTAGAATTAAAAATTAATGATATTATAACTTTAGTTAATGAAGATATTATTGGAACTAAAGAAAAAGTAAGTATAAGTTACAAAAATTTATATAAAGATATAAAAATAGGAACACAAATACTTATTGACGATGGAAAAATAGAGTTAAAAGTAATACAAATAAAAGATAAAGATATTGTTTGCAAAGTATTAAATGGAGGTATGCTTGGAAATTGTAAAAGCATAAATTTACCTGGAACACATGTAAGTTTACCATCTTTAAAAGAAAAAGATATACAAGATTTAAAAGATGGATGTAAAGCTGATTTTGATTTTATAGCAGCATCTTTTGTAAGAAGTGCACAAGATATTAAAGACATAAGAAAAGTACTTGATGAAAATGGTGGAGAAAGGATAAAAATAATCTCTAAAATAGAAAGTCAAGAAGGAATAGACAATTTTGATGAAATATTAGAACTAAGTGATGGAATTATGGTAGCAAGAGGAGATTTAGGAGTAGAAATACCGTTAGAAGAAGTTCCAATAATGCAAAAAAAATTCATTCAAAAATGTAATGACGCAGGAAAATCAGTTATAACTGCAACACAAATGCTTGAATCTATGACAGAAAGCAAAACACCTACAAGAGCAGAAGTAAGTGATGTTGCAAATGCAATATTTGATGTTACTGGAGCAATAATGTTATCTGGTGAAAGTGCAATGGGAAAAAATCCAGTAGAATGTGTAAACGTGATGAACAGAATAGCAAAATCTGTTGAAGAATATATAAAATATTGGAAAAGATTTACTAAAAGAGAACATAATTTAAAAGAAGTAGATTATGAATTTAATTTATGTCATAGTGTAACATCAACAGCAATGGAAATGAATGCAAAAGCAATTTTTGCATATACAGAAACAGGAAATACTCCAAGAATGGTAGCAAGTTTCTTACCAAACTGTCCAATTTATGCATTAACACATAATGAAAAAACATATCGCCAATTATCACTTAACTGGAATACAACTCCAATATTAGTTAAAAATAAAATAAAGCCAAATGACGTAATTACATCAGGAATTGAAGAAGCTAAAAAACGTAATTATGTAAAAGAAGGAGATATTGTAGTAATTGCTGGTGGAGCATCTATAGTATCAAGTAAAGATATTGAAGAAGACTCAATGAATAGAACAATTGGTGGAGTTCTAAAAATTTAATACAAAAAATAAAAATAAAATAAATAAAGCAAAAAGATTAAGAAAATTAAGAGATTTAATTATTCTTAATCTTTTTTTATAAAAAAATAAATATTATATATAAAATTTCAAAAAAAGCCTTTTAAAACTGAAAAAAATAGTATAGAATAAAGAAAATTGTTAAAAAAGTGGTGAAAAAATGAACAAAAAATGGGAATGCTATAAAACTGATGAAAATGAATTAGAAAAAATAGTTAAACAGTATAATATAAGTAAACTATTAGCAAAAATATTAATAAACAAAAAAATAATAACAGAAAAAGAAATTAATCTATTTTTAAATCCTACAAGAAATGATTTTTATGATCCATTTCTAATGCCAGATATGGAAAAAGCAGTAGATAGAATAATAAAAGCTATAAAAAATAAAGAAAATATAATAATATATGGAGATTATGATGTAGACGGAATTACGAGTATTACTGTATTAAAAAAATTCTTATTAGAAAGAGAAGCAATTGTATCAGAATATATTCCAAATAGATTAGATGAAGGATATGGATTAAATAAAGATGCAATAAAAAATATTGTAGAAGACAAAAATGATTTAATGATTACTGTAGATTGCGGAATTTCAGGAATTGAAGAAATAGAGTATGCAAATTCATTAGGATTAGAAACAATAGTAACAGATCATCATGAACCATCAGAAACATTGCCAAATGCAGTTGCTATAGTAGATGCAAAACGTAAAGATAATATATATCCATTTAATCAATTGGCTGGAGTAGGCGTAGTATTTAAATTAATACAAGCAATTAGTATAAAAATGAATTTAGAAGAAAAAGAATATTTGAAATATTTAGATATAGTTTGCGTAGGAACTATTTCTGATATTGTTCCTTTAGTAGATGAAAATAGAGTAATTGCTAAATTAGGGTTAAAATTAGTACAAGTAACAAAAAATATTGGATTAAAAACATTATTAGAATTAGCTTCTTATAAAAAAATAGATTCAACTGCAATATCATTTGGAATCGCACCAAGAATAAATGCATGTGGAAGAATGGGAGAAGAACAAGAAGCTTTAAAATTATTTTTAACAGAGAGCGAAGAAGAAGCAAAGGAGATAGCTGAAAAATTAAATCAATATAATAAAAATAGGCAAGATACAGAAAAGAAAATATTTAAAGAAGCTATTTCTATGATAGAAAATAAAAAAGAAAATAAAAATAATAGTGTAATAATATTAGGAAACAATAATTGGCATCATGGCGTTATTGGAATTGTTGCATCAAAAATAACTGAATTATACTTTAAACCAAGTATCTTAATATGTTTTGAAGATGATGGAATAGGAAAAGGTTCTGGAAGAAGCATTCCTGGATTTGATTTACACGAAGCTTTAACAAATTGTAACACTTGTTTAGATAAGTTTGGTGGACATGCTATGGCAGTAGGAGTTAGCTTAAAAGAAGAAAATTTCGAAAAATTTAAAGAAGAATTTGAAAAATATGCACAAAATAGTAATATTTATGATATAATACCAATTATTCAAATTGATGAAGAAATAACATTAAAAGACATTGATTTAGAAACAGTAAAACAACTAAGTCTTCTTGAGCCTTTTGGTGAGGCAAATAAAATGCCAATATTTTTATATAAAAATTTAAAAATAGAATCTATCAGAGCTTTATCAGAAGGAAAACATATTAAACTAGAATTAAAAGATAATAATTTTTATATAAATGCAATTGGTTTTAATTTAGGATATTTAACAGAACAGTATCATATAGGAGACAAAGTAGATATAGTTGGATCGTTAGAAATAAATGAATTTAATGGAAAACAAAATGTTCAAATAAATTTAAAAGATATTAGAAAAGCATATTAAAAATAATAAAAACATAAAAGGAAGTGAACAATACATTTATGCAAGAAGCAAAGATAGAATATACAATAGAAGAGATTATAGCAAAAATGAAAAGAAACAACAAAAGAACAGATTCAAAATTAATATTAAAAGCATATAATTTTGCAAAAAAAAGTCATGGAGAACAATTAAGAAAATCAGGAGAACCTTATATTATTCATCCACTTCAAGTAGCATATATACTTGCTGAATTAGGATTAGACGATAACACAATATGTGCAGCGCTTCTTCATGATGTAGTTGAAGACACAGAAATAACTCATCAAAATTTAATAAATGAATTTAACTTAGAAGTTGCAGAAATGGTAGATGGAGTTACTAAACTTAGCAAATTAAATTATGAAAGTGTAGAAGAAGAACAAGTAGAAAATTATAGAAAAATGTTCTTAGCAATGGGAAAAGATATACGTGTAATAATGATAAAATTAGCAGATAGACTTCATAATATGAGAACATTAAAATATTTAACAAGAGATAGACAAATTGCAAATGCAAAAGAAACTATGGAATTATATGCACCACTTGCTAATCGTCTTGGTATTTATTCATTAAAATGGGAATTAGAAGATTTAGCATTTAAATATTTATATCCAGAAGAATATAGAGAAATTGTAGAAGGTATTGATAAAAAAAGAGAAGAAAGATTAGAGTTTATTGATAAAATTCAAGACCAAATTATAGAAGAATTAAAAAAACAAAAGATAGAAGCAGAAATATCTGGACGTGCAAAACACTTATACAGTATTTATAGAAAAATGAAAAGAGATAATTATACTATTGATCAAATTTATGATTTATTTGCATTAAGAATTATTGTTAATTCAGTAAAAGATTGTTATTCAGCATTAGGAGTTGTGCATGAATTATATAATCCAATGCCAGGAAGATTTAAAGATTATATTGCAGTTCCAAAACCTAACATGTATCAATCGTTACATACTACATTAATAGGAGAAAGAGGAACACCTTTTGAAGTACAAATACGTACTTGGGATATGCATAGAATAGCAGAATATGGAATTGCAGCACATTGGGCATATAAAGAGGCAAGTTTCTTAGGTGGAAAAAAAGCTAATGTACAAGTAGCAGAAGATAAACTTGCATGGCTTAGAGAAACATTAGAATGGCAAAAAGATATGCAAGATCCTCAAGAGTTTTTAAATACTTTAAAAACAGAATTATTTGAAGACGAAGTATATGTATTTACACCAAAGGGAGATATAAAGGTTTTACCAAGAAGTAGTACACCAATAGATTATGCATATAGTATACATGCTGAAATAGGACATCATATGACAGGTTGTAAAATTAATAGCAAAATGATGCCTATAATTACAAAACTTCATAATGGAGATATAGTAGAAGTAATTACATCTGATAAAGCTAAAGGACCAAGTAGAGATTGGCTTAAATTTATAAAAAGTTCAACTGCAAAAAATAAAATTAATGCATGGTTTAAAAAGAACTTAAGGGATGAAAATATTGAAAAAGGAAAAGATTTAATAGAAAAAGAAATTAAAAGAATCGGAATGGAACATTCTGAAATATTTAGACCAGAGTTTGTACAAGGAGCAATAAATAGATATAAATTTAATTCAGTTGAAGATATGTATGCAAGCGTTGGATTTGGAGCAATAAGCTCAGGAAAAGTAATTACTAAAATATTAGAAGAATATCGTAAAGTGCATCAAGAAGAAAACGTAGAACAAAAGCTAGAAGAATTAAACAAGGAAAGAGTATCAATAAAATCTTCAAAATCTGGAATTGTCGTAAAAGGAATAGACAATTGTTTAGTTAAACTTTCAAAATGTTGCAATCCTGTTCCTGGAGATAATATTGTAGGATATATTACAAGAGGAAGAGGTGTATCTGTACATAGAGCAGATTGCAAAAATTTAAAAGATTTATTTTTTGATGAAGATAACAGAATGATTGATGTATATTGGCATTCAGAAAAAGAAGCAGCATATAATGTAGATATTGAAGTGTTTGCAAATGATAGAAGCAGACTTTTATCAGATATAATTACTCAAATAAGTACATTAAAAACTAAATTGATAGCCGTATCTTCTAGAGCAAATAAAGAAAGAATAGCAATTACTGAAATAACAGTAGAAGTTGAAAATTTAGAAGAATTAAATAATGTATTAAAAAATATTAGAAAAATTGATAGCGTATATGAAGTAAAACGTAAAAAATAAAATATTAAAATAGAAGACGAATGAAAAGAAGGTAATAAAAATGATATTAAAAAGACTTAAAGTAAATACAGCATTAGAAGAGCCTACAAATTGTTATATAGTAGAAGATGATGAAAGTAAAGAAACAATGGTAATAGATCCAGGAGGAGAACCAGAAAAAATAATTTCTATGCTAGATACAATAGGAATTGATAAACTAAAATATATTTATTTAACACATTGTCATGGAGATCATTTTGGAGGAATATTAGAGCTTAAAAAGAAAAAAGGCGGAAAAGTATTAATACATCGTGATGATGCTGAAGGATTATATAATCCTTCAATAAGTCTTACTTATTATATAGGAATGGATGATATTGAATTAGAAGCTGATTCTAGAGTAGATGAAGGAGATAAGATTCATCTAGGAAATTTAGAGTTTTTAGTAATTCATACACCAGGACATACAAAAGGTGGAACATCATTATATTGTAAAGAAGAAGAAATGCTATTTTCGGGAGATACTTTATTTAAAGGAACATGGGGTAGAACAGATTTGCCAACAAGTAATTTTCCAGATATAATAAATTCAATTACTAACAAACTAGTAATATTACCAGATGATACAATAGTATATCCTGGACATGGAAGACCAACAAAAATAAAAGAAGAAGAACCAATTTATTTAAATTTAAGACCAAGATTGGATTAAAATATAAATAAAAAGAGGAGGAAAAAATGAATAAAATAGAACCAAGAACATTACCTGGTTTTATGGAATTGTTACCAAAGGAACAAATTTTATTTAACCAAATGAAGGAAAAAATACAAAAATCTTATGAAAAATTTGGATTTTTACCAATAGATACGCCAATAATAGAAATGGCTGATGTACTATTAGCTAAAGCAGGAGGAGAAACAGAAAAACAAATTTATCGTTTTCAAAAAGGTGAAAATGATTTAACATTAAGATTTGACTTGACAGTGCCACTTGCTAAATATGTAACAGAATATTATAATGATCTTAGTTTTCCATTTAGAAGATATCAAATAGGAAAGGTTTATCGTGGAGAAAGACCTCAAAAAGGAAGATTTCGTGAATTTTATCAATGCGATATTGATATTATTGGAGATGGAGAATTAAGTATAATAAATGATGCAGAAATGCCAAGTGTTATCTATAACACAATAAAAGAATTAGGTTTTGAAGATTTTACAATTTGTATGAACAATCGTAAATTACTAACTGGGTTATTTGAAGAGTTAGAACTTCAAAATGAATCTGTTGAAGTTATGCGTATTATAGATAAATTAGATAAAATAGGAAAAGAAAATGTAATAGCATGTATAAAAGATTTAGGCATAGAAGATAAAAAAATAGACACAATTATTAAATTTATAGAAATAGACGGAACAACAGATGAAAAACTACAAAAAGTAGAAGATTTAAATATTTCTACAGAAACATTTAAGACTGGATTAGAAGAATTAAAACAAGTAGTAAACTATGTAAGAAACTTTGGCGTTCCAGACAATAACTTTAAAGTAGATTTTACTATTGCAAGAGGATTAGATTATTATACAGGTACAGTATATGAAACTTTCTTAAATGAATATAGAGAAATAGGAAGTGTGTGTTCTGGAGGAAGATATGATAATTTAGCAGAATATTATACAGATAAAAAATTACCAGGAGTAGGAATATCTATAGGATTTACAAGATTGTTTTATAAATTGAATGAATTACAAGCAATAAAAGAAGAAAATAAATCAATTTCAAAAGTATTAGTTATTTCTATGATTGAAGATAAATCAAAAGCAATTGAAGTTGCAACAATATTAAGAAAAAACAATATACCAACTGAAGTATATTTAGAAGAAAAGAAAATAAAAGCTAAATTTAAATATGCAGATAAATTATTAATTCCATATGTAATTGTAATTGGAGAAGATGAAATTGCAAACAATGTAGTAACATTAAAAAATATGCAAACAGGAGAACAAGAAACTTTAAAATTAGAAGATGTAATTAATAAAATTAAATAAAAATATATGAAGGAGAATGATAATATAAAATCATTCTTTTTTCTTATCATAATTTAATTTGAACAAGCATATATTTAATATAATATAGGTTGTACGAAAGGATAAAAATAATGACTAATATGACGCTAGTAATAGGGAAAAAAGATATACTTAAATATACATTTAAAACTGCAATATTAATTTTTTTCTTATTTATTTTTAACAACATATTGAATATTAATAGTAAACAAATCAATATATTAAATATTTTTAATATTATTGATAAAAATAAATTAATAATATGTATTGAAGATAATTTAAAATTATCAAAATTAATTAGTGAAAAAGAAGAAAATACTAATAAAGAAAAAATTAATCCTTTAAAAATAATATTAGACACACAATTATCAGCTATTAGCAGTATAAATGAAAGCAAAAATACAGAAAATTTTATACAACCAGAAGAAAAACAAGAGATAGATCAAATAGAAAAAATTGAACATGCTAAAACAGGAATAAGTACTCAAGTTATACAAAATAATGTACCAACTAAATTTACAAATTCATATAATGGAGTTCAAGTAAGAAATGAAACTAGTTATCAATTAACAGATGAAATCTTGAAACCAGATATACAAGTAAATAATGAAAATATATTAATTTTCCATACACATACATGTGAAAGTTATACTCCTAGTGAAAATTATATATATCAACAAAGTGGAACATATAGAACAACTGATTTAAATTATAATGTAGCAAGAGTTGGAACAGAACTTGAAAAACAATTAAATAGTTATGGATATAAAGTATTACATGATAAAACATACCATGATTATCCGGCTTATAATGGATCATATGGACGTTCTTTAACAACAGTTAAAAGTTTATTAGAACATAACAAAAATACAGATGTAGTAATAGATATACATAGAGATGCTATAGGTGATTATTCATATGCACCAACTGTACAAATAGGAGAAGAACAAGCAGCTCAATTAATGTTTGTAATAGGTACAGATGGAGGAGGGTTAGAACATAATAATTGGAATGAAAATTTAAAATTTGCAATTAAAGTTCAAGAAAAAGCAAATGAATTATACCCAGGATTGTTTAAACCAATCATATTAAGAAATAGTAGATATAATCAACATCTGGCAAAAGGAGCATCTATTATAGAAGTAGGAGCTACTGGAAATACATTACCACAATGCTTAAATAGTATGAAGTATTTAGCAAAAGTAATAAATGAAGTAATGAAATAATTTATAAAAAATAAACTATATCTATTGACAATAATCCATAAAATGTGCTAATATAATTATTGTCGATGGAACATGCGGATGTGGCGAAACTGGCAGACGCGCTAGACTTAGGATCTAGTCCGAAAGGGTGGGGGTTCAAGTCCTCTCATCCGCACCATTAAGTATTTAACTCAAACTATCTTTATAAATAAAATAAAGATAGTTTGAGTTTTTTGATATAAATATGATATAGTATAACTAACAGATAAATAGTAATTTGTATTTTAGGAGGAATGGAAATATGAAAAAATTAGGTATAGGTTCAATATCATTATTATTAGTTATTATTGCGTTTTTTTGGTCTTTTGAGATAATGGGCTTTTGTTTAGGAGATAGTATATTAGCAACTTTAAATATTCCAACCTGGTCTAATAGTGCTAATGCAAGTGGAACACATTACACAGTTTTCTATACATTTATATTTTTAATACCTGCATTAGTATTAGCAATTAAATATAGGGATGATTTGTTTGCCAAAATTGGAAAATGGTCAGCTATTGTTTTTATTGCAATACTTTTATTAGGCTTATTGTTTATGATTCGATAGAATATTGGAAAGATAAATTACAATTTGGGAGTGTGATTATATGGCTACTACAAAAGGTTATAAAGATTTTGTTTTAGAACAATTTAATTTACTAGATAATATAACTTGTAAATTTATGATGGGTGAATATTTGCTTTACTACGATGGAATATTGTTTGGTGGCATTTATGATGACAGACTACTTGTGAAAATAGTTGATAGTAATAAAAAATATAATATGCAAGAGTCTATACCTTATGAAAACGCTAAACCTATGTATTTAGTTGATTGTGTTGATAATCAAGAAAGTCTAAAAGAAATAGTATTAGACACTTGTAAAGATTTACAAATTAAAAAGTAATTTAAATTACAATTTTGAAGCGAGGTGTTTGAATGAAAACTACAATTTTAATAATTGAAGATGATAAAGATATAAATGAAATGCTTACAAAATTGTTAACTAATAATGATTTTAATGTTGAAAATGCATATTCTGGAACAGAGGGATTATTAGTTCACAATGATAATATTAATTTAATATTATTGGATTTAATGCTACCAGGAAAAAATGGAGAAGACATTATTAAAGAATTAAAAGGAAAAAATAATGTACCTATAATTGTTATGAGTGCTATTGAAGATGTTAATAAAAAAATAGACTTATTTTCATTAGGTGCAAATGATTATATTACTAAACCATTTAATAATGATGAATTAATTGCTAGAATTAAAGTCCAATTAAGAGATAATAATACATTTTCAAATATATTAAAATTTAAAGATATAGAATTAAACAAAAATAATTTTTCAGTAAAATGCAATAATAAAGAAATATCATTTACAAAAAAAGAATTTGAATTACTAAAGTTATTAATGGAAAATCAAAATCAAACACTTACTAAGAGTGCGATTTTTGATACTATTTGGAATGATGAGAATTCAGCAGATGATAATACTTTAAATGTACATATTAGTAAAATTAAAAATAAATTAAAAGAATGTAATTCAAATGAGGAGTACATAGAAACTGTTTGGAGTATAGGATATAGATTAAAAAAATAAAAATTAAGACTTTTTTAAGAATTGTGTTAAGAGTTATTTAACACTTTTTTTGTATAATTAAATTGTTGGAGGAATAAGAATGAAAGAAATAATTTTAAAAACTAACAATTTAACTAAAAAGTATAAAGATTTTATTGCCCTTGATAAAATCAATATTGAAATTAATAAAGGGGATATTTATGGTTTAATTGGTAGAAATGGTGCAGGTAAAACAACTTTGATGAAGATAATTACTACATTAGCCAATAAAACAAGTGGAGAATTTACATTACTTAATCATAATGATAATGACCTAACCGAAACAAAAAGAAGAATAGGTTCATTAATTGAAAATCCTGCTTTTTTTCCTAATTTAAGTGCATATGATAATTTAAAATATTATGCAATTCAAAAAGGAATTACTAATTATAAGCAAATTGATGAATCATTAAAATTAGTAGGTTTAGATGATGTTATAAAGAAAAAATTTAAGAATTTTTCTCTTGGTATGAAACAAAGATTAGGAATTGCATTTGCAATACTTGATAATCCAGACTTTATCATATTAGATGAGCCTATCAATGGACTTGATCCAATTGGTATTAGTGATTTAAGAGATACATTTAAAAGATTAAATAAAGAAAGAAATATTACTATTTTAATATCTAGTCATATATTATCCGAATTATATTTATTAGCAACTCGTTTCTGTATAATAGAAAAAGGTAAAGTTGTTAAAGAACTTTCAAAAGAAGAACTAGATATTGAATGTTCAAAATGTATTGTAATTAAAACTGATGATGTAAAAAAAGTATCTATTGTTTTAGAAAAAGATTTAAAAACAACTAATTATAAGGTTGTTGATAAAGAAGAAGTAAGACTTTATGATTATTTGGAGAACATTGAAACAGTTAATAAAACTCTTGTAAAAAGTGATATAAATATTAAGCAAATTAGAGAAACTGGTATATCATTGGAAGATTACTTTAAATCAGTAATAAAGGAGGCTAAATAATATGATTAATATAATTAAATCGGATTTATATAGAATTTTAAAAGGAAAAGCAATATATATTGTTTTAGCAGTGATTACAATATTATCGGTAGTAAGTGTAGTTGGAATGTCTCCTGGACATATAGGCTTGTCTATTGGTTCAAATGTAGATATGAGTGATTTAGAAATGATGGAAGAAATAAGTAGTGCAAAGACATTAGGAGAATATAGAGAAATAATGAAGAATAATGGATCATTTGCATTAGATAAAGATATAGTAGGAACAAATGTTAATTTATATTACTTTTTTATAGTAATAGCAGTTATAGTAGTAGCAACTGACTTTTCTAATAAATCTATCAAAAACACTATATCCTCTGCAATTTCAAGAAAAGAATATTATTTTTCTAAATTATTACTGATATTAGGATTAGGGACATTTTTAATATTATTTAATAATTATGGTACTTATATTTTAAATTTAATTATAAATGGTAAAGCATTTTCAACACCATTATTAGAATTCACTAAATTAACAATTATACAATTACCATTATTATATGGTATAATAAGCTTATTAGTATGCTTGGCATTTGTATTAAGAAAGACATCTTTATTTAATTCAATATCAATACCATTTATTATGGTTGTACAATTAATTGCAACAGGTATAATTAATTTATTTAAATTAAATGCTGATTGGTTTAATAATTATGAAATTCAATTAGCATTAACAAAATTAGTTAATAACCCAACAAATAAATACATTGTTAGTTGTGCTTTACTTGGTATAGCTTATATTGTTATATTTAATACAATTGGATATTATGCATTTAAAAAAGCAGAAATAAAATAAAAAAGAAAGGATAAGTGATAGGTATGGAATTTATTATAATTATTTTAGTGGTTATTATAATCATATTACTCACTTATCTTTTTTTATATCATAATGAAATAAAAAATATATCAAAAGAAATTGATAGTATAAAAAATATGGAAAGTAATACTTTAATTCATTCAAAATATAATTTAAAGAATATAAATAATCTCATACATAATATAAACAAGGTAATAACAGAATCAAAAGATATTAAAATTGATTATAGTAATAAAAATAAATCATTAATGAAGATGATGACAAATATTTCTCACGATTTGAGAACACCATTAACTTCTGCACTAGGATATATTGATATTATTTTAAAATCTGATTTAAGTGAAGAAGAAAAGAAAAAGGATTTAATAACTATTGAAAAAAGATTAAAAAGATTAGAAGAATTAATAAGTTCGTTCTTTGAATTTTCAAAGATAATATCGACTAATAAAACACCAGAATTAGAAAAGATAAATTTAACTTCTGTTTTAGAAGAAAGTGTTATTGTTTTCTATGATGATTACAAAAAGAATAACAGAGAAATATTATTAGATTGTGAGCAAAGAAAAATAATTATAAATTCCAATAAAATGTTATTAAGTAGAATTTTTGAAAATTTAATAGGCAATGCTTACAAACATAGTAATAGTGATTTGAAAATAAAAGTAGAAACAAAAGATAAAGTAAAAATAATTTTTAGTAATGAATTATTAGATAATGATATAGATATTGATAGAATTTTTGATGAATTTTATACAGTAGATATATCAAGAACGAAAGAGGGAACAGGTTTAGGTTTAGCGATAGCAAAAGAATTTACTAAACAATTAGGTGGTAATATATATGCTAAAAAAAGTGTTAGTAAATTAAAAATAATTATAGAATTATAAAACAGTAATTTGAAAGTGAGGATTATATGAAAAAAAGTATTATGTATTTTATAGCAGTAATAGTATCTGTAATAGTAACTTTAGTCTTTTTTGAATTAATGAGCTGGTATCATTTTGGAGATATTCCAACAAAAGTTGTCTTAGTTAGATTAATTGCATTTTTTTGCATTGTTTCAGGGATGCTGATTTCTATTGTTGCGCTTATAAATAAAAAGAAAGATAAATAGTAATTTGAAAGTGAGCTGATAAATATGGCATTTGATTATAAAAAAGAATATAAAGAATTTTATATGCCTAAAAATAAACCAAATATAGTAGATATTCCTAAAATGAATTATATAGCTGTAAGAGGAAAAGGAAATCCTAACGAAGAAAATGGAGATTACCAAAATACAATAGGATTATTATATGGAATTGCATATACAATAAAAATGAGTTATAAAGGAACTCATAAAATAAATGGATTCTTTGAATATGTAGTTCCACCTTTAGAAGGATTTTGGTGGCAAGATGGAATTGAAGGAATGGACTACAATCAAAAAGATAAACTTAATTTTATTTCAATAATAAGATTACCAGATTTTGTTACAAAAGAAGATTTTGATTGGGCAATAGAAGAAGCAACTAAAAAGAAAAAACAAGATTTTTCAAGAGTTGAATTTTTAACATATGATGAGGGAATATGTGTTCAATGTATGCATCTTGGAAGTTATGATGATGAACCTGAAACAGTTAATTCAATGCATGAGTATATGAAAGACAATGGATATGAATTAGACATTACAGATTCTAGATATCATCATGAAATATATTTAAGTGATCCAAGAAAATGTGATGTTAGTAAACTTAAAACAGTTATTAGACATCCTATTAAGAAAGTTAAATAAATTACAATTTATCAAGCAGATCAATAAAAAGATTTATTTTTCTTATGGTATAATATAAGTTACTTATAGATGGTAAATTTGTAGTAATGATAGTGGTTGTTAGTATGGCTAGATTAAAGATGGTTGGTATTATAAACGAAAATGAAATTATTAAGTATCAAAAATATAATACAAATAAGAAAATGACTTTAATTAATAATGATAAAGATAATATACAAATAAAAGCAATACCTATTTGTGTATTCTTAATAATACTATGTAATGTAGTTTTATTTCTTAAATTATTTAATAGTAATATATCAATAAAACCAATTTTTTTAATTTTAGGTTTTTTGATAGGATGTATGTTATTAATTGTTCATGAAATTTTACATGGAATTGTTTATCCCAAAAATGTTAATGTTAGTATAGGATTTATAAAACCTATAACATTTGTAGCATTAGCATCCTATCCTATGAGTAAAAGCAAATTTATTACAATGTGCTTATTACCATTTATATTAGGAATAATCCCAATGTTAATTTTTGCATTAACAAATAATTCAACAATATGTAGTTTAAGCTTTGGCATGATGTGTATGGGTATAATATCTCCATATCCAGATGTATATAATGTATTTCAAGTTATTAAGAAAGTGCCTAAAGGCAAAAAAGTGTTGTTTTATGGGGAGACTTTATCATATATAGATTAATCACAATATTTATAATCATGAACAACATAAATTACAATTTAGCAATTACCATAAGAGTACAAAAAAGAATATCAATAGTTTTTATAACTTGATATTCTTTTTTATTTAAAAAATTCTATTAAAACAAAAATAAATTATTGATATAAAATAATAAGTAATATATAATGAATAAAATGATAAATAGAAAGGAAAAAACACGTATGGATAAAACAATTATTAAGAATAAAGAGTACGTAGTAGATATTATAGATTATGGAATGAATGGGGAAGGAATTGCAAAAATAGATAATTTTACTGTATTTATTCCTAATAGTATGAAAGGTGAAAAAGTAAAAATTCTTATAGTAAAAGTATTGTCTTCACATGCTTTTGGAAAAGTAATAGAAATATTAGAAAAATCACCTTATAGAGCAGAAAGCGATTGTAGTACATATAAAAGATGTGGTGGATGTGATTTAAGACATATTGATTACGAAGAAACTTTAAACATTAAACAAGAAATGGTGAAAAATTTAGTAAATAAAACTCTAAATAAAAAAGTAAATGTTAAAAAAACTATAGGAATGGGAAATCCTTATTATTATCGTAATAAAGCACAGTTCCCAGTAGGAATGAACAAAGATAATGAAGTAACTGTTGGAGTATTTGCACAAAGAACACATGAAATAATTCCAATTAAAGATTGTTATATTCAAAATTCAATTTCTCAAAAAATAGCTTTTTCAATTCAACAATTTGTAATAGAAAAGCAAATACCAATATATGATGAAAAAACTAAAAAAGGATTACTTCGTCATATTGTTGTAAAAGTAGGAATCAGAACACATGAAATTATGTGTATATTAGTTTTAAATGGGACTAAAATACCATATGAAAACGAATTAATAGAAATGTTAGTAAAAATATACAATGTAAAAACAATTGTTAAGAATATTAATAAAAAGGATACAAATGTAATACTTGAATATGAAAATATTACTATACATGGAGATGGATATATTTATGACACATTAGGAGATTATACTTTTAAAATTTCTCCAATGTCATTTTATCAAGTAAATCCTGTACAAGCGGAAGTGTTATATAATACAGCATTAGAAACAGCTAAATTAGATAAAGAAGATATATTGTTTGATTTATATTGTGGAATAGGAACAATAGGTATATTTGCATCTTCATATGTAAAAAAAGTATATGGAATTGAAATAGTAGAACAAGCAATATCAGATGCAAAGGAAAATGCAAAAATTAATAATATTAAAAATATAGAATTTTATGCAGGAGATACTGAAAAAATATTTGAAAATTTGATTAAAACTAAAAATATTTGTCCAGATGTAGTTTTAGTAGATCCACCACGCAAAGGATTAGATAATAATACAATTGGTAATATATTAGCAGTAGAACCTAAAAAAGTAGTATACATTAGTTGCAATCCAGCAACTATGATAAGAGATATAAAATTATTAGAAGATAAATATGAAGCACAAGAAATACAACCAGTAGACATGTTTCCATTTACAACACACGTGGAGTGCGTATGTGTTTTAGAACTTAAGAAAAGCTAGTAATATCAATGCTTTAAGACCTGTAGACTAATATACAAAAAAGGTATAAAAAACCATTAAAAAATGATAAAATTTATAGAAAATAATAAAAAATAACTAAAACCTGGTAGAGCAGAAACATATCTTCGCAAACAGAAAAATAAAAGAAAAAAGATATACATTTTATCCAAAAAATAAATTTAGTAAATAAATTTTCTGTAAGGGGGTATGGACAAAAATGTCTATAGGGGCCTAGACAAAAATGTCAGGAGGGGTATAGACAAAAATGTCTAGTATAATAATATAAATAATAATAATATAACACACACTACTTTTGAAAAAATATGTAGTTTGTGATAAAATAATAAATGTAAAAATGGAGTAATTGGAGGAATATAAATGAGTAATAACAATTCTAGAGAACGTGAAGAAATACATAAAGCAATTTGGTCAATAGCAGATGATTTAAGAGGTTCTGTTGATGGATGGGACTTTAAACAATACATATTAGGAATAATGTTTTATAGATATATATCAGAAAATATAACAAAATACATAAATGATGGAGAAAGAAAAGCCGGAGATAGTGATTTTGATTATAGTAAAATTTCAGATAAAATGGCAGAATCGGAAAGAGAAAACCTTGTAAAAGAAAAAGGATTTTTTATATTACCTTCAGAATTATTTTGCAATGTATGCAAAGAAGCAAAAGATGATGAAAATTTAAATGAAACATTAGAAAAAATATTTAATAATATAGAAAATTCAGCAAAAGGTGCAGAAAGCGAAGATGATTTTTCTGGACTATTTGCAGATATAGATGTAAATAGCAATAAACTTGGAGCAACAGTTGCAAAAAGAAATGAAAAAATAGTTAAAATATTAGACGGGATTGCAAATATACCACTTGGAAATTATAAAGAAAATTCAATAGATGCATTTGGAGATGCTTATGAATTTTTGATGAGTATGTATGCATCAAATGCAGGAAAATCAGGAGGAGAATTTTATACACCACAAGAAGTAAGTGAATTATTAACAAAACTTGCAATAGTAGGTAAAACATCAGTAAATAAAGTATATGACCCAGCATGTGGTTCGGGTTCATTGCTTTTAAAATCAGCTAAAATATTAGGAAAAGATAATGTTAGAAATGGTTTTTATGGACAAGAAATAAATATAACAACATATAACCTATGCAGAATAAATATGTTTTTACATGATATAGGTTATGATAAATTTGATATAGCATGTGAAGATACATTAACCTCGCCAGAACACTGGGATGATGAACCTTTTGAGGTTATAGTTTCAAATCCACCATATTCAATAAAATGGGCAGGAGATGATAACGCACTTTTAATAAATGATCCTCGTTATTCTCCAGCAGGAGTTTTAGCACCAAAATCAAAAGCAGATTTTGCATTTATAATGCATTCACTATCATGGCTTGCATCGAACGGAACAGCATCAATAGTATGCTTCCCAGGTATTTTATACAGAGGTGGAGCAGAACAAAAAATAAGAAAATATTTAATAGATAATAACTTTGTAGATTCAATTATACAATTACCAGGAAATTTATTTTTTGGAACATCAATTGCAACATGCATTATGGTATTAAAGAAAAATAAAAAAGATAATAGTACTTTATTTATAGATGCTTCAAAAGAATGTGTGAAAGTAACAAATAACAATAAACTAACTGATGAAAATATAGAGAATATAGTTAATATATTTACAAAAAGAGAAGATAAAGAATATATTTCTAAACTTGTATCAAATAAAGAAATAGAAGAAAATGATTATAATTTATCTGTTTCAACTTATGTAGAACAAGAAGATACAAGAGAAAAGATAGATATTAAAGTATTAAACAAACAAATAGAAGAAATAGTAGAAAAGGAAGATGTACTTCGTACTGAAATAGATAAAATTATAAAAGAAATTGAGGTGGATTAATGGATAAAGAACTACAATTTTTAATATATAATACACCAGAAGAAAACATATCTGTAAATGCTGTAGTAAAAGATGAAACTATTTGGCTAACACAAAAAGCAATGGCAGAATTGTTTGACTGTAGTATAGATAACATTTCATTACATTTGAAAAATATTTATAATGATAACGAATTACAAGAAAAAGCAACTGTCGAGGAATTCTCGATAGTTCAAAAAGAAGGTAATAGGAATGTTGCAAGAACACCAAAATTTTATAATCTTGATGTAATAATATCTGTTGGATACCGTGTTAATTCAAGAAAAGCAACAAACTTTAGAATTTGGGCAACTTCTATTTTAAAAGAATATATGACTAAAGGTTTTGCAATGGATGATGAACGTTTAAAACAAGGAAAAACAGCTTTTGGTAAAGACTATTTTAAAGAATTACTAGAACGCGTTCGTTCAATTCGTGCAAGTGAAAGAAGAATATGGCAACAAATAACAGATATATTTGCAGAATGTAGTATTGATTATGATAAAAACTCCGAAACAACAAAAGAATTTTACGCAACAGTACAAAATAAATTTCATTATGCAATAACAGGACAAACAGCAGCTGAAATAATAAATTCAAAAGTTGATAGAAAAAAAGAAAATATGGGACTTACTAGTTGGAAAAATTCACCAGATGGAAGAATTTTAAAATCTGATGTTATAGTAGGAAAAAACTATTTAGATGAAAAACAAATCAAACAATTAGAAAGAACAGTTTCGGGATATTTTGATTATATAGAAGATTTAATTGAAAGAGAAAATACCTTTACAATGGAAGAATTTAATTCAAGCATAAATGAATTTTTAGCTTTTAGAAGATATGATATTTTAGAAGGTAAAGGAAAAATAAGCAAAGAAAATGCAGATAAAAAAGCAATTGAAGAATATACAGAATTTAATAAAACTCAAAAAATAAATTCTGATTTTGATAAAGAAGTTAAAAAAATGCTAAAAAAAGGTAGTGAAGACAATTAGTAAACAAAAAGAATTAATTGAAGATAATGAACTTGATGAAATATCAGTTATTCGAAAATTTAGAATAACTGCAACTGATGTAAAAAAAGATATAAAAGTAATAAAGGCGGTGAAGAAAATTAATAAACTAGAAGAATTAATTGAAAAGTTGTGCCCTGATGGGGTGGAATACAAAGAACTAGAAAGATGTTGCAATATATTGGATAATATGCGTAAACCTGTAACTAAATCTGCAAGACAAACCGGCGAATATCCATACTATGGGGCAAACGGAATTCAGGATTATGTTTCAAATTATATATTTGATGGCACATATATACTTGTAGGAGAAGATGGTAGTGTTATGACATCAAATGGAACTCCAATAGTCACATGGGCGGAAGGAAAAATTTGGGTAAATAATCATGCACATATTATTGAAGAAATAGAAGGAGTATCTTTAAGATATTTATATCATTTTATACAAACAATAAATGTTTCAACTTTAATACATGGAAATATTCCAAAATTAAACCAGGGAGATTTTAGAAATTTAAAAATAGCTGTCCCTCCAATAGAAGTACAAAATGAAATTGTTCGTATATTAGATAATTTTACAGAGCTTACAGCAGAGCTTACAGCAGAGCTTACAGCAAGAAAACAACAGGATGAATATTATAGAGATAAGATTTTTGATTTGAAAAATGATGCTAATAAAGTCAAAATATCAGATGTTTTAATTTCTTTAAAAACTGGTTTAAATCCTAGAAAGTTCTTTTCATTAAATACAGATAATGCTGAAGGGTATTATGTAACCGTAAGGGAATTGGGAAATAGAAACGTTGATTACTTAAATTCAAAAGACAAAGTTAATCAAATAGCATTAAATAGAATAAATGAAAGATCAAATCTTGAAATAAATGACGTTCTTTTTAGTGGAACTGGAACAATTGGTAGAGTATCGATTATTGAAGAATATCCAATTAATTGGAATGTAAAAGAGGGTGTATATATTTTAAAACCAGATATAAATAAAATAAATCCAGTGTTTTTAATGTATTTGATGAAATCTAATTATATGAAGAAATTATATTCAAATTACATTGTAGGATCTCCTGTTTCAAGTATACCGATGAAAGATTTAAAAAATGTAGAATTTATATTACCTTCTTTAGATAAACAAGAAGAAATAGTTTCAATTCTAGACAAATTTGATAAATTATGCAATAATATTTCTGAAGGTCTACCAGCCGAAATAGAAGCAAGACAGAAACAATATGAATATTACAGAGATAAATTATTAACATTCAAAGAATTAAAGAAAGCAAATTAAGGAGTAAGTTATGAGCAAATATAATGTAGTAATGGAAATGAGTAATTCTACAGTAGTAACAGAATATGAACCATTAAAAAAGCGTTCAGATAGTTTTCAAAGTGAAGCAGCACTTGAAAAAGAGTTTATCAGAATGCTTTGTGAACAAGGATATGATTATTTAGAAATTCATGATTCAGAAACATTAAAAAATAATCTTCGTAAACAATTAGAATTATTAAATAATTATAATTTTACTGATAGTGAATGGAAAAGATTTTTTAATAATAATATTTCTAATAGTAATGATGGAATAGTCGAAAAAACTAGAAAGATTCAAGAAGATCATATTCAAGTTTTAAAAAGAGATGATGGAACTTCTAAAAATATTTATTTATTAGATAAAAAGAATATTCATAACAATAGATTACAAGTAATTAACCAATATGTTGAAAATGGCGGTAATTATGATAATAGATATGATGTTACTGTTTTAGTTAATGGACTTCCTTTAGTACATATAGAATTAAAACGTAGAGGGGTTGCTTTAAAAGAAGCTTTTAATCAAATAAACAGATATCAAAGAGATAGCTTTTGGGCTGGTAGTGGTTTATATGAATATATACAAATATTTGTAATATCAAATGGGACAAGTACAAAATATTATTCTAATACAACAAGAGAAAGTCATTTGAAGGAACAAAATACTACTAGAAATAGAAGTAAAAAAACAAGCAATAGCTTTGAATTTACTTCATATTGGGCAGATAGTAGCAATAAAGTAATATCAGATTTAGTTGATTTTACAAGAACTTTCTTTTCTAAACATACAATTTTAAATATATTAACAAAATACTGTGTGTTTACATCAGAAGATTTATTACTTGTTATGCGACCATATCAAATAGTTGCAACTGAAAAGATTATAAATAAAATAGAAGTTGCTACAAATTATAAAAAAATGGGAACTATTGAAGCTGGTGGATATATTTGGCATACAACGGGTTCAGGTAAAACATTAACTTCATTTAAAACAGCACAGCTTGCGACTAATTTAGAATATATAGATAAAGTATTATTTGTTGTAGATAGAAAAGATTTGGACTATCAAACAATGAAGGAATATGATAGATTTGAAAAAGGTGCTGCTAATGGAAATAGAAGTACAAAAGTACTACAAAAACAATTAGAAGACAATACTTCAAGAATTATTGTAACAACAATTCAAAAGTTAAGTGAATTTGTAAAAAGAAACAAAAATCATCCAATATATCAAAAACATTTAGTATTAATATTTGATGAATGTCATCGTTCACAATTTGGTGATATGCATAAAATGATAGTTAAGAATTTTAAAAACTTTCATTTATTCGGATTTACAGGAACACCTATATTTGCAAAAAATGCAGGTAAAAAAACTAACCCAGACTTTTGTACAACAGAGCAAGCATTTGGAGCTAAATTACATACATACACAATAGTAGATGCAATTAATGATGGAAATGTATTACCATTTAGAATTGATTATATAAATACAGTAAAACAAAAAGATGGAATGACAGATAAAGAAGTTGAAGCAATAAATACTGAAGAAGCGTTATCTGCACATGAAAGAGTTAGTAAAGTAGTTAATTATATAATAGAACACTTTGATCAAAAAACAAAGAGAAATTCATTTTATGATTTAAAGGGACAACGAATGAATGGCTTTAATTCAATGTTTGCAGTATCATCAATTCCAATGGCTAAGAAGTATTATTTGGAATTTAAGAAACAATTAGAAGAAAAGCATAAAGATTTAAGTATAGCAACAATATTTTCTTTTGCTTCAAACGAAGAAGATACATCAGATGGAATATTAGATGATGAAGGTTTTGAAACAGATTTATTGGACCAAAGTTCAAGAGAATTTTTAGATTATGCAATAAATGATTATAATAAAAAATTTAAAACTAATTTTTCATCAGAAGGCACAGGATTCCAAGACTATTACAAAGATTTATCAGATAAAGTAAAACATAGACAAGTAGATTTACTAATCGTTGTAAATATGTTTTTAACAGGTTTTGATGCAACAACATTAAATACATTATGGGTAGATAAAAACTTAAAACAACATGGACTTTTACAAGCATTTTCAAGAACAAACCGTATTTTGAATTCTGTAAAATCTTATGGAAATATAGTATGTTTTAGGAATTTACAAGATCAAACAAATGATGCAATAGCATTATTTGGAGATAAAAATGCAAGTGGAATTGTACTTCTAAAATCTTATGAAGATTACTATTATGGTTATGAAGATGATAAAGGAAACAAACAATTAGGATATGAAGAAAGAATAGCACAGTTACTAAAAAAATATCCAATAGGAGAACAAATATTAGGCGAGCAAAATAAAAAAGACTTTATAAAAGCTATGGGAAATATATTAAGATTAAAAAATATTTTATCTTCATTTGATAAATTTGAAGGAAATGAAATATTATCTCAAAGAGACTTCCAAGACTATATTGGAACTTATACAGATATGTATGAAGAATTTAAAGCTAAACCAGGTGAAGAAGAAAGTATTAAAGATGATTTAGTATTTGAAATGGAACTTGTAAAACAAGTAGAAGTAAATATAGATTATATCTTAATGCTAGTTGCTAAATATCATGATTCTAATTGTGAGGATAAAGAAATATTAGGCAAAATAGATAAAGCAATAAACTCAAGTTTATCATTACGTTCTAAGAAAGAATTAATAAATAACTTTATATCTAAAATAAATGCAAATACAGATGTTATGAAAGACTGGAGCAAGTTTGTTAAAGAGCAAAAAGAAACAGATTTGAAAAAATTGATAGAAGATGAAAACTTAAAAGAAGAAGAAACGAGAAAGTTTTTAGACAATTCATTTAGAGATGGACAAGTTAAAGTTGCTGGAACAGATATAGAAAAAATACTTCCACCAATGAGAAGATTTGATGGTGGAAATAGAGCGGAAAGAAAACAAAGTATTATAGAAAAAATATCAAAATTCTTTGAAAAATATTTTGGAATCGGTAATAATAGCGATAATGAAGAAAATGATGTTCAGTATAATATAGATGAAGAAAGTAATTATACTCAAATGGTTGCAGAAGATGGAGAAGATTATAAAACAAGGAAAGGAATATAATGAAAAATATATTAAAACCTATTTTTGAAATGATAACAGGTCAGTATATATTGTTTGATAATGTTTTATGGAATTATATCGTTATGGGTATAATAGGAATTATGGCATTTGCATTTGCATGGAACATAGTTGGAAAGTTATATAAACATGGAATAATTAGTGGAAATAATTCAGGATCTATAATTCACTGGAGTATAAGAATAATTGTATTTATATTTTTATTTTATAGTTTTAATATAATTATTTGGTTAACAAAGTTTATAATTGAATATAAATATTTTGTTTTTATAATATTATTATTTACTTTAGTAATTACTATATTAATTAAATCAATAAAAAAATATAATAAACCAATTGTCTTAAAAGAAGAAACTATTAAAAAAATTGATAATTGTATTGATATATCTAATATTGCAACAGGAATTTTGGCAGCGGTAAATCCACAATTTACATTATTACCAATATTTATTTATGCTGTTTCTAGAACTATTGATTTAGCAAGTCCAGAATATATAAAAGAAAGAATTGAAAGAATAAGCCATAGATTAGAAGAAAAGAAAATACATATTAGTGATTTTAAAAAAGAACTGGAAATATTATCAGAACATGATCAATACATAGTAATAAACCATTTAAGAAATTTATTATTAACATGTGTTCCAGAAATGGTAAATATTTATATTGATATAATTATAGATTTTGTAATGAATAAAGAATATACAGAAAGAGAAGAAATTTGTGAGATAATAAATGCATTAAATATTAAAGATTTAAATTTGTTAAAGATGATAAAAGACTATATAGAGCATGGTGATAAAAGTATTTTTGCAAAAAAGAAATTAGAAAATGATAAACTTTTCAATAATCCTATACAGAGTAAAGAAAAAGGAACAGAATCAAGATTAAAAAAGATTAATTTTCAAGATCGAAATATATTAATAGATAAGTATACAACAATATTTTGGAAAGAGTTTTCAAATTACCTTGAATTAGATGTTAAGGAAATGGGATTTATTACACTTTTTAAAACTTCTAATGAAATGGGAGAAGTATCTTCTGAATGGAGCTCTATAGGTAAATCATTTTTAAAATTACAGAATTTAAATGTATTACAATTAGATTATATTAATACATGTGGTAATGTCAATATTATGAATATTGATAGATTTCATATAACTTTAATTGGTAAAAAAATAATGATATATATATAATTTTAAAGTTAATTATGAAAGTATATTTTATAGAAAAGTTATATTTAATTTATTAAATTAAATAATCAGATTAGCAACATGTTGCGATTTTGATATCAAAAATTAATATAATTTTAAAATAATGTAGTATTTACTTGTAGAATCGACACAAATATCGATTGTATAAATACAAATAAAAACTATATATCCAATTATGGATACATATTACTAAAATAGGATACATGTTAAAAGCTTTGCTTTTAAGCAGTTTCGAGATGTGTGGACACATCTATTCCTGCTTTAACAAGAAAAATAGAGTTACAAGAGATTGTAGCTTTATTTTTTTGCCTTTATTTTTAAATATTTTTAAAAAATGTCACAAACTGCACTTTTAATTTCGGCTTTATTAAAGAGAAGTTAAATTCTTAGTTTTAAAAATTAAAGGAGGAGTAGTTTTGATAGAAAAAATAAATAAGAATAAATCTGAAATAATTGATAAAAAAATATTTGAATATACTAATCAATTAAAAATTTTAAATATATTAAAAGAGAAAAATGAGATTAGTTTAAAAGAATATGATGCAGTAAAAAAGTATTTAAAAAATTTATACATTAATAACTAAGTGTTAAAGTAGGTTCGCAATAATTCAAAATGCGAATTATAATTAGGTTGGATAAAATGTAGGATTGGAGGAATAGATGAATGTAGAAATAATAAGAAAAGTAGATGGAAGATTAAATAGAAAAACAGGAGTAGTAATTGCTGGTAGGCTAAGAGTAACTGCTTATGCAAGAGTAAGTAGTGGAGATGAAGAACAATTAAATAGTTATAATTCTCAAAAATTGTATTATAAAGATAAAATAACTTCTAATCAAGAATGGGAATATATAGAAATGTATGCAGATGAAGCAATATCAGGTACACTAGATTATAAAAGAATATCTTTTATGAAGATGATAGAAGATGGGCTAAATCATAAATTTGATGTAATACTTACTAAATCAATTTCAAGATTTGCAAGAAATACATTAGATACTTTAAAGTATGTAAGAATGTTAAAAGAAAAAAATATTGCAGTTATTTTTGAAGAAGAAAATATAAATACTTTAGAGATGGCAGGAGAATTATTACTTACAATATTAAGTTCAATAGCACAGCAAGAAAGTGAAACAATATCTTCACATGTAAAGCTAGGTTTGAAAATGAAAAAAGAAAGAGGAGAACTTGTAGGTTTTAATAATTGCCTAGGATATAAATATAATTCCAAAAACAAAAGTTTAGAAATAGTTGAAGAAGAAGCAGAAATTGTAAGAATAATTTTTAACAAATATTTAGATGGATATGGCTCAGAATCAATTGCTAAAATGTTAACTAATATGGGATATAGAACACCTAGAGGTAATAAAAAATGGTTTGAATCTACTATAAGGAAAGTATTAAGAAATGAAAAATATAAAGGAGATGTATTACAAGGAAAAACGTTTACAGTAGACCCTATAACACATAAAAGATTAATAAATTTAGGAGAAGAAGATAAATACTATATAACAGGACACCATAAGCCAATAATAGAACCTGAAACATTTGATTTAGTACAAAATATAATTGAAAATAGATGTGGAGTTAGAGCAACAGGAAGAAGATTAGGAAATGTAGGTAGAAAATACACTATGAGTAATAGAACGTATTGTGGCTTTTGTGGGGAAGTTTTAACAAGAAGAAGTATATATGTGGGAAAGAATACAAAAATGCCTCATTGGTTATGTTTAAAGGCTGCTAAGTATGGAAGATTAAATTGTATAGACAGTAAACAAATAAAAGAAGAGATAATACAAGATGCTTTTGTAGATAGTTATAAATTATTATGTGATAATAAAAGTTTTATAGTAAATGACTTCTTAAATAATATAAAAGAATCAACAAAAGAAATATCACCTAAATATAAACTGGAGAAAATTAAAAATCAGAAATATAGTTTGAAAAGTAAAAAAGATAAATTATTAGAATTAATGATAGAAGGTACTATACCAAAAGAAGAATATACGGAAAAAGTTAAAATAATTAATAAAAAAATAGAAAAATTAGAAAAGCAAATAATACAGTTTGAATTATTAGTTGAAGATGATAGAAGTATAGAAAACGGAATAGAAAAATTTGAAGAATTAATTAATAATAATGATACAATGGAAGTATTTGATGAAGAAATTTTTGATGCTTTGATAGATTATGTAGTAATTGGTGGATATGATGAAAATAGTAATAAAGATAATGCACTTATAAGATTTGTGTTAAAAAGACAATTTGATTTAACAGAAAAGAAAGATATACACCCAGAAGATATTGTTTCTAATAATAGAATTTTAAATAGTAAAGAAAATGTAATTTTAGATTTTTCTATGAAGTACACAACTAGAACATTTGATAAAGATGAAAATGGAAAAATTAGTATGAATCTACGTAATAACTTGAGAATATTAGTCGAATATAGTATAATATAGCCAACAGGAAAAGAAAAATTTAAAAAAAGTTTAATCATACTAAAATATAAATATAATAAAAATGAGTAAAAGGAAGAAATGATATGTGGTTATTATTAAAAGAAAATACATTAAATAATTTTAATATAGATAATAGGTCAACTTATTTATTTAAAATAGACAAAACTAATTTTTTAGTTGGAAAAAACAATAGTGGAAAGAGTTATTTTTTAAGGTTTTTATTAACTAATTCTTTAAGAATATATAGTGATATATCAGAATTATCAGAAGATTTAAAAAAAATTATTTTGACTGATAATAGTATTAATTTTGATTTTTTTTCTGAATTTAATAATATTAAAATAAATAAATTATATAAAGAATATTATAAATATGTTAATTTATTAGATAAAGCAAATGAAAATAAAATAGATACAGGTTCAACATATTTGATGGGTAATACTATTAAAGCTTATCAATATACAGATGAAAACGAATTAATGAAAAATCTAGAGCCTTTATTTGAATTTTTAAAAATTGAAAAAAGAATTGATAAATTAAATATAGAAATAATAGCTAAATATGAAGAAATTAAAATAAAAATACTTAAATGTTTAAAAGAAGAATTAGTTAAACAATTAGATATTCTTCAAGATGAAGATATAATAAAATTTGGCTCAAAAATGGGAAATAGAGTAGATGAAAAAATAGAAAAATATTATTTTCCAATTTTAAGGAATATAAGACATCCATTAAAAAGTGCACAAAATATATATGATGAAAATACAAGAAGGGATATATACAAAGAAAGAATTGTTTCAGAATATAATTTTAATGATAATATAGAAATTATTACTGGATTAAATTTTTATCAAGATTATAAGAAAAATTTATTAGGAACTAAAGAAAAAAGAGAAAAAATAAATAAATTTGAAAAATTTCTATCGAGTTATTTTTTTAATGGGGAAACTGTTTCTATTATTCCAGATGAAGAAACGTTTGAATTAAAGATTAATATAAATGATGATGAAGATAAATTTATATATCAAGTGGGCGATGGAATAACATCATTATTAATAATAATGTATACAATATTTATGGAATGTGATGAGAATAAATATAAGTTGTTTTATATTGAAGAACCAGAAAATAGTTTCCATGCAGGATATCAAAGATTATTTATAAATATGATTACATATTTTAAAGAATTTAAAAAATGCATTTTTATAATTTCTACACATTCTAATAACTTGATTGATATAGGTAATAGAGAAAATAAAAATAGTTTGATATATTTGTGCAAAAAAGAAAATGGTGAAATTAATATAAGTGAGAAAAACGAAGAGTACTATGATGTTATTGAAGAATTAGGAGTTACTGCAAGTAGTGTCTTAATAGCAAATAAAGCAATATGGATTGAAGGAAAATATGATGCTTTTTATATTAGATTACTTTTGAACTTAAAGAATATAAATATCGAAGATACAGAAAAATTTATGGAAGATTATGATTATTGTTTTATACCTTATGGTGGAAAAAATATGTCTCTTATAAATTTCTTACCACAAAATGTAGAAGAAATATCCAAAGAATTTATTGCTAAGGCTAAAAAGATAAATCCTAAATATATGATTATTTTAGATGATGATAATATGTTTGAAGAAGGAAAAGAAGCTAAAAGCAAAAATTTCCAAAAATTATCAAAGAAATTGGGAAAAAATATATATAAATTAGAAGTAAGAGAGATAGAAAATCTTTTTCCTAAAGAAGTAGTGGAAATGTATATAGAACAAGGAATAAAAAAAGATATATTTTCGGAAGAATTAATAAAAAAATTAGATATAAATTATGAAGAATATAAAAAACGAAAATTAGGTGAGTATATAAATGAAAAGTTATTGGAAAAATTTAAAAATAGAAATCTTAAAAGCATAACTGGTAGGGAAAATGGTTTTTTAAAAAATGGATTTTTATATGATAAATCAAAATTTTATAAATGTGTAGTTGAGTGGAGTAAAAAATTGGATTTTAATTATGAAAAAGAGGTAACGATTGAAGCAAAAGAATTAATTGGAGCAGTAGAAAAGTTTATAAAGAAAAAATAATAGTTTACTTTTGTAAAATACATGATATTAATAAATAGGTTTAGAAAATTGAATTTTATAGATTGATTGTAAAAAAATATTTAAAACCTGTAGACAAGTGTTAAAATTTTAGCAAAACATAGTAAAAAAGTTGTTAAACTCATCACGTTGAGACGGTAGTATTGATGTCAAAAGTACAGAAGTAAATACCAAAAAAGGCTTGAAAACAAGGCATTTCCGAGGGCTGGGAGTGCGTTTCTTATCTGCTCTTTTGGATAAAAAATGACCCTTGCCTTGTAATAAAAACAAGGGTTGAGTTGACAGGTTGAAAATGTGCAAAGTTGAGTTGATAAGATGATTTTGTAATAGGTCGAGTGGATAAGACGATTATCTTGCGACAAGGAGGAACAGTACCGTGATAAACTTAGGAAAATTAAAAGAAATAAAAGACTTACGAAAGGTCTGGCCGCATGAAGCATTGGACTTTACTCCTTGGCTTGCGGAAGACGATAATTTTACCCTGTTGGCAGATGCCGTTGGATTGGAGATAACCGTTGATGAGACGGAGTCCAGTGTTGGTGACTTCAATGTGGATATCTACGCAACAGAAACCGGAACGGACAGAAAAATTATCATCGAGAATCAGCTTGAGGATACGAACCATGACCATCTGGGAAAGCTGATTACATATGCATCCGGGAAATCTGCTGATATCGTGATTTGGGTTGTAAAGAGAGCAAGAGAAGAACATCGCTCGGCTATCGAATGGTTGAATAATCACACCGATGAGAATATTGCATCGGTACTTGCTTTGGAAGATGAAGGGTCTATTGAAAGCATCAATGCTAAGCTTGAAAAGTTGCAAAAGGAACTCTTGAAACGAGCCAATGCTAAAAAGGATTTTAATGATCTTGCTGATGAGATAGACC
>JAAZCX010000076.1 GCA_012513065.1 Clostridiaceae bacterium | reverse complement strand
TTTATTAAATATTCCGCCATCTATTTCGGAATCTGCTCCTTCAGATGGAGTCGTTTATCGACATGGCAATACTATTTCTATTAACGGAAGTATGAGTGATGAGGATGCGAGAGGTACATTAAGTGCTTATTATTCTATTGATAATGGACCCGAAAATTTAATTAAAACTGTTACTTCTGACGGAACATCAAAAAGTTTCAGCACGACCTATACTATCCCCAATGATTTATCAGACGGGGTACATATATTAAGAATATGGGCGAAAGATAGTGAAAATGGGCAATCTGAAATCGTAAGTCGAACATTTTATGTTTACACTATTCCTAAACAACCTTTATCAAAAGGATATGATATTATCACTTCTAACAGCGTAAGGCTATTGTGGAATCCTAATGGAAATTCAAGTGCTATTAGTTATCATTATGAAGTAAGAAAAAAATCTGATAACAGTTTATTCATTCAAGGAACGACTAATGGAACAAGTGTAACCGTTACTGGATTATCTGGCGGATATGAACAATATCGTTATTTTGTAAGGGCTAAAAACGGAAACAATGAATTTACTGATTTTACAGAGTTAATTATTCCAAACCTTGTTGTTTATCAGAAATCAAATTATGCCAAGGCAGAATGGGCTATTGAGATGGAAGATAGTGATGTTTTATACGAATCTAGTTTTGAAGAAGGAGAAGAAAGACCGAATTTTTCTTGGAGTACTTGGGGTACAGGTGGTCAATCCTTAACGACAGAAGAAGCATATGAAGGAAATCGTTCAGTAAGGATTGAAGACACTATTACTAATGGAAATCATATTAGTTTCCCAGCCACATATTCTCCATATTCTATTATGGTGTTTGGTAAAAAATATTTCCCAAACGGAACAGATTTAAGTTTGTCATTTTATGCCAAGTCTACTGGTACAGGTACTATAACTGCTAGTGGTGATGGTGGATGGGCAAATAGCATTTTTTCTTATGATGTTAAAGTAGCAGAAAATGCTCCTGTTGGAAGTAAAACTATTAAATTAGATTCTCTTAATGGAATAAGACTTGGGACTCGGATAACAACCGACACTGAACCTTATCCTGATATTATGAATATGTATCGGATACAGGAAATTGATGAAGAAAATAAAATTATAACCTTAAATACGGGCTTAAAAGTACAGTATAATGCAGGCGAACAACTCCGTTATCGTGCTTGGAGGTCAGCATTTAGTTTTGGTAGTAGAACCGTCAATAGTAATCAATGGACTTTGTTTAATATTAATACAAAAGTTAATGATTATGACGATTATGATGTATTAACCAGAGGCGGTTCATTCTATATCCAAACTATGACGGGAAATATCGTATATTTAGATAACATAAAATTTGGTTATGCAACAAAGGCAGAGTTATATAGAGATGGGACAAAAGTTTATGAAGGATTTTTGTCAGACTATGATGATTATGAAGCGACAGATAAGGCAAAACCTGATAGCGTTTCAGCAATTGATGTTAAAAACACAGGTAACCAAATAAATATATCGTTTGATGAACCGACAGACCAAGGAACAACATATAATTATCAGGTTAAAGCGGTAAAACATAACGGAGATGTTATCAGTTCAGAAATAAAATCAGTAACTATTACAAGTGGTATCAAAGGGTACTCTTATGTAATTGATTCTAATCCAAATACTATTCCAGATGATATCGTAGATGCAACAACGCCTGAAATTAATCATACAATTAATCCTAATGTTAAAAATTATATTCATATAAAAGTAATTGATAATGAAGGGAATGTATCTGATGTTTTCCATCAGGAAATAGGTATTCCTGTACTAACTGCAATGCCAGTTCATGCTGAAGACTATATTCATTTAGAGTGGGATATGAAAGATGATTCTAAACAATATACTTATATGGTTTACAAGAAAGCCGAAGGAGAAAGCGAATATCAATCTATACCATTAAAAGACAGAATTAAAGTTTTAGAAGTGTACCCCTATACTTCTGTTCTGAAAGAGTGGACGGATACTTATGGTCAAGGGAAAATTACTACGGATAGTGTGACTATCGAGAATTTCAATGCTAATCCGACTCAAATTTGGAACTATGATGTCATTGTCTTCGGGTTCTCCGATGGAAATTCAGGTAAAGATTTAACTTCAACATCGGCAGCCGAAGTGAAAAAATTCATTCAGAGCGGAAGAGGCGTTCTGTTTGGACATGATACATTGGCAAAATGGTCAAAATTTATCAATTTCGTAAAATTGGCCGATGAAGCCAATGTCGAACTGTACGGATTGGGAAGAGATTATGGTACTCCACAGGAATCTTGGGAAGATGTGCCTTGGGTTGGTGGAGAAAAAATTAAAATCACCAGAAAAGGATTTTTGACGAATTATCCTTGGAAAATCGGCAATGTAGGGGATACTTTGGATATTCCGTTTACCCATACTAATTCCCAAATCTTTAAAGGGGATATATGGTTGGAATTCGTAGATATCCATCCTGATGCAGAAACCAATGTTCCTGTAGGCGATGTGGTTGAAAAGAATGGAGGAACCAGCAACGCTTATCTTCATACTTGGAATAATGTCGCCGTCATCCAAACGGGACATATGATTCGAGCAGGGGCAACACCTGATAGATGGGTAACTTCCGATGAACAAAAATTGGTCATCAATACCTTGTTCTATTTAGCCCAAATCACCGATAAAACATCTTTGGATGACCATACAGGTCAAGATGTAACAGGACCTACAAAGCCAACTATTACGGATGTTAAAATGATTAATAATGGAAATACTGTTTATGTAGAATATACTGCATCCGAAGACAGAGGGACTAAGTACTATTACTATGTAGAAGGAACCGCTTCAAATACTAAGGTTAAATCTAATATCGCTGATGCTACAGTTAAGTCTGGATTAAAAGGTTATTCAATTGTAGTTGACCAAAATCCTGATACAATTCCTGATAATGTAATAGAAACCACTGAATTAAGTTTTAATATCAATCAGAAATTTTATCAAAAATTCTATGTCCATGTGGCAGCGGTTGATAATGCAGGAAACATTTCAGAAGTCGCTCATTATGAGTGCGTTGATACTATTCCACCCGTAATTAATGTAACAGGAAATGCTACCGAATGGACAAATCAGGATGTAGTATTAACTGCTACTGCACATGACAATGAAAGCGGATTAAAAGGAATAAAATTGCCTGATGGCACATGGGTATATTCTGATACGGCAACTTTCGTAGTAACAAATAACGGAAGTTATACTTTTATAGCAGAAGATAATTTTGGCAATCAGACTTCTGTAACTGTTATTG
>JAAZCX010000074.1 GCA_012513065.1 Clostridiaceae bacterium | reverse complement strand
TGTAAGATAAATTTGAAAGTGCACAATTGTTGTGCAGTTAATTTTGTAATCGGTTATAATATACTTCAAGCAATTTGTTTGTCATTTGAAGGAGGTATACTATCATGGCAAAATATTGTCATCTATCTTATGAAGATAGAAAAAACATAGAAGATGGATTGAATAATAGAAAATCTATCAATCAAATATCTATTGAATTAAATAAATCTCATTCTACTATTTTAAGAGAAATAGATAGAAACAAAGTTTATTACAAGCCTAGTAATTGGAATAATTGTTACAATGACAAATGTAAAGATTATTCTTGTAATAAATTATTAAAATCACCCCATGTTTGTAATGGTTGTAAATCAAGAAGTGGTTGTAGAAAAGAAAGACTTACTTACTATGCTAGAAAAGCTGATGATTCTTATAGAGAATTAATAAGTTCCTGCAGACAAGGAATCAATCTTGATGAGGAAGAAATTTACAACATAAATAAAATTATAAAGCCACTTGTCAAGAAAGGTCAAACTACAAATCACCTATATATCAACCATCCAGAAATTCTAAATTTTTCTAAAGTATCTTTTTATAATTATATTAATAAAGGTGTTTTTGAATTTGGCCCATTAGATTTTCCTAGAATTGTAAAACACAAAAAAAGGAAAAATAAAAAGCGTAGAACTAGACAAGAAAGAGAAATATTAACTAATAGAAAATATGATGATTTTATTGAATTTACAATGAAAAATCCTAATTTGAATATAGTTGAAATGGATACTGTTGAAGGGTTAATGTCTGATTTAAAGTGTATTCTCACCTTCTTTTGGAGAAAATCTAATTTTATGCTTATGTTTCTTTTAGAAAATCAAACTACTGATGAAGTTACTAAAGTATTTGAATACTTACAAGAAACATTATTAGAAGATGATTATAAAAGACTATTTCAAGTAATACTTACAGATAATGGTCACGAATTTTATGATGTAAACAATATTGAACTCAATCATAGAACTGGAGAATACATTTCTCATTTATTCTTTTGTGATCCTTCTGCTTCTTGGCAAAAAGGTGGAATCGAAAAGAATCATGAATTTATAAGATATGTATTTCCTAAAAAAACAACATTTAAAAACCTAACTCAAAACAACTGTAATATCATTGCCAATCATATTAATAGTTTATGTCGAGAATCTCTTAATAATAATTGTCCTTTTAAAGCTATGTTATTCTTATGTAATGAACAAGTTCTTAATACATTAAACATGTATTATATTGAACCTGATGAAGTTCAATTAAATAAAAATTTAATAAAATAAAAAAAGATATTTATAATCACCATTTATAAATATCACTTTGACAAATAAATTGCCCATATATTAAAGATAAACAGAATTGTGCACTTTCATTTAAAAATTGATGCATCTTCTGTCTTTTCGTCGTGGAACAAAAGTTCTTTGACAATTAATACTATATCATATTTCTTTAATTTTGTTAATTTTTTATTAATAAAATGTTTGAAAAAGTGCAGTTTCATTAGAAACTACACTTTTATGAACATTCATGCACTCAATTGTGCACTTTACTTTTTATCTAACG
>JAAZCX010000011.1 GCA_012513065.1 Clostridiaceae bacterium | reverse complement strand
TCCATTTCGTTGAGTCAAATCAGAAGGTTTCCATGCACAATCTAAATGATGAGTTGCAATTAACTTATCTTGAACATTAGTACCTGCACCCATTTTTTGAGTTGAACCCATTAACACTCTAACTTGTCCTTTTCTTACTTTACTAAATAATTCTTTCTTTTTAACCTCATTATCTGCCTCATGAATAAAAGCTATTTCATCAGGTGGAATACCTTTTTGAATTAGCTTTTTCTTTAACTCATTATATACATCTGTAAATTCTTCTTTTTCATAGCCTTTTAAGTCTTTTGGAGTTGATAAATCACAGAATACAAGTTGTGTTGATTTCTTATCACTATTTTCACTCCATATTCTATAAACATTTTCTGCACATGAATTTACTTTACTACTTTCTGAATCTGGTAATAAAGGATTCATAAGTCTTTGGTCTAATGCTAGTTTTCTACCCTCATTTGTAATTTTAAGCATATTATCTTCTGTTGCATCAACTGTTCCTGACCTTATTTTCTCTGCTCTTTCTCCTAAAGCCTTTACCATTTCTTGTTGTATTTCACTAGGTTTTACTACTACATTTATATTTTCAAATTCTGGTGTTGGCAAATTTAATGTTTCAGCAGTTTGAATATCTGCTACTTCTTTAAACATAGACATTAGCTCTGGTAAATTGTGAAATTTTGCAAATCTTGTTTTTGCTCTATATCCTGTACCCTCTGGTGCAAGTTCTATTGCAGTAACTGTTTCTCCAAATGTACTTGCCCAATTATCAAAATGTTCTAAACTATTTTCTTTTAATCCAGAATATTGTAAATATCTTTGCATTGTATAAAGTTCTGCCATTGAGTTACTTACTGGTGTTCCAGTAGCAAATACAGAACCTTTGCCTCCTGTAATTTCATCTAAATATCTACATTTCATAAAAAGGTCGGAAGATTTTTGTGCTTCAGTTTGTGCTATTCCACCTACATTACGCATTTTCGTATATAAAAACAAATTCTTATAATTATGAGCTTCATCAACAAATAATTTATCTACACCTAATTCTTCAAATGTTACAACATCATCTTTTCTTTCTTCCTTATGTAATTTCTCTAATCTAGTTTCTAATGATTTTCTTGTTTTCTCCATTTGTTTAATAGTATAGTTTTCTCCTCTGTTTGATTTTTCAGAGGCAATTCCTTTTGTAATATCACTTATTTGTTCTTCTAATAATGCAATTTGTCTTTCTATTGACATTGGTATTCTTTCAAATTGTGAATGTCCAATAATTACTGCATCAAATTCTCCTGTTGCTATCCTACTACAAAATTTCTTTCTATTTTTGGTTTCAAAGTCTTTTTTAGTAGCAACTAAAATATTGGCACTTGGATAAAGTTGCAAAAACTCACTTGCAAACTGCTCTATAATATGATTTGGAACTACAAATAAAGACTTATTACATAAGCCTAAACGCTTACTTTCCATTGCAGCTGCAACCATCTCAAAAGTCTTTCCTGCACCTACTTCATGTGCTAATAATGTGTTATTACCATATAAAACATGTGCTACTGCATTAAGTTGATGAGTTCTTAATTTTATCTCTGGATTCATTCCTACAAAACCTATATGAGAGCCATCATATTCTCTTGGTCTTATGCAATTAAATTTATCATTATAAAGTCTTACTAAATGATTTCTTCTTTCTGGATCTTCCCATACCCAATTTAAGAATGCTTCTTTTATTGCGTCTTGTTTACTACAAGCTATTGCAGTTTCTTTTCTGTTTAATACTCTTTGTTTTCTGCCCTCATCATCTATAAATGTATCAAATATTTTTACATCTTTTAGATTAAGTGTCTGTTCTATTATTTTATATGCATTTATTCTTGATGTACCATAAGTTGTATATGCTTTTACATTGTTTCTATCATTACTTTTTCCATCAATATACCATTCAGCAGTTATATTAGAATATTTAACATGAATATCCCATCTGTTATAACTTGGTGTATCTAATAATTCAAAAATAAACTTTCTAATGATTTCTGGAGGTATCCATGTTGAGCCTAACTTAATTCCAATTTCACTTGCAGTAAGGTCTTTTGGAATAACCTCTTTTAATTTTTCAACATTTATATTAAAACTAGAATCTTCTTTTGCAAATTGTTCTGCAACTTTTAGTTTTTCTCTAACATTACCAGATAAATATTCATCAGCAGTTACCCAATTATCAGAATTTTCATAATCAGGTACTCTAAAAATAACACCCTCTAAACTACTTATTATTTCTTCTTTATCTATATTGCATAATTGTCCCATATAGTCTAAATCGACTTTTGCTTTATCTTGTATAGATAAAATTAGTGCTTCATCTGGAGTATCTACTTGTAATACTTTCTTTTTAGCCTTTATAGTTCTCTTACTAAATATATCAGCTTTTCCTACAAATTTACCCTCTCCATCTATTTTTTCAAGTGAGCATAATAAGAAATAACTACTATCATTAGAAAATGCTGTTTCATTTGCTCTTGAATTTATTAAGCCATATTCTTTTGTAAATCTATCATATAATTCATTTAATTTTGCTTGTGCAATATGAATTTCCTCATCTGAATAATCTTCCATTTGAAAATCAATTAATTCTCTTACCTGTTCTCTTAACAAAATTAAACCTTTTATTCTATTTTGTGCCGTTAAAGGTAACTCATCTTGTAATATCATTTTTGAATTTTCTCTAAAATACAATTTATCATTTACTATTGCATAAGAATAATTCTTAACAGTTGGAATTGCAGGTATTGATGTGTCTTCTTGTTCAATTTCATTTTCAATACTATTATTCTGTAATTCTCCATGTATATTAGTTATCGCATAATTTAATTGTTCTTCTAAATTTGTGTCTTCTTCTGCTTTACAAGTTGAATCATAGCCATAAGCAGTAGATACCATTTCCATTTTTCCTAATATCATATCTGGATTATCTACAAAATATTTATTCATTGTAATATTGTTTTCATCTCTATCAAGATATACCCAATCTGGCATTATATCGGTCAAATTTTCTCTTTTTTGTAAGAAGATAATATCTGATGTTACTTTTGTTCCTGCATTCTTTGTAAAAGTATTATCTGGTAATCTAATAGCACCTAAAAGGTCTGCTCTTTGTGCTAAATACTTTCTAACCTCTGGACTTGCTTTATCCATTGTTCCTTTTGAAGTAATAAATGCAATTACTCCTCCTGGTCTAACTTTATCTAAAGTTTTAGCAAAGAAATAATCGTGTATTAGAAAATTATTTTTATCATATCTTTTATCATTAACTTTGAAATCTCCAAATGG
>JAAZCX010000073.1 GCA_012513065.1 Clostridiaceae bacterium | reverse complement strand
TTCTTTTATATTTCCATCTATTTGATTATTCATTAATGCTGCTTTTGTTCCTTTTCTTGGAGAATATTTAAATATATGCATTTGATAAAAATTGATACGTTTTAAAAATTCATATGTTTTTGCAAATTCCTCATCTGTTTCTCCTGGAAATCCTACTATAATATCTGTTGTAAGTGCAACTTTTGGATAATATTCTCTAAGTAATTTTACTGATTGTTCAAATTGTTCTGTTGTATATCTTCTATTCATCCTTTTTAAAGTATCATCACAACCACTTTGAAGTGATAAGTGAAAATGATCACATATTTTTTCTAGTTTTGTTAATCTTTTTACAAATTGTTCTGTTATTAATGTTGGCTCTAATGAACCTAAACGGATTCTTTCAATACCATCTATTTTATTAATTTCTTCTAATAAATCTATTAATGAAATATCTTCTTTAAAATCTTTTCCATAAGATGCTACATGTATTCCTGTTATAATTACTTCCTTTATTCCTTCTTGTGCAATTTTTATTACTTCTTCTATTACACTATCTATTTTTCTACTTCTAACATGTCCCCTGGCATATGGAATAATACAATATGTACAAAATCTATCACATCCATCTTGTACTTTTATAACTGCTCTTGTTTTCTCAGTATAAGCTGTTGATCCAAAATCTAAAAATTCTTTTTGATACATTACGTCTGTAACAAGCTCTTGTTTATTTTTGTCATTAATATATTCTTCTACGTATTCTGCTATTCTATTTTTTTCATTTGTCCCATATATTAAATCTATTTCCGAAATCTTTTTTAATTCATCTTTTGCCACTTGAGCATAACATCCACAAGCAACTACTATTGATTTTGGATTTATTTCTTTTACTCTTCTTAACATTTGTCTTGATTTTCTATCAGCCATATTGGTAACTGTACAAGTATTAATTATATACACATCCGCTTTTTGGTCAAATTCTACAATTTTATAATTTCTTTTTATAAATTGTTCTATCATTGCATTTGTTTCATATTGATTTACTTTGCACCCTAATGTACAAAAAGCTATTGTCTTTATCATTTTTATTCCTCATTTCTTTTTCATCTTGAACTATTTTAACACATATTTCTTTTATTTCAAAGTATTATTTTTATATTTTTGACTTTTATGTAAATCAATGTTATAATATATTTATATTTAAATAAACTTTTTTAAGAAAAGGAGATAAATTTATGGCACAACTTAATAGTACAGACAACAACAGTAGAAAATCCTTTTTTGATGAGATTTTGAAAAATCGTCAAACTGGTAACTCGTATGGTAACCCTGATGATTCCCGTGATATTGGTGATATTTTCTTAGCAATGAGAGAAGACAGGGAACTATATGGAGAAAAGTGAATATTTCCTTTTGCGGTATAGTATACAATATGCTATACCGTTTTTTTGACTTTTATGTAAATCAATGTTATAATATATCTATATTTAAATAAACTTTTTTAAGAAAAGGAGATTACATTATGGCAAATGAGACAACTTTAGTGTTTACAGAAGGTGAGCAGGTACTTGTAAATCCTATTGCAAAAAGATTTTTTGATAATCTTGATTCAGCGGCAAAAGAATATTTAGACAATGGTAGTATAAGTATTTATACATATTCTAAAATTCTTGGTGTTACACCAAATGTTCCGTTGACTGATAATGAATTTTTATTAGCAAAAGCTTATAAAGATTTCTTTAAAGATTATTCTAATCTGATTTCAGATTTAGAATTAAAAATCAAAAATTATGCAAAGAAAAAAGTGAGAAGCTAATGCTTCTCTTTTTTCTTTTTTACTTTTTTATAATCTTTATAGTATTTACATATATTTTTTCATAAATCTATTTATTTTTACTTAATTTTATAGTATAATATTAATATTGAATTGAATATTAAGGAGGTTTTGATATGTGGCATATTTGGTTAATTATAGCTGGCGTATGTTTTATTATTGAGATAATGACAGTTGGATTTTTAGTATTTTGGTTTGGAATAGGCGCTCTGCTTGCAATGGTTGTAAGTTTATTATTTCCAGGAAATTGGTTTTTACAATCAACTGTATTTATAATATCTTCAACTTTACTAATATTCCTTACAAAACCTTTTGTAGAGAAATTTACAAAAAAAGATAAATCAGTTGCAACTAACGCTTATTCAATTATAGGTAAAAAGGGAATTGCAACACAAGATATTAACCCAACTCATGATGTTGGTCAAGTTAAGATAGCAGGCGAAGTATGGTCTGCAAAAACTTCTGATGGATCATTTATAGAAAAAGGAAGTCAAATTATAGTAACTAACATTGAAGGTGTTAAAGCTATAGTTGAACTATCTACTTCTAATTCTACAGTTGTTACAAAATAGTTATTAATTTTTTATTATATAAAATATTATTTTAAGGAGGAAAAATTATGGAAGGAATTATATTTTTAGTTGTGGTACTTGCCATTATTTTAATTATCGCTTTCAGAACTATAAAAATTGTTAAACAATCTGAAGTGTATATAATTGAAAGACTTGGTAAATTTCATAAAATAGCTGATGCTGGTTTAACTATCATCATACCATTTTTTGATCACGTGCGTAGTGTTGTTAATTTAAAACAACAAACTATGGATATACCACCACAAGGAGTTATTACAAAAGATAATGTTACAATTACAATTGATACAGTAGTATTTTATAAAATCACAGACCCTGCAAAAGCAGTATATGAAATTCAAAGCTTAAAAAAAGGTATTGAATACTTAGCAATTACAACAATTCGTGATATTGTTGGTAAAATGGACTTAGATGAAACATTTAGTTCAAGAGATGCAATTAATGATAAATTAAGAGTTATCCTAGATGAAGCAACAGATCAATGGGGTTGTAAAATTGATAGAGTTGAAATAAAAGATATTACTCCTCCTGCAGACATTCGTGACGCAATGGAAAAACAAATGAATGCAGAACGTAATAAAAGAGCTTTAATTCTACAAGCTGAAGGTGAAAGACAATCTGCAATTACACTTGCTGAAGGTAAAAAAGAAGCTGCAATTTTAGAAGCAGAAGCTGATAGAGAATCAAAAATAAGAAGAGCAACTGGTGAAGCTGAAGCAATTAAAAAAGTAGCAGAAGCTAAAGCTCAAGAAATTCATATGGTTTATGATGCTATGATGAAAGCAAACCCAGATGATAAATTAATACAATTAAAATCTTTAGAAGCTTTAAAAGAGGTTGCAAACGGTGATGCAAATAAAGTATTTATACCATTTGATGCAACATCTGCATTAGGAAGTTTAGGAGCAATAAAAGAAGTTATGAAAGATACAAAAAAAGAATCTAAATAATTTGTAAAATATAAAAACAAAATATAGAAAATGAGAGAATTTATAATTCTCTCATTTTTCATTTTAATATTTAATTAGTACTATTTTTTAGATATATATTTCTAAGAATGATATTACCATATATGCTAAATAGTAAATTGCTTCTATAATTATAAAAGTTTTTAAAAATTTAGAATTTTGTTCTTCTTTAAATATTGTTTTAATTGTAAAGTATGTAAGAATTACAGTAATTATTGAGCAAAGTGCTGATATTGGTGATGTTATTTTGTAAGAGCTAGCACTAAATAATGTTAATAATCCAAGAACTGATGCAATGATTTCTGGTATTTTTGCAATTGTAATTGAAGTTATTATTGTAGTTAAAGATCTTTTTTCTTTTTTATTCATGAAATATACAATTCCTGATAAAACAAGTATTCCTAAAGATGGTGCAATTACTGTTTTTACTAATGATAATATGTTTTTAAATATTGCATTAAATGACCAATATTTAATTGATAATGCTTTTATAAAGATTACTATTGTCCATATTGCTACGAAAATAATTGCTATTTTTAAATTTTTATTTTCTTTATCTTCTACTATTTCTCTAATTTTTTCAAATGGATCTTTAAACATTGCTGATATAAATCCTGTTGCTTCTTTTGCATCATTTTTAATATTAACATTTTTTACAGTTTCCTTTACTGTATCTCTAACTTGCTTTGCAGTTTCAACTGTCTCTTTTTTTATTTCTTCTGTGTCAACTTTTTTTTCTTCTTTTTCTTCCATATTCTTCTTCCTTTCTCTTTATTTATATATTACTATTTTACATTTTATATGACCAATTGTCTAGTATATTTTTAAAATTAATTAATATTATCTTTAATTGTATCATCTTTTACAAAATATTTAGTACCTAACATTTTATCTGGTAAATATTGTTGTTCTACAAAATGTCCTGGATATTCATGTGGATATTTATATCCTTTACCATATCCAAATTGTTCCATTCCTTGTGCTGTTGAATTTCTGATATGCATAGGAACTTCTCCTGTATCCATTGATTTTACATCTTCTAAAGCTTTATTAATAGCATTATAAGAACAATTAGATTTAGGTGATGTTGCAACATATAATGCTGCTTGTGCTAAAATAATTCTTGCTTCTGGCATTCCTACCATATGAACTGCTTGCATTGCAGAATTTGAAACAACTAATGCGTTAGGATTTGCAAGTCCAACATCTTCTGATGCACAAATTACTATTCTTCTTGCTAAAAACATTGGATCTTCTCCACCATTTAAAGCTCTTGCTAAATAAAAAACTGTAGCATCTGCATCGCTTCCTCTCATAGATTTAATAAATGCACTTATATTGTCATAATGACTATCTCCATTTTTATCAAATATAGCTTTTCTATTTTGTACACTGTCTGCTGCAATTTGTGGGGTAATCTCTATAACTCCTTCACTATTGACCTTAGTAGTAAGTACTGCTACTTCCAATCCATTTAATGCTGTTCTTACATCTCCACCAGATACTTGAGCAATTTTCATTAATGTATCATCATCAATTTTTATTTTATAATTTCCTAATCCCTCTTCTGATACTAAAGATTTTTTTAATACTGTATATATATTTTCAACTGTTAAAGGTTCTAACTTTACAACCATAGAACGTGATATAAGGGCTTTATTAACTTCAAAATAAGGGTTTTCTGTAGTAGCTCCTATTAATATAACAGTTCCATTTTCTACATATGGTAGAAGAGCATCTTGTTGTAATTTGTTAAAGCGATGAATTTCATCAATAAACAAAATGCATCTCCCTGTTGGATTTAACATCAAATTACTTGCTTCAATAATTGCATTTTTTATATCTGTAACACCAGCTGTTACTGCATTTATTCTTATAAATTTATATTTTGTAGTTTCACTTATTACTCTTGCTAATGATGTTTTTCCACACCCTGGAGGACCCCATAATATAATACTAGAAAGTCTATCTGCTTTTATAGTACGATATAATATTTTGTTTTCTCCTAATATATGTTTTTGTCCTACATAGTCTTCTAAAGTTTTTGGTCTCATACGAAATGCAAGTGGTTTTGATAAATCCATACTATTTCTCCTTTATCCTTTATCTTGCTAAATTTTTTAAAGCTTTACGTATAATATCTTCTACGTTTAATTCCTCTTTATCAATATTTTCTAATGCTTTATCTATTTCTTTTCTACTATATCCTAATACTTGCAATGCAGATATTGCTTCTAAAAACTTTGTTTCTTCTTTAGTATTTAATTCTTCATTTGTTTTATTATTATCAGCAGATTTCTCTTCTGCTTCTACTTTATCTTTTAATTCTAATATTATTCTTTGTGCACTTTTGGGTCCTATTCCTGGTAATGACTTTATTTTTGAAACATCATTTGTAATAATTGCTAAAGCAAAACCAGATGGATTAATGTTTGATAGAATACTAATTGCAGATTTTGCACCTATTCCACTAACAGATAATAATAACTCAAACATGCGTAATTCTTCATTTGTATTAAATCCATATAAACTCATTTCATCTTCTCTTACTTTTAAATATGTATGTACTTTTATAGTATTCCCAATTTCTCCAACTTTCGAAATGGCTGTTTCTGACATAAATATTTTATAACCTATTCCATTAACATCTATTACTATATAACCTTTTGTTTTTATTTCTAAAATTCCTTTTATATATGCAAACATTTTATTTCTCCTTTTTTAAGATAGTCCTATTCTATCATATTTTATATTTTTTGCAAGTAGTTTTAGCAAATTTTTGTTTGTTTTAATGATAAAAAAATAACAATTCATTAAATCTAATAAATTGTTATTTTTTACACTATATTTTAAAATATGTTATTGTAATAGGTCTATCGTCATATCCATTATATCTTATTCCAGTAACTTTTGTTGCAAATTTATTTAATTGCGCTGTTAATGTTTGTCCACCAATTCCTCTTTTAGTTATCTTTGAATTTCCATTTATAAAATCACCAATTGTTAGATAAATTGAATAACTCTGATTACAATATGCTGCTGCAGTAAATATAAAAGCTTTTCCATTATATACTGTATGCGTCTTTGCAGAACTATTAGTTGCAGGAGTTGCTGTTGTTGCATATCTTGTTGATGCTTTCATTGCATTCATTGCTGTAGTTGATTTAGCTATAATACTCTCTGTAACAGTATAATTATTATACATAGAATTTCTCCAATTTTGATTTTCACACATTTTGCTCATACTCTCACTGTTATTACAAAAAAATTCAAATAATTTTGGATTTTTACAAATTTGATCCACTATATTAATATCATTACTTATTGAATTAAATGTATTATTTTTGAATAATAAAGATGGGTGGTTTTGACAAATGTAAGGAAATAATATTTCATTACTTTTTAATAAATAACTAATTGATTCATTTGAATTAAATAAATCATCTACTAATGTAGTATCAGCTATTAATTCATCTAAATTATCTATTGTATATTTTTTCTCATTTGAATTTCCAATGCAAGCAAGCCAACTATTTACATTATCTCCTTCTGCTGTACACACTTTTATTGTAAATGGCTCTGCTAAAACTTTTACTTCATAAGTCTGATTATCTTCTATTTGTTTTCCATTTAATTCAGTTACTTTAAATGTTGATTCACTTCCTGAATATACTAACGTGTCGTTTGCATAATAATATAAAGTACCATAATTGTGTGCCTCAACATTATTAACATTTATCGTAAAAGTTCCACCTGAAATATTTGAAATTGTAACTGTTAACATAGCTTTTGCAATTGCAGTATTGATTTTTGCTCCATCAACTGATGCAAGTTGCAATGAAGAGTTTATTTCAAATTCATATGGATATTTTTTTAATTTAGTATATATAGATTCACTTTCACCAATAGAAATAGGGTTTAAGCTTGCTACTTGACTACTTAATTCTATATATTCGAAATCATCATCTTCAGAAAATTCATCTGCTAATTCTTGAAGATTAGGTAATATTTTGTTTTTTTATATATTTTTTTGCTTTTTAAATTTCTCCTTTTCTTTTGTTATTATAACTATAGTATTTATTATATATTTTGTCAATTTGTTTCTTTATTATTCTCCTTTTTTCAAACTTAATTTTCCCATTATAATTCCTACCATATGAACGATCTTAGTTGAATTTTTTTGTGCAATTTCTTTTCCTAATGCTTTTCCTCCTACTGTAAGTGATGCTACTATAGCACTAATAATAAATTGCAAATCAAAAGTTAAACCAAATTTTAGTGTTATTTTTATTGTAATAAGTGCTGCTATCGAACCACTTATAACTCCACAAATATCACCAATTACATCTGCACAAATATTAGCAACTTTTGCAGAATTACGAATTAATTTAATTGATGTTTTTGCTCCTTGTACCTTTTTGCTTGCTTTTGCATGAAGTTCTTCTTCTTTTGCAACTGTTACTGCAACACCAATAATATCAAATATAATTCCTATAAATATAGTAATTATTAATATTAATGCAGCTGGAAATAAATCTAAAGCTGAAATTGCATTTGTACATATATACGAAAATATTATTGATAATATAAATGTAGTTACAAATATTGTAATAAACCATTTCAGTTCTGAATTATCATTTTTATCTTTTTTATTTTTTGCCATTTTATTGCTCCTATTTTATATAAAAAATAGATGGTAAAAATCTAAGTAAATTTTACGGTTTAGGTCTAGAAGAATTTCTCTATTTTCTACTAAACATTACTGTTTAGCCGTTTCCATTTAAAGAAAATATCTTTTACTACTATGTATAAAAAGTAGTAAATAGAAACCAGATCGCCACTCAAATCCGTACCTTAATCCATAGACTTTTTTGCTTTTAAATTAAAGCAAACATTCTAGAAGTTTTCCTTCTGTATACTTAATTCCATTGCTAGTCTCTTTTGCAATAACAATTTCATAAATAAATTAATCCCAATATTATCACTCAAGACAGGCTACACTATGCATTTTGTGTCTTGGCACTCAACATAGGTTATACTTAATTATATAAGCCTCCGCGAAAATAGGGATCATATATATGCCATTATATATTACCCTAAATTCTTTACTCCCTAGTCACACGCAAAACTGGCATTTCGCGCATAAATAAGAAACTTCAACGATATGCCCTTTAGTGGATTTTTAGCCCCACCCTCACAATAGCATATACTACTAGAATAATGCACCATCATTATGTATTATAACATATTTATTTAAGTTTTCAAAGTTTATTTTAATTTATTTTTGACAATCTAGATTTTAAATTTATATTTTTAACAGTTTCTTACATGTTTTATACATTTTAACATTTGTTTCCTCTCATTTTTACTGTTTTACAATAAAAAATATATAAATAATTTTGTGTTTTTTATTTTATTGATTTTTTTATTCAAAAACACTTGAATTTATTATTATTCTATGTTAATATTATAAATAGTCAATTTTATTAAAACTTATAGGAGGTGCTAAAAATGGCAAAATGTGAAATTTGCGAAAAAACACTATCTCATGGAAATAAAATTAGTATTGCACGTTCACACGTTAGTAGAAGATCTACTAGAACTTTTAAACCAAACTTAAGAACTGTAAAAGCTATCGTTGCTGGACAAGTTAAAAGAATTTCTGTATGTTCAAAATGCTTACGTTCTGGAAAAGTAGACAGAGCTTAGTTTAAATATACAATAAACGAATTTAAGGTAGGATGCATACTACTTTTTATACTAAAATTTCTTAAGAAATAGTAAAATAAAATAGGTCAAATTAGAAGAATTATATATTCTTTTGATTTGACCTATTTTATTTTATGTATTATTCTCTAATACCAAATATTAGTTTCACTAATCCTCTTAAGAATTTAGGAACTTTTTTTACAACAATAGTCATATTTTCCACTCTCCTTTATCTAACAACATAACCACATTAATCCAATTATTAGTATGGCTGCTCCTATTAAAAATAACCAGCCTGTTATTGGAAGTAATAATACTAATAAAACACCAAATCCTATTCCAATTAAGCAAACTCCAATAGTCTTTTTTAGTGCACAAAACATAATCTATTACCTCCTTTGTTATATTATATTTGTTTTTTTTTATTTTGTTACTTATTATTGAAATATATCTATTTTCATGTTTTAATATATTTAATAAACATATTTATAGGAGAATTTTATGAATAAAAATGAAGCTGTAAAAATTATAGAAAATTTGAAATTAATTTATCCAGATGCAAAATGTAGTTTAAATTTCAATACTCCTTTTGAATTATTAGTTGCAGTAATGTTATCTGCACAATGTACTGATGAAAGAGTTAATAAAACTACACCTCGGATTATTTGCGAAATTTTCTACACCTAAAGATTTTGCTAATATTGATTTAAATTTACTTGAACAATATATACATCCCTGCGGTTTTTACAAAAACAAAGCAAAAAATATTAAAGAAACAGCAAAAATATTAGTAAATAAATATAATAATGAAGTTCCTCAATCCATGGAAGCTTTAACTTCATTTCCTGGAGTAGGAAGAAAAACTGCCAATGTTGTTATG
>JAAZCX010000072.1 GCA_012513065.1 Clostridiaceae bacterium | reverse complement strand
TTACTTTTAGAGGCAGATCCTTCAAAAGACATGATACATAAGTATTTGAACGATTCTGATGTATATGCATTAAAAAAAGAAGATGAGCTAATTTCTATTGCAGTTATTTTGCACATTGATAGAAAAACATTAGAGTTAAAGAACATAGTTACAAAAGAAAATTACAGAAATAAAGGTTATGCAAAAACACTTTTAAAATCATTATGTGGTAATTATAAACAAAAATATGACAGAATGTTGGTAGGAACAACAGAGAATAATATTCCTTTCTATGTTAAGCAGGGATTTGATAAATATGAGAAAACAATTAAAAATTTCTTTATAGATAATTATAAAGAAGAAATAAAAGATGGAGAACTAACTTGTACTGATTTAATATATTATTCAAAAGATTTAAAGAAAAAATAAAATATTATAGTTATTGAAATAATATCTAACATATATAAGAAATCTAATAGAAATATTAGATTTTTTATTTTGCCTTCAAAAAGGAAGGAGTAAAAAGAAAATGAAAAAAAATGAAAACAACAAACCAAAAAATAATGAAAAAATTAAAAAAGAAACAGAAAAGATTAAAGAGATTATAAGAAAGGAGACAGGTATTTATATAAAGAAGATGAACTCAAGAAACTTAAAGAAAGAATTTGAACAATTTTATTATATTATGGCATCAAATTATTATGAGTGTTTAACAGCAATAGGGTATTTAGATGAAATAGAAACTGATTGCTTTGCTTGTATAAAAGATGATTACTTATCAGATTTTGTAAGGTCAATGAGTGCTATGATGAATAAAATATTTTGTGATGAAGAAAAAGACTTTTCAGATATAATGAATGGAATTATGAGAATGTTAATTTCTGAAGATAAAATTGTTAATATTATAAAAGACGATATACCTAATTGGGTAATATTAAGAAAAAAGATAAGACCAGGATTAGTAAATATTGTACCTTTATATGATAATTTAAATGAATACTATTTGAATTATTCATATAGTTATAATGTTCAAGAAGATATAAAACCTTTTATTGCAGGACTTAACAATTTATTTGGTAAATTAGCAGATGATGAGGAGTTTATATATGTTTCTACTCATTTACAAGATGATAAAGAAATAACAGAGGAATAAATATTCAAGACAAGAGTTAGCTTTTAGGAGTTAGCTCTTTTTTTGAGGAAAGGAGCAAGAATGGGAAAGTGTCAGATAATTGCAATAGCAAATCAAAAAGGTGGAGTTGGAAAAACAACAACTACATTTAGTTTAGGAGTTGCACTTAGTAAACAAGGAAAAAGAGTATTACTAATTGATGCAGATCCACAACGGAGATTTAACTACTTGTATGGGTTACTATAATCAAGATGAATTGCAGAATACTATTGGAACATTAATGTCTGATACTATATGTGATAATGAAATAAATGCAGAAAATGCTATTCTTCATCATAAAGAAGGAGTAGATTTAATTCCTGCAAATTTAGATTTATCAGCAATAGAGTTTTCATTAGTTAATGCAATGAGCAGAGAGTTCACGCTTAAAAATTCTATAAGAGGTATTAAAGATAACTATGATTATGTATTGATAGATTGTATGCCATCTCTTGGAATGATAACAATAAATGCTCTGGCTTGTAGTGATAAGATAATAATTCCAGTACAGGGAGAATATCTGGCTGCAAAAGGAATGGGACATTTATTAAAGACAGTTACGAGAGTGCAGAAACAAATAAATCCAAATTTGAAAATAGGTGGAGTATTACTTACATTAGTAGATAAAAGAACAAATTTATCAAAAGATGTAAGAGATACTTTAATCGACAATTATGGACAATATGTGAAAATATATGGTGCTGAAATACCCAAAGCAATAAATACAGCAAAATCAACATCAACAGGAAAGAGTATATTTGAGTTTGATAAAAATAGTCCTGTTGCAAACGCATACAATAATTTAGCAAAGGAGGTATTAGAGAATGAAAGAACAAGACAAAAAGATGGTACTTCCAAAGTTAGATGATTTATTCACAAGTCAAGAACAAAGAGATAATCCAGTTGTTGATGAGGTAAAGGAAATAGAACTATATAAAATAGGAGAATTTCCAGACCACCCTTTTAGAGTTATAGATGATGATAAAATGGAAGAAATGGTTAAAAGTGTAAAAGAACATGGAGTTTTATTACCTGTTATAGTAAGAAAACGAGGAGAAGGAAATTATCAAATGATTTCTGGACATAGAAGAAAAAGAGCGTGTGAACTTGCAGGAATAGATAAAATAAAATGTATTGTTAAAGAATTAACTGATGATGAGGCAACAATTCTTATGGTAGATAGTAATATTCAAAGAGAAGAAATATTGCCTAGTGAAAAAGCATTTGCATATAAAATGAAACTTGAAGCTATGAAACATCAGGGGAAAAGAGTTGATTTAGAAGAAGATATAACTTCGCGACCATTGGGCGACAAGTTAAAAAGTGCAGAAAGAATGGGAGAAGAAGTTGGAGAAAGTGCAAGAACTATACAGAGATATATTCGACTTACTTATTTAATACCAGAGTTATTAGAACAAGTTGATAACAAAAGAATAGCTTTTAGACCAGCAGTAGAATTATCATATTT
>JAAZCX010000071.1 GCA_012513065.1 Clostridiaceae bacterium | reverse complement strand
GACATAAGATTATTCCAAGTGCACCAGTAATACCAGAAAATGATCCAACATGTTTGTTTAATACAGCTGGAATGCAACCATTAGTACCTTATTTAAAAGGACAACCACATCCATTAGGAACAAGGCTAACAGATGTTCAAAAATGTGTTAGATTAACAGATTTAGAGGGAATTGGAGATAAAACACACCATACATTTTTTGAAATGTTAGGAAACTGGAGTTTAGGAGATTATTTTAAAAAAGAATCTATAAGTTGGAGTTTTGAATTTTTAACAAAAATATTAAACATTCCAGTAGAAAAATTAGCAGTTACAGTATTTGAAGGTGATAGTGTAGTTCCAAGAGATGAAGAATCAGCATCAGTCTGGAAAAGTATGGGTATTTCAGAAGATAGAATTAGTTATTTAGATGCTTCTAACAATTTTTGGATTGCAGGAGAAGTAGGACCATGTGGACCAGATACAGAAATCTTTTATTGGAGAAGCAATGATCCAATACCAACAAAACATGATCCAGATGATGAAAGATGGGTTGAAATTTGGAATAATGTATTTATGCAATATGAAAAACATGCAGATGGAACAATTTCAGAACTTCCAAAGAAAAATGTTGATACAGGAATGGGAGTTGAAAGAACAGTAGCAATACTAGAAGGCGTTGATGATAACTATTTAACATCAATATGGAAAGATATAATTGATGAAATTGTACAAATGTCAAATACTACTTATGAAGAAAATCCAGAAAGTATAAGAATAATTGCAGATCATATTAGAACAGCAGTATTTATATCAGCAGATTATTCAGGAATAAAACCATCAAATACAGATCAAGGATATATATTAAGAAGATTAATTCGTAGAATGATAAGACATGCTAAAAAAATAGGAATAGACTTAGACAGTGGATTTGAAAGAACATTAGCCTTAATGGTAATTGAAAAATATAAAGATTATTATCAAGAATTATTAGATAATAAAGAAGTTGCATTAGATGTATTAACAAATGAATTAAATAAATTTAATAAAACATTAGAAAAAGGATTAAGAGAATTTGAGAAAATAGTATCACATTTAAATGAAAATATGTTAGATAAAGAGTTAGCATTTAGATTATATGATACTTATGGATTTCCATTAGAATTAACAGTAGAGCTTGCAAACGAACAAAACATAAGAGTAGATGAAGAAGGATTTAAACAAAAGTTTAAAGAACATCAAGAAAAATCAAGAGCTGGTTCAGAACAAAAATTTAAGGGTGGATTATCAGGAAGCGGAGAAATGGAAACAAAATATCATACAGCAACACACCTTTTAAATGCTGCATTAAAAATAGTAGTTAATAAAGATGTTCACCAAAAAGGATCGAATATTACACCAGAAAGAATGAGATTTGATTTTAGCTGTGATCATAAATTAACAGATGACGAAAAGAATCAAGCAGAAGATTTAGTTAATAAATGGATAGAGGAAAAAATTCCAGTTACAGTTGAAGAAATGAAAAAGGAAGATGCAATAAAATCAGGTGCAGAATGTATGTTTATTGAAAAATATCCTGACGTAGTTACAGTATATACTATTGGAAATGTATCAAAAGAATTATGTGGAGGACCTCATGTAAGTAACACATCAGAATTAGGACATTTTAAAATAAAAAAAGAAGAAGCAAGCTCAGCAGGAGTAAGAAGAATCAAAGCAGTTTTAGAATAGGAGAAGAATAAAATGGATGATTGTATTTTTTGTAAAATAGTGGATGGTCAAATTCCTTCAAAAAAAGTATATGAAGATGAAGATGTTTTAGCGTTTCATGATATTAATCCTGCAGCTCCAATTCATATATTAGTAATACCTAAAAAACATATAGCAATGCTTACAGAATTAAAAGAAGAAGATGAAATGTTAATTGGAAAGATATATACAACAATAAACAAAATAGCAAAACAAGAAGGTTTTGAAAAACAAGGATATAGAGTTATTACAAATTGTGGAAAAGATTCAGGACAAGAAGTTATGCATATTCATTTTCATATATTAGGTGGAAAAATATTAGGAGACAAAATAGTAGGATAAAATTAATTACAAAAAAGTGACAAAAATATAGAAAATACATCATCCTTATGGTATAATAAAAATAGATTTATACTAAGGAGGATGTATTTTTATGTTTGAAGGAAAATATTCAAAATTGTTAACTGGTTTATTAATAGTTGGAATCATAATTATAGTAGGAGTAATTGGATTTATCGGATTTTCAATTATTAGAGATAGTATGTTAAAAACTGATGCAGAAGATGCTGTAGAACAATTTCAAGGAAAAGTAAATGGAATTAAAAATGAAGAACAAACAGAAAATAATGTATTTGTAAATGGTGTAACCCCAATTATAGGATTAGAAAATATAATAGTGGGAGGAAATAGCTCTAATACAAATACACAAACTTATAAAGGATTTCCAATGGTAGGGACAATTGAAATACCAGCAATAAATTTAAAATGTCCTATATTAGAAACTGCTAGCAAATCTGCAATAGAAGTTGCAGTTGCAGTTTATGATGGACCTGGATTAAATAAAGTTGGGAATACTACTATAGTTGGACATAACTATCGTAATGGAACATTCTTTTCTAATAATAAAAAATTAACCAATGGAGATAAAGTATATATAACAGATTTAAGCGGAAAGAAAATAACATATATTATATATAATACTTATACAACTTCTCCAGAAGATTCATCTTACTTAGAACGTGATACACAAGGCAAGAGAGAAATATCTTTACTTACTTGTACAGATGATGCAAAGAGTAGATTAATTATTTTTGCAAAAGAAATTTAGATAGCTTCTTTTAGGAGGTAGTAAAATGAAAAAAAAAGGCATAACTTTTTTTAATATAATAATAATAATTAGTGTAATAGCATTGGTTATAGCAGTTGGATATGGCTTATATTATTACATAAGTAATTATATAGCAGTGAAAGAAGCTGAAGAAGCGGTAGATACATTTGAGCAAGAAGTAATAAATCAAATAGAAGAACCATTAATACAAGAAAATATAATAGAAGAACCAATAGCTAACACAGTACAAGAACCAGTTAAAACTAATAATTCAACACAAAAGAAAACAACAACAACATATAAAAAATATAAAATGATAGGTACTATTCAAATACCAAAGACAAAAGTTAAAGCTCCTATTGTAGATAAAGTAACAGTTCAATCAATATCTGCAGCAGCAGCAGTTTTGTATGGACCTGGACTAAATGAAATAGGAAATACAGTATTAGTAGCACATAATTATAGAAATGGAACATTCTTTTCTAATAACAAAAAATTAGTAGTTGGAGATAAAATATATATTACAGATACACAAGGAAGAAAGATAGAATATATGATATATAAATCATATATAACAGGCGATATGAATTTTTCGTATGCAACTAGAGATACAGGAGGAAAAAGAGAAATATCATTATCTACTTGTACAACAGATGCAAGCAAAAGGTTAGTAATATGGGCAAAAGAAAGCTAATATAAATTAAAAAGATGATACAAAAATATCATCTTTTTTTCTTTTTACATAATAAGTATAAAATATAAAAAATAGTAAATTAATTTGGAAAATCTTTTGACTTTTACCAAAAAATGTAGTATAATATATTTGTGGTTAAAAAAGAGAAACGAAACCTTTCTTGACTTACCAAAAAAAACAATATTGTATAGAAGGGAAGTGTCTTACATGTTCAATGTAGGTGATAAAATAGTATATCCAATGCATGGCGCAGGAACAATTGATGCAATCGAAGAAAAAGATATTTTAGGAGAAAAACAAGCTTATTATATTATTAAAATGCCAGGTGAAGTAAAAGTAATGGTACCAACATCAAGAGCTCAAGAAATAGGCGTTAGAAATATTATTAATAAAGAAAATGCTGGAAAGGTTTTTGAAATATTAGAAGAAAATGAGACAGAAATGTCTAATAATTGGAATAAAAGATATAGAGATAATATGGAAAAAATGAAAAGTGGAGATATCTATGAAGTAGCAGATGTCGTTAGAAACTTAGCATTCAAACAAAAAGAAAAAGGATTATCAACAGGTGAAAAGAAAATGCTTAATAATGCAAAACAAATTCTAGTTAGTGAATTAGTATTAGCTGAGCATGCTTCACAAGATGAAGTAGAAAAACTAATTGATAATAAAATTACAATGTCATTTGAGGAATTTAAAGTTCCAGAAATAATACCAACTGAAATTGGAAAAGACATAGTAAAGAAATTTATACCATTTGATGGAACAGGAACAAGTTTATAAGAAATAATGAAAGACGACTTAAATATATAAGTCGTCTTTTTATAGTCATAATTATAATAAGATGAAAAAAGTCATTTTACATAATATAAAAGAAGGATTTATGTTTCTTTTGTCGAATAATATAATTATGATAAAGAAAGGTAAACCAATATGGTACGATATAGTGAGGAATTAATTGATGAAATTAAAAATAAAAATGATATTATAGATATCATTTCGCAATATGTAGTATTAAAAAGAAGTGGTAGAAACTTTTTTGGATTATGTCCATTCCATAAAGAAAAATCACCTTCTTTTTCTGT
>JAAZCX010000001.1 GCA_012513065.1 Clostridiaceae bacterium | reverse complement strand
GTTGGTGGGTATGGATACCAAGATATGCATATTGCATAAATACAGCATCACAAGAGGCAGATGTAATATTTGTAGATTTAGATAATAAACCTATAGATAAAGAAAGATATGGAGATAATTTACCAGACAACTTTATCGTTCATCCAGCATTTACAGTAACAAATTCAGGTGGAACAGTAAGAGAATTAAAAGGAATATGGATGAGTAAATATGAACCTAGCAATGTCGCAGATGTAATATCAGGAACAGTAGCAACAGGAGCAAGTACATTGCCAAAGGCTACAGATCAAGCAGGGACAAGTCATACACATTTATCAAATGGATGCGGAACAAAAGAAAGATTTGTAACAAGTTCAACAAAATGGTGTACAGCATATGACGGAACTCCATGTAGTAATTACGGATATTACATTTACTGCTCAGAGTGTGGAGTAAGAATGAGACATTATTGGTGTAAAAACCATGTTAACAAAGCAACAAAAGTAATAATAAATGATGATAATGTAGAATAAAGGAGGAAAACAAATGAAAGGAAAATTAATAACAAGTTTAATAATGTTAATATTTATTTTATTAGTTGCAACAAATGTAAATGCAGCAATAGAAATAAAACCAGCAACTACAGCACATAGCAATATAACAGCAAGTAATTCATTTGAATATTGTTATAATATGAGAAATCCAACTTCAAGTTTAGGAAATAACACATTAGATCCACATTTAACATTAAACAAAGATTGGGGAGCAGTAGCATATTTAGGATTAAGTGGGTATGGAACAGTAAAAAGTATTACAGGAGATAGTTGCACAATAGATGGAACAAGTTATACAACAACAAACGGAAATCCAACAGGAGTATTAAATTTTGGGGCATCTCAGACACAAACATCAACTGTAAGATATGATACATCAGAAGGTTCTACTGGTTATCCATATAGAACGAAACTATTAGAAAATAAAAATACGGAATATGTAGAAATACTAACTGGGAATACTATTGCAGCAACAAAAGGACAAGCATTAACAGAAATTGGTGGATGGTTCGGTTCATCGTATAGTTTTCCTGGTAATCATACTTATCCAGTTGTACTTAGAACTGATATATTAGGAAGCAATAGTGGTCCGGGAACGAATAACGTTGCTACATACAGACCAGTAATATGGAATTAAATAATAAAGAAAACATCTTATATTTGATATAAGATGTTTTTGTTTGGAAAATTAAAAGTAAAAAAATATTAATGAAAATAGTCAAATAAGTAATGAAAAAATAATATTATATATAAATATAAAAACCAAGTGTACCTAAGTAATTTTACTATTGCAATTTAAAAAACAATGTGTTATAATAATAAAGGTTGTGAAAAAAATATTGTAAGAAAAAAAGAGATAAAAAGATTAAAGAAAAGAAAAAGAAACTAAATTAATAAAAACAACCAAATATAAAATTTGAGAAAAAATAAATAATCATATAAAATTACAATATCGAAATTTAGGAAATTTAAGAAAGTTAGGAGTTGTTTCAAATTAGTAGTAAAATTAGAAAAATTATTGTTCATATACGTACTTGGACAAAATTTACAATATTAATTATACTAGCTGCATTCTTAATGGTAGGAGCAATTTCATATATATATAAGCCAATCTATAGTGTAACATTAAATGGAGAACTTATAGGGTATAGTGAAAATAAAAACAAATTACAAGAAAAAATAAATGAATACATAGAACATGGAAATGGTGAAAATATAGCATTTGTAGAAATAAATGAATTACCAGAGTATAAACTATGTTTTCTTAAAAAAGATGTAGATACAAATGATGAACAAATATTTAATAAAGTTATAGAGCAAGGTCAAGTATATTATAAATTTTATGCAATTGCTTTAAGTAATGAAGAAAAAGCGTATGTATCAACAATTGAAGAAGCAGAAAAAGTAATAAATGATTTAAAAAATAAAAATAGTAGCAATAAAGATAAAATAACTATTGTGGAGAAATACGAAAAAGAATTAAAACAATTTACAACTGTAGAAAAATGTGTTGCAGATTTATATGTAAAAAAAGTTGTAAAACAAACATCATCTTATGCAGTAGCTGCAACAGGAGTAAATACATCAAGTAAAAAGATAGAATTAGGAATTTCTTTAATACGTCCAACAGTAGGAAATGTAACATCAAGATTTGGTCAAAGATGGGGAAGAGCTCATAAAGGAGTAGATATAGGAGCACCTAAAGGAACTGCAATTAAGGCAGCTGCTGCTGGAACAGTAACTGTTGCACAATATGGTTATGGCGGAGGATATGGAAATTATGTAATAATTTCACATGGAAATGGTGTTCAAACATTATATGGACATTGTACTTCACTTAATGTAAAAGTAGGAGAAAAAGTATCACAAGGACAATTAATAGCAACAGTAGGAAATACGGGAAATTCACAAGGAAACCATTTACACTTAGAAGTAAGAGTTAATGGAGTTGCACAAAACCCACAAAACTATGTATATTAAAAATAAAAGCTATCCGTTAAACGGGTAGCTTTTTTGAAGTAACTAAATAAAAAATATAGTGATGACCAATTTAAAAGAGTTATTGAAATATAATATGAATGATAAAACACTTCACTTTTATAAGTGAAGTGTTTTTATATGCTTAATTTGCAAAATGCTTCATACCAATACGAATGGCATTATTTTTCATAATCAATTTTCCGGATTCTGAAAGTTTATAAATAAAAACCTCTGAATGATTAACAAAAGAAGAAAATTCAGTAATACAAGAGAATAATCTTTTTAAATCAGGATAAGAAAGATTAATATTATTAAAAACAAGATAAAACTTGTTTTTATATTCGTATAATAAAATATAATCTGCGATATTTGTTAATTTAAGATCATTATTTTTAAAAAAATTAACAAATGAGCAAAAATCTTCGAAATTATTAAAAGAATAGATTGCCTGAGTAGCATCTACATCTGCTTTTTTTCTTTTAATATGTACTTTCTTTTTAGAAAAGCTTTTTAAAGAATCAGGGAGACTTCTTGTAACAGTTAATACAAAATCGCCACCAGCCATAGCTAAAGCTTCAATTCGAAGACGATAATCTTTTGTAATAAACCCAATTTCTTTCTCTGCTTCTTCTAACATATCTAAAAATAAGTCTTGAGATTCTATAGAGTCAGCCATAAAAGAATGAAAGTCTATGTCTTTTTTAATTAAATCTTCATGACTTAAAGTAATTCTAATTTTATCTTCATTCAATTTTTCAAAGCGCATGTAACATCCTCCTAATAATTTATAATTCTATTATATCACTATCACCCATAAAAGAGAATGAGTAATATTTGGTAATTATTATATGATATGAATGTATATAAAAAAATGTACTTCAAAATATATCATAGTAAATAAAAAAAGAAAAGTATAAAAGATAAAAAAAATTGTTTTTTATTACGGTATACCTTGAAAAAAAGCTAAAATCAATATATAATAGAAACAATTAGTAAATAAAAACAAAAGAGATAGAAAGGAAGTAAAAATATGGCTACAAGAGAGAAAAATGTATGGATATTATTATTATTTATATTATCAGGATTGGTAATAGGAGGATTAATAGGAGAAATAGCTGCGAAAATAGACTTTTTATGGTGGCTTGGATATGGACAAGAATTTGGATTATCTTCACCAGTACAATTAGACTTAAATATTTTAAAAATTTCCTTTGGATTAATGTTTAAAATAAATATAGCTAGTATAATAGGATTAATAATTTCAATAGTAGTATATAGAAAAGTTTAGTACAAAAGTATAATAGGGGCTTAAGGAAAGGAATTGTATTGACAACAATAAAAAAATTACCTAATTCAGAGAGACCTTATGAAAAATTAGAAATGTTTGGAGAAAAAACATTATCAAATTCAGAATTATTAGCAATTATAATAAAAACTGGTACGAAAGAGCAAACAGCAATTGGACTTGCACAAAATATTCTTGCAATAAATCCAAATAAAGAAATTAGATCATTACAAGAAATTTCATTACAGGATTTAAAAAAGATAAAAGGAATTGGAAGAGTAAAAGCAATTCAAATAAAAGCAGTTTGCGAAATAGCCAAAAGAATGAAAATGCCACTTAGCTTAAATACAGTAATTAAAACACCAAAAGATGTAGCAGATTTACTTATAGAAGAATTACGATATGAAAAAAGAGAAATAGTGAAGCTTCTAATATTAAATACAAAAAATGTAGTACGAAAAATATTAGATATTACAGTTGGAGAAGAAAGCTCAGCACGAATTAATATAAAAACAATATTAGAAGAAACGTTAAAAACAGGAATGACAAAGTTTATTTTGGTACATAATCATCCTAGTGGTAATTGTAATCCAAGCAATGAAGATATAGAAACAACAAAAAACATAGAAAATGCATCTAAAATAGTAGGGCTACAATTATTAGATCACATTATAATAGGAGATGGAACCTTTTATAGTATTTATGCAAATCAAACAAAAGATAAATAGAACATGAATTAAACATAAATAAAAATAAAAAGGAGAAATAAGTAATGAAACTATTTTCAATTAAAAGTAAAGATATTGGCATAGATTTAGGAACAGCAAATACACTTGTAACATTAAGGGGAAAAGGAATAGTATTAAAAGAGCCATCTGTTGTAGCAATAGATAGAAAAACAAATACTATTTTAGCAACAGGTCATGAAGCAAAAGAAATGCTTGGAAGAACACCAGATCAAATAAAAGCAGTAAGACCATTAAAAGATGGTGTTATTGCAGACTTTACTGCAACACAACTAATGCTTAAAAACTTAATTTCAAAAGTTTGCCAAAGATATAACGTTGTAAGACCAAGGGTTGTAGTAGGAGTACCTTCTGGAATTACAGAAGTAGAAGAAAGAGCGGTAGAAGAATCAGTATTACAAGCAGGAGCAAAAGAAGTATATTTAATAGAAGAGCCAATGGCAGCTGCAATTGGTGCTAATTTAGATGTTGCGGAACCAAGTGGAAGCATAATAGTAGATATAGGTGGAGGAACAACAGAAGTTGCTGTCATCTCATTAGGTGGAATTGTAATAAGCAGTTCTTTAAGAATAGCTGGAGATGAACTAGACGAAGATATAACAAATTATATAAAAAGAGAAATGAATTTAGCTATTGGTGAAACAACAGCAGAACAAATAAAAATGCAAATAGGATGTGCAATGCCACTAATGACAGATATGACAATGCAAATAAGAGGAAGAGATTTAGAAACAGGATTACCAAGAAATATAGAGATAGCATCATCACAAATTGAAGAAGCAATGAGAGAGTCTATTTCAAAAATAGTTGAAAGTGTAAAACAAACATTAGAGAAAACACCACCCGAACTAGCATCTGATATTATAGAAAAAGGAATAGTGTTAGCAGGTGGAGGAGCTCTAATACAGAATATGGACAAATTGTTAAGTCAAAAAACTGGAATGCCAGTATATATAGCAGAAACTCCATTAGAATGTGTAGTAAAAGGAACCGAAAAAACAATAGAAGATTTAGAAAAATTAAAAACAGTTTTAATTAATTCTAGAAAAAGAAGATAATTAAAAAGGAAGGAGTAAGTAAAAGTGAATAGAGCAAAAAGAACAAGCAGAATAGGAATAATAATAACAATTATTATATTAATGATAATCGTAGCCGTTTCAAATATAAAAGTAAATAATGTAACTTTTGTAGAAAGCGGATTAGGAGTGCTTGTAATGCCTATTCAAAATGGACTTACTTATTTTAAAAATTGGATTTTTGGAAATGATGATTTTTTTACAAATGTTAACAATCTTCAAGAAGAAAATAAACATCTAAAAGAAAAAAACAGTGAACTAGAACAAAGTTTAAGAGAATTAGAAATAATAAAATCAGAGAATACAACATTAAAAGAATATGTTAATTTAAAAGAAAAATATTCACAATATGAAACAATACCAGGATATGTAATAAACAAAGATATTAGTAATTATAGCGATACAATAATTATAAATTTGGGATCAAAAGATGGTATAGCAGTAAACATGCCAGTAATATCAAACGAAGGATTAGTAGGACATGTAATATCTGTTACTGATACCACATCAAAAGTACAAACAATTGTAGATACAGCAAGTACTATTAGCTGTACTATAACAACATCTAGAGATACATTAATAGCTAGAGGAACATTAGAAGGAGATTCTATATTAAAGGCAACATATATTCCAACAGAAGCAACAATATTAGAATCAGATAAAGTTGAAACATCAGGGTTAGGAGGAATATATCCTAAAGGTATTTATATAGGAACTATTAAAAAAGTAGTAAATACAAAAAACATAACAGATAGATATGCAATGATTCAAACAGCAGTTGACTTTAAAAAGCTAGATACAATATTAGTAATAACAAAGTAAAAATATTAGAGGAGGGAAAATATGAAAAAAGCAGTTACAATTTTTATTTTAATCATAAGCTTTTTAATTATATATTTCCTTCAAGCAAACTTTTTTAGCTGGTTTACAATCGCAGGAGTAAAACCTAATATATTTATAATATTTATTCTTTTTATAAGCTTGTATTCAGGAATGAAGCCAGGAATAATATTTGGTATCTTATGTGGATTATTTCTAGATATAATAATAGGAAAAAGTTTAGGAATATCTGCTATAATGTTAGGAATAATTGGAGCAATAGGAGGATATTTTGATAAAAACTTTTCAAAAGAAAGTAAATTAACGATAATATTAATGGTAATAGGAAGTACATGTGTCTTTGAAATAGGAAGCTACATATTACAAACTATACAATTATCTATATATGTAGAAATCATGCCATTTACTATAAAATTACTTATTGAAATATTTTATAACATATTTATAACAATAATAATATATCCAATATTACAAGCATTAGGATATCGTATAGAAGATATTTTTAAAGAAAATAAAGTATTAACAAGATATTTTTAAGAGGAGGTAATATATTTTGAACAATGTTCGAGATAAAAAAATAAAACTTAGATATAATATAGCATCTGCTCTTATATACATAGTAGGAATAATTATATTAATACAATTATTTAATTTACAAATAGTACATGGTAAAGATTATAGAGAGCAATCAAATAAGAGGCTTACAAGAGAATCAACATTAGAAGCGGCAAGAGGAAATATATTAGATCAATCAGGAAATAAACTTGCAACAACAACATTAGGTTATAGCTTGGAATTATATAAAACAAAAATAGATAACAATACATTAAATAATACATTATTAAAAATTACTAAAATATTAGAAGCAAATTCTGATACATATATAGATACTTTTCCAATAAAAGTAGATCCATTTGAATTTAAAATAGGAGAAGAATCACAGAAAGAATGGAAAAAACAAAATAATATAGACCAAAACAAAACAGCAGAAGAATGTTTTTATATATTTAAACAAAAGTATAAAATAGAAAATGAAAATATATTAGAAACAAGGAAAATAATTACTCTTAGATATGCTATATCACAAAATGGATATAGTAATACAAGAGCATTTGAAATTGCTAATAATATAAGTAGTAACAGTTTAGCTCAACTAAATGAACAAAATGCAGATTTCCCAGGAGTAAATGTAAACACTAAACCAATTAGAACATATCCATCAAAAAGTTTAGCTTCACATATATTAGGGTATGTAGGAAAAATAAGTCCTAAACAATATGAAGAAAAAAAAGATACGTATGACCAAAATGATATAATTGGTAAAACAGGAATAGAATACATAATGGAACAATATTTAAAAGGGAAAAACGGAATAAAACAAATAGACATGGCGGTAGATGGAACAATAACTGATGAATATGTTTCAGAAGAAGCTATAGCAGGTTCAGATGTAATTCTAACAATAGATGCAAATCTTCAACAAGTAACAGAAAATACATTAAAAAGTAGTATACAAAGTATAGAAAACTCTGAAAAAATACAAGTAACAGGAGCTTCTGCAGTTGTAATGAAAGTAAAAACAGGTGAAGTTTTAGCAATGGCTAGTTACCCAGATTTTGAACCAGGAGATTTTGCAGGAGGTATAACTATTGAAAAATGGAATTACTATACAGATGAACAACAATCAGCATATGCAAGAATGCATCCTTTTGTAAATAGAGCAATTTCATCACCATCATCACCAGGATCAACATATAAAATGGTAACAGCAATTACAGGATTAGAGTCAGGAGTAATAACTACTAAAGAAAAAATAAATGATGTTGGAATTTATAAATTCTCATCTGACTATAATCCAAAATGTTGGATATACCAATCATATGGAAGAGGACATGGATATTTAAATGTAACAGATGCAATTGTACATTCATGTAATTATTTCTTCTATGAAGTAGGAAATAGAGCAGGAATAAAAAATCTTGCTAAATATACATTAGGATTAGGATTAGGAAAGAAAACAGGAATAGAACTCTTAGGAGAAGAAGCTCGGATATGTAGCTAGTCCAGAAACATCAAAATCATTAAAACAAGATTGGAATGGTGGAGATATTTTACCAGCAGCAATAGGACAAGGAAACAACAGCTTTACAACATTACAAATGGCAAAATACACTAGTATGTTAGCTAATGGTGGAAATAACATAGATGTTACAATATTAAAATCTGTAGTTGATGCAGAAGGAAATGAAATAAACAAAGAAGAAATAGAAAAATATTTAAACGAAAGTTTAGGATTAGCACAAGAAGAAGAAAATAAAGTAACGTTTAAACAAGAAAACTTAAATGCTATACTAGCAGGAATGAAAGGTGTTACAACAGAATCTGGAGGAACAGCATACTCTATTTTTAAAAACTTTAATATAGATGTAGGAGGAAAAACAGGGTCTGCACAAACAGGTAAAACAGATGCAAATGGTAAAAAAATAACAAATGCATGGTTTGTAGGATTTGCACCATTTGATGAACCAGAAATCGCAATTGTAGTTATGATAGAAAATGGACAACATGGAAGTAATGCTGCAGTACCAGCAAAAGATATAATAGCAGAATACTTTGGTATGAATGCTAATAAAGTAACAGAAAACATGGCTGCAATGCCAACAACTCAAATACAAAATTAAAAGATAGGAGAATGTAAAAAAATGAAAAATTGTGTTACAATTCAACTAAAGAAAGATGAAATATGGGTAAAAATTTCAGAAGAAGCAGAAGAAAAAGAAATTATTGAATGTTTAAATAAAAAAATAAAAGATTTAAAAAAATTATATAAAGATGATAAAACTCCAATTAAAGTAACTGGTAAAGTACTAAAAAACAAAGAAATGGAAGAAATACAAAATATAATTAAAGATACAATTAATGTAGAAGTAGAATTTGAAAGCCCAAAGATTTTAGGTCTTCATGGAATAAAAAAAGCATTTAATAAAGAGATTGAATCATCAGAAACAAAATTCCAAAAAGGATCATTGCGTTGTGGACAAAAAGTCGAATATGAAGGAAGTATTGTAGTAATAGGAGATGTAAATGCAGGAGCAGAAGTGATTGCAAGTGAAAATATTGTAATACTTGGAACATTAAGAGGCCTTGCACATGCAGGAGCTAAAGGAAATAAAAATGCAATAATTGCTACAAATATGATTGATTGCCCTCAAATTCGTATATCAAATGTAATAAAAGAAATGGAAAAAGAAGAAGAAAAAGCAATAAAATGTTATGCATACATAAACGAAAATGATGAAATAGTTATAGAATAAAATAAAAAAATTAAAGGACAAAGATTATATATTATAAAAAATCTTTGTCTTTTCATATATAAGTATTTATTATATGTTAAGTAAGAATATTTTTATAAAACTTTATAATACAATAAATATATTTGATTTCTTGACAAATGTAAATTTTTAACTTAAAAGCAATAAAATCAAAGCAACAAACAAATAATTGTCATCAACGTTTTCTTTATAAAGAAAAAACAATAATGCAAGTATAAGTAAATCATCAACACTTAATTTTATACCAAAAATTTCAAAAAAATCATCACAAGATTCATTTGAAGAAGAAAAAGTAGAATTTTCTTCTTCTTTTTTTTGTGGAACACTAGGGAAACAAGGCTTTTGCTTGTAATTTTCAAAATCTAAATTAGAATTATGTAAATGACCATTATAAGAATAATGTTGATAAGGTCTTCTATATTTTTGAAATCCTAAAAAAGGAAAAGGTTGCATCATTTCGTTTTTTCACCACCTGTAGATTTAAAATTTTCCATAATAGATCCCATATTAAATAACTGTATGTATTGGTCTATTTTCTGCTTCCTTGTAGGTCTTAAGTAAGGTTTCAAGGATAATAATAAATTAGACCTAGGATCATTTTTTTTCTGATTCATACTATCCATTACTTGTTTCATTTTTAATATAGTACCCATATCCATACTAGAAAAAGGATTAAAAGTACTATCTGATTGTGAACAATTTGAAGAATTTGAAGAATCAGAACTGGTAGATGAAGTATTAGAATTATTTATATTAAAAGAAGAAGAAAATTCTTCAAAATCTGGAAAAGAAGAATTATTATCTGAACTTTTTGAATTATTATAAGTATTATCCGTTCGATTATTATTTTTTATAGAATTATTAATGTGAGAAGTAGGATTGTTATTACTTGAAGAAGTACCTGAAACGTACTGATTTAGCATGTCTTTTAAATCATTTGGCATATC
>JAAZCX010000070.1 GCA_012513065.1 Clostridiaceae bacterium | reverse complement strand
CAGGTTCAGTACCACAGGGAGATGCAACATTTAATGGTGCAGTTTATAAAGTCTATGCAAGTGAAGATATATATAACAAAGCAAAAACTAAAAAATTCTATTCAAATGGAGATTTAGTTGCAACAAGAACTATGAATGAAAAAGGAGAAACAGAAGATATAACAAATCTTCCTTTAGGAAAGTATGTTGTTAAAGAGGAAACTGCTCCAATAGGATACATGTTAGATAAAAATACTTATAATGTAGAACTAAAATACAAAGACCAATATACAAAAGTAATAACAGATACTAAAACAAGTTTAGAGAATGTTAAGAAAATGGGAGTTCATATATTCAAATCTGGTATAAAAGAAAATTCTGGAGAAACACCAGGATTAGAGGGTGCAGAATTTACTATAAAATTAAATTCAGCAGTAGAAAGAGCTTATGCACAAGGCTACACTTATGCAGAAGTTTGGAATGGAATTGATGAAAACGGAAACCAAGTAAAAGTTGATAGCAAAAGAGTAGCAGAAGCACAAGTAATAGCTCCTAGTTATGAAACAATAAAAACAGATAAAGATGGAAACGCATATACTCAAAAGAACTTACCTTATGGAAAATATATAGTTAAAGAAACTAAAACACCAACAGATTATGAAACAGCAGTTGATTTTACATTTTCTATTACAGATGATGAGTCAGAAATCAAAGAAATAGCAAAAAAAACAAAACATTTAGTAGTAAATAATGAACAATTAGAAACATATATTAAGTTAATCAAAAAAGACTTAAAAACAGGAAAACTTGTTACATTAAATTCTACAACATTTGAGATAAAAGCAACAAAAGATATATATGATAGAGCTACTAAAAAGATATTATTCAAAAAAGGAGAATCTATTTCTCAAAAAATTGGAAATACAACATACACATCATTTACAACAAATGCAGATAATATAGTTGTTCCAGATAGCTCATTTAATAGTAAAAATGATGATAAAGCAACAATTACAACACCTTTAAAATTACCAGTAGGAAGTTACGAAATAACAGAAATAAAAGTTCCAACAGGCTTTTTACAATTAGATAAATCAGTTACATTTGAAATTAAAAATGTAAAAGATTATGACACAGACAAAGATGGAGATTTTATAAAAGAAGTCGTTGTTAAAAATGAGCAACCAACAGGAACTATTAAATTGGATAAAACTATTGCATTAAGAGAAGATGCAGATACATCTTTAATTGATACATCAGACTTATCTGGTATAGAATTTAAACTTTCAGCAAAAGAAAATATTATAGATATGGCAGATGGTAGTGTAATTTACAAAAAAGGACAAGAGATTAAAAAATATAATCTTACTAAAGATGGAAAATTAACAATAACAAATCTTCCAATGGGAACTTATGAAATAGTTGAAACTAAAACATTAGATGGACTTGTTTTAAATACAACAAAATATGAAGTTAAGTTTGAGCAAAAAGATTTAACTACAAAGATATATGAAACAAAATTAGATATTTCAAATGATACAACATTAGTTGAATTTTCTAAAACTGATATTACTGGAGATAAAGAACTAATAGGAGCAAAACTTACAGTATTAGATAATGAAAATAATATTATAGATACATGGACATCAACAGAAAAAACACATAAAATTGAAGGCTTAACAATAGTAAAAGAATACACACTAAAAGAAGAAATTGCTCCAGAGGGTTATGTAGTTGCAACAAGTATTAAATTTACTATAAAAGATACAAATGAAATTCAAAAAGTAAATATGATTGATAAAATTGTTGAAATGAGCAAAGTTGATATTGCAGGAGATGAAGTCGAGGGTGCAACAATTCAAGTATTAGATAAAGACAACAAAGTAGTTGATGAATGGGTATCTGGTAAAGAACCACATAAAATCAAAAATTTAGTTGAAGGAAAAACTTATACATTACACGAAGAAATAGTTGCAGATTCTTATGTAAAAGCAACTGATATTGAATTTATTGTAACAACAGATAAAGAAACACAAAAATTAGTTATGATTGATAAATTAGTAGAAATAACTAAAACAGATATAACAAATGGAAATGAACTAGAGGGTGCAGAATTAGAAGTAACAGATGAAGATGGTAATACAATAGATAAATGGACATCAACTAAGGAACCTCATAAAGTAAAAGGTTTAGAGGAAGGTAAAACATATATCTTAAAAGAAACTACTGCTCCTTATGGTTATGAAATTACTGAAGAAATAAAATTCACAGTAACAACTGACAAAGAAACTCAAAAAATAGAAATGAAAGATATGCCAATACTAAAAAATGTAAAGGTAATAAAGATTGATACTGAAACAAAAGAAGTTATTAAAGATAAATTCATATTTGCAATATACGAAGATCCAGAATGTACAAAACTTATTAAAGAGGTTAAATCTAATTCAGAAGATGGAACAGCTTTATTTGAAGAATTAAGATATGGAACATATTACATTAAAGAAATAAAAGCACCAAAAGATTATGAATTATCAAACAAAATTGTTAAAGTTGAAATCAATGACAAAGGTATATT
>JAAZCX010000010.1 GCA_012513065.1 Clostridiaceae bacterium | reverse complement strand
TGAAAATATCATTGTGTCTTCCATATTACATCAACCTCCTATTCTTTCTACACTTTATTTTTATATTATTTAATTTTTGATTTTTAAATAAATAAGTATTTGTTATTACATCAATGACCATTTCTTTTGCTTCTTTTTTGTTTGTTGCTTTTAATTGAATCTCTTGTTTTTGTTTCCTTGAAATAATAGTCACTATATATTCTTTCATTTTTCTTTTCATTATACTCTCCTATTCCTAAACTAAATAAATACCCAATAATGTTAATGGATAGTGTTTTTATCAATGCATTATCTATTTTTTGTAACTGATTATCTTTTAATTTTCCAAGATATGAAATTAAACGACTTTTATCTATTGTTCTTAATTGTTCTAATAAAATCATTGAATCATATTTTAAAAAATCATTTCTAAATATTGTTATGTGAGTTGGTAAATCTGCTTTCTTTATCACTTCTGTTAGAGGTGCAATAATAACAGTAGGACTATATTTGTTTCCTAAATTGTTTTGTATAACCACCACTGGTCTTTCTCCTTTCTGTTCACTTCCAACAACAGGATTCAATGAAGCATAATAAATATCTCCTTTTTTTATATCTGATTTAATCATCTTTCTTTTCAACTTTATATATAATGCGTGGTGGTCTATCATTAAATAGATTTAAAATGTTTAACTTCTTATCTTTTAAATAATCTGTTAAAACACGATTAACATCTTCTTGTGCCTTTTGCATACTTGTTTGTGAATGATCCATAGTTGTTTCAAATATCAATTTAACTTTTACTTTATAATTTTTTCTTTTCATTAAAATTTCCTCCTTAATATGTAAAAAAGCCAAAGTACATATAAATACCTTGACTTTCATAATATTTATTTCTTTTATTTTTTTAGTTTTAACTGATATTTGTCTTAATACCCTCAGTACGGGATTTCATCAAACTATTGACTTGCTAAATCAATATCACAGGAATTTCACCTCCCCGAGGATCTCTCCGGGCTGCACCCATTGCGTGAGTCTGTGGCTATGCAGGAGTATCTTTAATACTGTTAGATGTAATCGCAAATTAGGTGCTACCTAATTTTATAACCAAGTATAGACCGACAAGCGTACTTGTTAAAGTGCTGAATCTAACAGGAAAGTATCTGATGAATGTGTATCAAATTTTCAAAGAACACATCCTGCTCCACTAAAATAAAAGGAACAGGTGGAAAAGGATTAACTCCCTCTCACCTGTTTCCTCACTAAAATGCAAAATAACAGACACTAAATTTTAATTTTTAAATATTTTTTTAAATTTTCTAATGCTCTTTCCAAAATAATATGTACTGATTGTTGTGTAGCATTTTCTTCTTCTGCTATTTGCTGCTCTGTTTTATCTTCAAAATAATATTTTTTAATTCTTCTTTTTTGAACCTCTGGCAATAATTCTATTGCTTTTTTTAGTTCGTCAAATGTAGATTTCTTTATAATCTCATCTTCCAAACTTGAAGGCTTTTCCTTTGCTCTTGATTCAAGGTTGTTTTCAAATATTTCTGAATGTTCGATATGTCTATCATATTCATTCAATTCTTTAATATCTTGTAGTTCAAACTTATCAAAAACTCTGTATACTTCCTCACTAACTTCTACTTTATTTATATGTCCTTTAACATCTTTAAATGTAATTGTATAAATATTTTTTTCTTCAATATGATTTAATGTATAAGGGTTATCCTTACATTTTCTTCTTTTAGGGCTTTCTGCCATCTTTCTTTCCTCCATTCAAGTTTTTTTCGTTTAAACTTGAACTTTGGTGGGCTTCTGCACCTAAAAAGTTTTACACAAAAAGAAAAGACGCCAATAGTCAAACTCATATTTTGAGTCAAACTATTAGCGTCAATCAAAACTGCATTATTTAATTTTCTTGTTTTTTTACGTTTATGAGCGAAAGATACCCCTTTATGAATATAATCGCTTCTATCAATTTTTAACAAACAAATAAGAACTACTCTCGCAATCATAAGGGCAACAACTCCTACTTCTTATAAAAATCAATGCCCTAATTTTTATACGAGTAATAGCGTAAGGTATTGCTCCCTCTTATGAAAAATTAACCAGTAATATATCTTCTTCTTTTGTTGTCAAAGAAATATGTACTGCTTAATTATTTCTTTTAATTGTCCTTATTTAATTATCAAAACTACTATAATTAATTTCATATATCACACAGCCTGGCATTGCTATATGTACGATTACATTATACAACATTATTTTTGCGATTTTTGTCGAATTATGCGAAAAGCAATATTTTTGCCATTAAATGTAATATTTTTTACTTTTGTGTAGTATTTTGCCACTTTCGTAAACTATAAATCAGTAATTCGTAGCATAAAAAATAGCCACCATAGTGACTATTTTGATTTCTTGTATTTTTCTTTGAGTTGTTCATCTTTGTTGATTAGTTCTGCAACCCAAGGTTGTAAAAAGTATTTTAATATGATTTCATTATCATAACCAAACTCCATTGCCTGAGTTGATCCGGCTTGTGAAATCACTCCATAACTAACAAGTTCCATTGTAACTCCATTATTATATTGCATTGGCATAGTATGTGTTGGTGCTTTTAATAAATTTTTTATTACTTTTGCTTTGTTTTCTTCTAACTTTAATAAATATTTTTTCCTTCTTGCTATGTCTTTCTTTCTTTTCGTAATTGTTCGTGCATAAGAATATATCTTAGTACATAGTAAAGTTAATAATAAACAAAGGCTAATTAGAAATATAACACCTATTATTCCACCGAATTTATCTCTGAAGTCTAATAGATACATTTTCTTTACTATAAAATCTGGTAAAAATAACAATAAGCCACTACATAAAGCAAGAGTTAAAAGTATATATGGTGCTTTTAACAATTTTTCTAATTCTTTTATAGTGTTTCCATCCACTGACATTTATTCACCCCCATAATATTAAACAATTCCAAAATACTTTTCAAAGAATTTCATTATTCTTTCTATTATAGTTTGTTTTCTTTCGTTTCTATTGCTACCACCAAATCTTCTCATAGGAGGTAAAATCTTTTCTATATCGGTTCCTGTTGTCTTAACTTGTCCATCTCTAAAAGAATTTTCAATAAATTTTCTTGTTTCTTCTTCGTTTAGATTTTCTTCTAATATTAAGTTTTTCAAATCAGATTCTTCTTGTTCTCTTACAAATTTACTCCAATCTTTCATTACATCTGTATTAGCATTTATTTTTGAGATAAATCCATCAATAAGTTCTTTCTTTGAGCGAAGTGTTAAACTTGATTTTATTGCTTTATCAATAGAACCTAATATTTCTTTATCAGTACAATTAGATTGATGATATTTTGCTACTAACATTAAAATATAGTCAATGTTTACCTCAACTTGCTTTACTAATTCCATTTCAAATACTAAGTCATCTTTAATGCTTTCACCATCTCCTGCATTAGGTTTAAATTCTTCATAAAGGTCAGTATAAGTACCAATATAATCTTGGAAATCTCTATCAGTAAGTATTTCATTACCTTTAAATTTATCAAAAGAAGATAATATATTCCTCAATCTCAAAATATTACCCATCGCAACAATAAATTCTTTTTTTGCTTGTTCGCCTATTATTTGTTCTCCTAACGGGTACTTTTGAAGTAACATTGCAATTCTTTCTTCATAACCTATCTGCTTCTTGCCTTTGTCATCTTCATAACCGTAGTAATAATCTTCATAAGATTTTAATAAAACAATACCTGTTGCATTTTTATCTCCAAACAAAGCAATAGCGTCATTCGTTTGTTGTTGTAAATCTCTAAAACAAACTATATTACCATAGGATTTTACTGAATTTAATATACGATTAGTTCTTGAATATGCCTGAATAAGACCGTGTTGTTTTAAATTTTTATCTACCCATAAAGTATTTAAGGTTGTGGCGTCAAAACCGGTAAGAAACATATTTACTACTATAAGTAAGTCTATCTCTCTATGTTTAACTTTATCTGATAAATCTTTATAGTAATCTTGGAATCCATTACCATCTGATGAAAAATTTGTTTTAAATTTTTTATTATACTCTCCTATTGCAAAATCCAAAAACTCTCTTGAACTTTGATCCAATAAGTAAGTTTCAAAGCCCTCATCATCTAATATTCCATCTGATGTATCTTCTTCATTTGCAGCAAACGAATATATTGTAGCAATAGTTAAATCTTTATGTTTTTCTTCAAGTTGCTTTTTAAATTCTAAATAATATTTTTTTGCCATTGGAATTGAAGCAACTGCAAACATAGAATTAAATCCGTTTACTCTTTGTCCTTTTAAATCATAAAAAGAATTTCGCTTAGTTTTTTGGTCAAAATGTTCTATAATGTATTCAACAATTTTGCTAACCCTTTCGTGTGATGATAGTGCTTCCTCTGTATTTATTGCTTGAACTTCTTTATCAGTCATTCCATCTTTCTTTTTAACTGTATTTACATAGTCAATTCTAAATGGTAGAACATTTCCATCATTTATTGCGTCAACAATGGTATATGTATGTAACTTATCTCCAAATGCTTGTTCAGTTGTACAAAAATCTGGATTAGATTTATTTGTAGCATTTTTAGCAAATATTGGAGTTCCAGTAAAGCCAAACAAATGATAATTCTTAAAATTATTAACTATCATTTTATGCATATCACCAAACTGTGAACGGTGACATTCATCAAATATTAAAACTAAATGTTTTTGAAATACTGGGTGATTATTATTTCTTTTTACAAATTCGCTTAATTTTTGTATAGTTGTAACAATAATTCTTGATGTATCATCTTCAAGTTGTTTTTGAAGAATCTTTGTACTTCTATTACCATTTGCTGCACCTTTTTCAAATCTGTCATATTCTCTCATTGTTTGATAATCTAAATCTTTTCTATCAACTACAAATATTACTTTATCTATATAATCTAAATTACTTGCAAGTTGTGCAGTCTTAAATGAGGTTAGAGTTTTACCTGAACCAGTTGTATGCCATATATAACCACCTGCTTCAATAGTTCCCATTTTCTTATAGTTAGTTGAAACTTCTATTCTATTTAATATTCTTTCCGTTGCAACTATTTGATACGGACGCATAACAAGTAATAACTCTTCTGATGTGAATACACAATATTTCGTTAATATATTTAATATTGTATGTTTTGAAAAGAATGTTCTTGTAAAATCAACTAAATCAGATATTACTTTGTTATTAGCGTCTGCCCAGTATGATGTAAATTCAAAACTGTTACTTGTCTTTTTACTTTTATTTCTTGTTTGTTGTTGCTCTTTTATATGACTTTCTCTTGTAGTATTTGAATAATACTTTGTATTTGTTCCATTTGATATTACAAATATTTGCACATATTCATATAAGCCACTTCCTGCCCAAAATGAATCTCTTTGGTATCTATTTATTTGATTAAAAGCCTCTTTTAAAGCAACTCCTCTTCTTTTTAGTTCTATATGAACAAGAGGTAGTCCATTAACCAATACTGTAACATCATATCTATTGTCGTGATTACCATCATTCTCAACATATTGGTTTATTACTTGCATTCTATTGTTATGAATATTCTTTTTATCTAATAAATATATATTTTTACTTGTTCCATCATCTTTCTTTAAAACTTGAATATGATCTTCTTGTATTTTTCTTGTTTTCTCAACAATTCCGTCATTATTATTTGCGATATTATTATTGAAAAATCTATTCCACTCACTTTCACTAAACTTGTAATCATTTAATAATTCTAGTTGGTGACGAAGATTATTAATAAGAGTTTCAGAATCGTGTATTTGCAAATATTCGTAACCTTGTTCAGTAAGCATTCTTATAAATTCTTTTTCAAGTGCTGCTTCACTCTGATATGCGTCAGAGCGTTTTTTCTCTGGTTCATATTCAGATACAACAGTAGCATTTTGCATTTCCATTACTACATTATACTTACACATCTTCTTCTACCTCCTTGAAACTTAATAACTTATCTCTGTAATACTCATATTGTTTTTGTCTTTTTTCTATTTCGGCTGGCAAACCATTAGAAATATCATTACATAACTTATCAAACCTATCCAAAATATTTACTATTTCTTTTTGTTTTTCAATCGATGGAATAGGCAATTCTATGCTTCTAACAATATCAGCATTCAAATTTTGAACTGCACCTCCAAATGAGGCTCTTTTTTTAAACTCATTTTGTATATCACTACTATTTAATAAATGATATAGGAAATCTGACATAAAATATTGTTCAAACTCACTAATTGAAAGCCAGCCATCGTGAATACATCCATCAACTGCAAGTATATATGGTCGCCCGAAACTCATTGAATTTGACAAAACAAAATCTCCTTTTTTTACATATCTAGATTTTTTAGCCCCCTCAACAGTAATCTTTTCTTTACAATGTGTTATGTATTTTGCACCTTGTTCTACATCGCCTATTTTAATCCAATTAACTGCATTTTCATCTGACGTTATAAATTGACTAATTGGTCGTGGAGAAGCACCTCTTTGAATACAAGCAATATCTCCAAATCTAATTCTTTTTGTTTCTTTGGGAAAAGTCAAAAGATTATCCCTATAATATTCATATTGTTTTTTTCTCGCTTTCAGCTCTGCTGAAAGCTCTGCTGAAAGCAATGCTGAAAGCAATGTGAAATCGTCCAAAATATGGACAATTTCGCATTGTGCCTCCAAAGGAGGCACAGCAATTCTAATTTTCAAAATATCATCTTTTCTTAAATTAGTTTGGTCAACTCCATTATCAAACTTTAATAATTGAAAATTCCTGTTTAAGCAATAAAATAAATACCTTGTATTAATTATATCTTCCCTTTTTACCTTAAATGCACCTATCCTTTGATTTAAAGTATATTTATTGTCTTCTTCAACTAAAAAGCATTTTGCTAAAGCTCGTCCATTTGGCAAATCACTCATAACCATCAAAATATCGTTTTTATATACTGGACAAATTTGAGAATCCGAAAATTTTTTTACTTCTCCATCAGTAGAAATAAATTTCGAATTAACTACTATATATTCACCATCTTGAACAATATTCTTTTCGTGACCTTTTCCATTTCTAAAATCGACAAGTTCATTTAAAGTATAGAATTTAGCACAATCATAGTTATAATTTTTCATTTTTAACATTATTGCACCTCGATTTCTGAAATAATTTTTTTTATTTCATCACGAAGCATTTGTTCTTTTTCAACTATATCATCAATTTCCTTATTTAAAGAATTAATATCAATTTTCTCTCTAGTGTCTTTTTGTTCAACATAAGTAGAAACAGACAAATTATAATCTTTTTCTGCAATGTTATTATTAGAAACAAGTTTTGAAATAAATTCAATATCTGTTCTCTTTTCAAATACTTCAACTATTTTAGAAATATTGTTATCAGTCAATTTATTATTATTAGTAATTTTAATGCATTCTTTTGAAGCATCAATAAATAATGTACTATTATCATTTTTGCTTTTCTTTAATACCATAATACAAGTTGCTATACTTGTGCCAAAAAATAAATTGTCTGGTAATTGAATAATACAGTCAACGAAATTATTATCAACTAAATATTTTCTTATTTTTTGTTCTGCTCCACCTCGATATAAAATGCCGGGGAAACATACTATTGAAGCAACACCATTTGTTGCTAACCAAGATAAAGAGTGCATAATAAACGCAAAATCTGCTTTTGATTTAGGTGCTAATACTCCTGCTGGAGAGTAACGAGGATCGTTTATTAAAACTGCATTATCATCACCTGCCCATTTTATAGAATATGGTGGATTAGATACAATTACTTCAAAAGGTTCATCATCCCAATGCTGAGGACTAGTTAAAGTATCTTCACAGGCAATATCAAACTTATCATAATCAATATCGTGTAAAAACATATTGATTCTGCAAAGGTTATATGTAGTTAAATTTATTTCCTGTCCAAAGAAACCATTTCTAACATTATCTTTACCTAATATTTTCGCTGATTTCAATAATAGTGAACCAGACCCACAAGCAGGGTCTATCACGACACCATTCTTAATACAACAAACTTTTTAGAGTGAATACAATTTAACATATATAATAAGAAAAGTTTTGTAAGTGAATAGGATTTAAAGGCACAAAAATAAGAGCCTTTCGGCTCCTATT
>JAAZCX010000069.1 GCA_012513065.1 Clostridiaceae bacterium | reverse complement strand
TTTCTGCTTTTCTAAATGGTAAGGTACTAATTCTAACAAAATATATACTCTTAATTGCTAAAAAATTTAATATCTCAATTGAAAAAATTTGTGATTTATAAACATATTAACCACAAACAATATACAAAAAAAGCTACAATTAGTAGCTTTTTTCTTAATTGTAACCATTGCTCCAATGAGCCATCATTACCTTACTGTCATAAGTAGGTACATTTACTTTTGCTCTTTTTGTAGCTAATTTCTTCATGATTGCATCATATTTTTTGTCCTTAGTCATTATTTTTCACCTCCTTTAAAAATTTGTTATAATATCACTTTCGTAATATCTCATAACACTATCTATCATATATGTTATAAGCTTAAAATGGTAGTCACAATATATACTTTTATCTTTCAAATTATTTCTTTGATTAGTAACAAAACCACAACATCCACCACCACCACATAATTTTTTATATGGACACTCATTACATATAGGAATTGAATCAATATTTCTTTTGGAAATTTTTACTTCTTTACTTAAAATTTCATTAATTGAATTTTCAAATATATTGCCCATGTAGTTATCCTTTTCTGTTTTTGAAATCAAAACATTGCAAGCCCATACATCCCCTTTGTAGTCTACTGCAACTGTTTCTTTTCCTGCACCACATGGACTATTCATACACATATATTCATCTATAAATCCATATATTACTTTTCTAAATAACAATCTGATGTCTCGTTCAGAAAACGCAAAATTTTCTCCATCATAATTTTCCATCATTAAATCAAGAATATATCTCATGTTATCAAATAATGAATCATCTAAAACACAATTGTCAAAATTTTCTGGTTCAAACAATAAGTTACATACGAGTCCATCGAAATCATTATTTTTAAAAAAGTTTACTATTTCTTTTATATTGTTAATATTTTTTTTATGTACTACAATAAGAGGCTTTACAAATGATTTATTATTTTTTAGAATTTCCAAATTTTTATTTGTATAATCTTTTATCTTTCCGTCTATATTTCTTAGTGAATTGTTTTCATCACTGATTCCATCTATACTTAACCCTATTAAAAATTTATTTTTTTTGAAAAAAATTAATTTTTCCTGAGTTAGTAAAGTTCCGTTCGTTTGTAAAGAGTAAACGACATTTTTAATATGTTTAAGATTCTCTACTGCTTCTTTAATTTTTTCAAAAGCAAGCAAAGGCTCTCCACCATGAAAAATAACAGTTAAATTATTTGGATATATTCTTTCAGAAAATTTTTCTACGGCTTTAATTATGGTTTCAGAATCAATCATTTTAATTTTATTTTCATTGTTAGCATAACAATATTGGCATTTTAAATTACAGCTATCAGTAACATTTATAACTAAGCAATTCATTTGATGACAAAACTTGTCTTCAATTTTTTCTGACATTTCAATTCTTTTGCTCCATAAATATGTACCAAATTTGTTCCCGAATTTATCTATTAATAATTCTCGGCTGATTTTTTTTATAATTTTTAAATCTTGTTCTTCATTATTTTTTATAGCTATCCATTTCCCTGTGTTTTTATTAATCAAAATGTCTATTCCTTTTTCTACTATAAGTGATAAATCCATAATAAAATCTCCTTACTAATCTTCAAAATCAAACGTTTTAAAAGTTCTAAAATATTTATGTATACATAATATTGCTGTTGTTGTTGGTAAAAATCTAGCTTTTTCTAATTCATCTAATTCATCTTTCAATATATTTAAAATTTCATTAATATTGTAATTTAAATTAGCGTTTTTATCAAGCCAACCTGCTATTTTAATCAATTCAGTTACCGATATTTTTCTTTTTGATAATTTGTCCTCAATATTAATATTATATTCTTCAAGCATATATTTATCTATTTCGTTAAAAATATCTTTATATATATCTATTATTCCATAATTAAAATTCATTTTTTTTATTATTTTGTTTGTAGTTATAAATACCTTTATATTTTTGTGTTTATTAGTTTGCAAATAATATAATATTTCATCATTATAATATTCATCAAAATAAATCGTAATATTTTTTTCTTTATTTTTGATTAGACAACTTTCAATTTCTGCTAATATTTCATCATTAATTAAAGACATGTTTTTAGGATCACATCCAGTTATAAATAATTTTATCTCTTCATGATTCATATCAAATAATTTTTTTAATATTGTTGATTTTCCTGTTTGAGGTATAGATTTTATAAAAATTATTTTGTTGTTGTTTTTTAACAAGTTGTTAATTATGTTAGTTTGATTTTTCATTATTCTTCTAATTACTGTAGTTTTCATTTTATACTAATTCCTTTATTGATGGGTTTTCGATCATTAAATTTTCAATATATGGTACTATTAATTTATAAAATTCACAAATTGGATCCACTTCATAGATTGTCCCATTTTCATAAAATTTTCTCGAAGCACATCCAGCACCACATTTATTTTTAATTTTACAATCACAACATTTAGGAATATTTTCATAAGAACAATAATTAAAAAAATTAATTACATCGTTATCTTTTAATATATCTTTAATATCTCCATCAAAAATATTACCTATTTTAAATTGCTCAACAGAACTTAAATCATCGCAGGGATATATATCACCATTTGGTGTATATCCTAATAAATGGTTCCCAGCACCACACGGGCTATTCATACACATATAGCCTTTTTTTTCTGTAAATATGTTCCTTAAAAGATGAGAAATATTTCTTTCAACTACTTTTATGTTTTTTTCGTGATAGCTCAAAATCTTTGATATTACATTCTTTGTTACTTCATATAACTCTACAGGGCTTAAAGCGAGATCACTGTTTTCATTCCCTCTTCCTCCTTTTATAAAATAATTTAAAGAAAAATTAAATATTTTATTATTTATTAAAAAATCTATAAAATCTTCTATTTCGTTCTTATTTTTCTTATTTAATACTGCTAAAACAGTTGTATTATAATTCATACTTTTTAATAAATCAATTCGATTTTTCAACATTTTTAAACTTGATTGCCCAGCAGGATAAATTCTGCATTGATTACTTGTTTCAGTATGTCCATCAATACTCAAACAGATTTCTACGTTTTCATCTATCAAATACTTGGCTTTTTCTGCAGTTAATAACACTCCATTAGTCTGGATATAATATCTTATTTCTTTACTTTTCAGATTGTTTTTACAATAATCTATGACCTCTTTGATTACATCAAAGACCAATAACGGTTCTCCTCCATGAAATAACAATTCAATTGTATTGTTGTATTTTGCTACTTGTCTTATTATTTCTATCGCACATTCAGATGTCATATATTCTTTAAATGTCCCAGCCGAAGCGTAACAATATTTACATCTTAAATTGCAGTCAGATGTGAGATTTAAAACAATTAGTGACGGCACTCTTTCCATACTATCTTCTCCTTTTTGTTAATATTCTTGCTCGTTCATCATTTAGAGTTTTTAAATTATCAGGAACAAATTCTCCGTTTTCTCGAATTAAAATATCATCAAAGAAAATCTTGCCTGTATCAAAATCATCTCTTTGAATATTTATTAAATCCCAATGCACATTTGAGTCATTTCCATTATAAGCATTTCTATATGCTTGACCTAATGCTAAATGAAAACTTCCATAAATTTTTTCATCATGCAATGTATTAATTATTGGATATAATATAAGTGGATGGACTCCTAATGCAAACTCACCTATAAATCTACTTCCTTTATCTATATCCAATATATTTCTTAATTCATTAGGGTCACTACAATCAAAATCTACGACTTTCCCATTTTTAAATTCTAATAATATACTTTCAAATATATTGCCCATATATTTAGTAGCAACATTAAACCTTATAGTTCCATTTACACTATCTTTTATAGGAGATGTATAAACTTCTCCATCGGGGATATTTACTTCTCCAGATAAAATAATAGATGGAATATCTTTTTTTGAAAAAGTTAAGTCTGTATCTTTACCTATTATTGCTACTTGAGATGTTTTATCCATCATTTCTTTTAAATGCTCCATCTTTACTTTTAAACTTTTATAATCATAATTCATAATCGAAAATGCATATTTTTTATAATCTTCGGTAGTCATTTTTGCTTTATGTGCATCTAATGGAGACGGATAAAATACACTAACACTTTTTTTGCTTCTTACAATTTTGTTATATTCAGTTAAATAACTAATCAACAATCTAAAAGCAGGATTTTCATTATTTCTTGAAAAATCATAATCATTTTCACTATAACCTATAGATATATATGAACTATAAAAATCTGCTTCTTTGGTAATTATTTCAGCTAACTGTTGCATAGCTGCACTATCATAGGTTTCCCTTGCGACTCTTTCTAAGTCTAAATCTTGTAATCTGGGAATAGCTACCGCTCCTCGATTTTGTATTTCTCTGATTAATTGGACTACTAAAGGATTACATTCTGTGCTTTTATATCTTATTTGAATTATTTGATCTTTTTCAACTGAAATAGAATGATCTACTATGTTTTCTGCAAGCATTTCTTCATCTGTTTTTATTACATGACCTGAATTCATTTGGCGAAGATAATTGATTATCCCCTTATAGTCTTTTTTAAACAATAGCTCTAGTCTCTTTTTTCTGTATTTATCAAATGATAATTTTATGTATTTATTGTAATACCAATTAGGATATTTATCTTCGACATATGATAACATTTTAATAACATCATATTCTCCAAAATCTGAAAGCTGACTAATTTGTTTCATTGCTCTAATTAAAACTTCTTTTATATTCAAGAATTCAAGGTTTTCTTTTAAACTTTCATACTTATTGTTTATTTTTGCACTATCTTCTATATTTGAAATAACTTGAAAAATTTGATAAATAGTATCTTTTTCGGTATAACTTCTTGTTAAAGAATCTTCTCTAAAATAGCACAAATATAAATAATCATTTGCTATAGAAAACTTATCATTTATCATTAAAAGTCTGCCCCAGAAGTCTATGTCTTCAGCATAATATAAACTTTTAAATCTTAAATTTTTTTCTCTTATTAATTCAAAATTAAATAGTTTATTACAAGATATAGGTACTTTAAAATTTCTTGTTTCAGTTTCATTTGTTAAAAATGATTTTTGAAATGTACCATCAGGAAAAATCATATATCCACCAGTTAATGCAAAACTATCATTTTCTTGTATTGTGTTAGATAAAATTTCAAAAAAGTTTTCTCTTATTTCATCATCACTATCAATAAACGAAATATATTTTCCAGTTCCTTTTTCTATTCCGACATTTCTCGCTACACCAGGTCCTTGATTTTCTTGATAAAAATATTTTATTCTAGAATCTTTTTGCTGAAATTCCTCTACTATACTTTTACTTTTATCTTGGCTTCCGTCATCAATAACTATTATTTCTAAATTTTTATAAGTTTGATTACAAATCGAGTTTAAACAACGTTCTATATAATCTTTACTATTATACATTGGTATTACTACTGTAATTTTTTCTTGTTCCATAAATTCCCCCTATAAATTTATAAACTTATATATTTTATCTTTTTTTTAAAAAAGGAGATTCTAAAATTAGAATCCCCAATAACTTCTTGTTGTATCATTAGATTTGGGGACAACTCCCAAATTTAGTGATATGATAACTATTTTTCGGATATTTGTCAATACTCTTTATACAGTTTGTAATCACAACTCTTTATACAGTTTGTAATTATTTTGAAAAAGTTACTCTAATTTTGCTTTTAATTCTAATTTATTAGTATAATAAAATACATTATTAAGTTCATTTATAGTCGCTTCTTAATATCGCATAATATACTACATCAAAAAATTTGTTTAGTCTTTTATTATAACGAGATTCTTTAAATTCCCCCTCAAAATTCATATTTAATTTCTTAAATATTTTTAAGGATGCTTCATTTTCTTTTACACAATCTGCTTCTATTCTATTTAAATTAATTTCATTAAAAGCATAATCCACCATAAATTTAGCACACTCTATTGCATACCCTTTATTCCAGTACTTACTATTAAATAGATAACTAATCGAAGCTTTTGAATGTTTAGTATTAATTTCTAATCCAAATTGACCTATTACTTTGTTTTCTTCTTTTAAAACGATAGCATAATTTCCACTTAAGTTATTATAATCTTGGTTACTTTGATTTTCCACATAACCTTTAACTTCTTCTAAAGTATTAGCACGTCCTAAAAAATTCATAGTTAATTCGTTTCCCATAATTTCATTATAGTCTTGCCAATCTTCTTTTTTAATTCTTCTAATAATTAATCTCTCTGTTTCAAATTTAATTTCATTGAAATTAATAACAGTTTCTTTATTTTTCATTAAATTTCCCTTTCATTTTATAGATTTATTATAATACTTTTATATCTTTTCTGCAAGTTATATAAAAATACGATATTACTAATTGTTATAATTACACAAATGATTTAATTTACATAAATAACAATTTGGATTTTTAGTACATATATTTGCACCTCTCGGCAAACAAAATTGCCACAATAAAGAATTAACTTCTATTTCAGAAATTAATGTATCTTTTGATATTTTTTTTATTATTGACATAGTTTCTAAAGCTGTAGCTATATGATTATTGACTAAAGATAATCTATTAGAACCAAATAATCTAGTTATTTGTGAATCCGATTTACAAGTGTTTATTCCAACTTTTTTTAAATAATCTAATGCAAAAGCTTTTCCTACTTGATTTAGTTTATATTTACCATCATACAATATATTGGCTATTGTATTCGGTTCAGCTGATGCAACAAAACAATCTAAGTGTTCATAATCTTTTTCAATTTTTTCTAGTATTGTTATATTATAACTTAATGCTTTCATTTGTCTATATATTGAAGCATTACCACAATTTATATTTATTACTTCTTTAGTTAAAACTTCGGGATCGATTTTTTTTAAATATTCTCTATTGTAAAATTTAAAAATATATCTTAAATTTTCTCTGTTTCTA
>JAAZCX010000068.1 GCA_012513065.1 Clostridiaceae bacterium | reverse complement strand
TTAATGCTTCTTCTTATTATTATTTAAATAATATTTTTTATCAATTATTTATTTTTTGTATTTTTTAATAATTTATTTAATTTAATTATATTTTAATTATTTATCTTTAATATTTTTAACATTTTGAAAGGAGCTTTATTTGGATATATATTCTTCTAATATCACCCAAACAATTATAGATACTATTAATAGTATTTTCAATAATTTATTTTCTTCCATTGATAATAATTTATATTTTATTTTAGATAAATTATTATTTGTTAATGAAGATATTTTAAAAGAATCTTTTTTAGAAAATTTATTAGGTAATTCATTTTCTAAAAGTTTATTAATTATTTCTAATTCTTTATTGGTTGGCTTCACACTTTATTATTGTTTTAAATTATTATTTTCTCATTTTTCATATTTAGAAATAGAAAAACCATATCAATTTATTTTCAAATTATTATTTTTTGGAATTTGCATGAATTCTTCATATTTTATTTGTGAAAAAATAATTTCGATAAATTCTTTAATTTCATCTTCTATTTGCAATATTGGAGAAAGTATTTTTAATACAAATATTTCTTTTTCTAATCTTTTACTGGAATTGAATTCTATTATTAGTATAGAACAAACATCTTTTAATATTTTTTCAGTAGACGGTATAATAAAAAGCTTTATATCAATAGGATTATTTAATTTAGTTTTTTCTTATTCTCTTCGATATATTTTATTAAAAGTTTTTATTTTAATTAGTCCTTTTGCTTTCTTAACTTTAATTAATCATTCTACTTCTTGGTTTTTTAAAACATGGATGCGAAGTTTTCTTGGCTTCTTATTATTACAATCTTTTGTTTCTATTATCTTGTTAATAATCTTTTCTTTAGAGTTTAACAATGAAGATTTATTTTCCAAGTTTTTATATATTGGTGGTATTTATGCATTATCTAAAGCAAATTCTTATATAAAAGAATTAATTGGTGGTATTTCTACTGATGTTTCTATTAATTTGTCTGGTCTTAGATCAAAATAAATATTAATATTATGAAAGGATTTTTTATGAAATTTATTTTTCCACAAAATTATAATTTTAAAGTTAAATTTTTAGGATTATTAGATTACCCATCTATTATTCTAAATTTTGTATGGTGGATTATTATTTATATTTTTAGTAGTTTATTTATTTATAGTTTATTATTTAAATTAATATTTTTTATAATTACTTGTTTTCCTGTTTTTTTACTTTCATTATTTGGTTTTCATCAAGAAAATATAATTTATGTTTTTAATTATGTTTTAATGTTTTATAAAAATCCCAAAATTTATTTATATAAAAAATAATAATCTTTTATATTAGAGTAATTTCATCAAAATCTGACTTGTGTTTTTGCTATTTGAGTGATATAATTCTCTAAAACCTATTTAGGAAGGAGAATTCTTATGAAATTAGAGCAAAATGATTCACCATTATTATTTTCAAATACTGAATTACCAGATATTTTCTTTACAGAATATTTATCTCAATCTAATGGTGATTATATTAAAGTATATTTATATATTCTTTTCCTATCTAAATATGAAAAAGATGTAAAAATTAATGATTTATCTAAAAAGTTAGAATTAGATTTTAAAATAATACAAGAAGCAATAAAATATTGGGAAGAACTTGGCGTAATAACCAAAAAAAATACAGGATATGTCATTAATAATTTACAAGAAATCGAATTACATAAATTATATAAACCAAAAGTTGCTTTATCTGCTGATTCTTTAAAACAAACAGCTCAGAATCAATACCGTGCGAAAGCAATTGAAAATATAAATAATGAATTTTTTCAAGGCATCATGTCTCCTTCTTGGTACAGTGATATCGATTTATGGTTTAAAAAATATGCATTTGACGAAGAAGTTATGATTGCATTATTTCGTTATTGTTTTAACAGATCCGCATTACATCGCAATTATATACAAGCAGTTGCAGATGCATGGTTTAAAAATAATATAAAAACATTTAATGATTTAGATCGTTATTATGAAAAACAAGAAAAATTAAATATTTTATATAAATCAATAAGTAAAAAATTAGGTTATAATAGACAATTAACTCAATATGAACAAGCTTATATTGAAAAATGGTCTATTGACTTCGAATTTTCTCTTGATATTATAGAAATAGCTCTAAAAAAGACTACTTCTAAATCTAATCCTAATTTTGATTATTTAAACAAATTATTGACTGATTGGCATGATAGAGGATTTAAAAATGTTGCAGAAATTGAATCTTTCTTATCTCAACTAAAACAAAAGAGAAAAGACATAAAAGTTTTAGAAAAAAATTCTGGCTATAAAAATTATGAACAAAGAAAATATGATAATTTAGATAGCTTATACGCAAATTTTAATTTATAAGGAGTTTTCATGAGTTCTTCAAATTTAAAGACATTACTAACTGAATATGAAAAAAAGAGAATGCATGCACTTTACGAAGCTGAAGAGAAAAAATTGGAGCTTTATAAAAAAGAGCCTCTTTTACAAAAAATTGATGATGAATTAAGTAAAGAAGCTATTTCTATATCAAAAAAAATGCTTGTATCGAATGACCCTTCTCTTTTAATTAATTTAAATAAAAAATTATCTGATTTAAAAAATGAAAAAAAGAATATTCTTTCTTCTCTTGGAAAAGATGAAAATTATTTAAAACCTCAATATGATTGTTATGATTGTTTAGATACTGGATATATTACTTCTTCATATGAATCTGTAATGTGTCACTGTTTAAAACAGAAATTATTTAATTTAGAATATAATAAATCTAATATTTCAAATTTAGAAAAGGATAATTTTAATAATTTTTCTTTTGACGTTTATTCTAATGATATTAATGAAGAAAAATATCATTCAAAATTGTCTCCAAGAAAAAATATGGAATTTATTTTTAATTTATCTAATAGATTTATTGAAAATTTTAATGATCAAAATGAAAAAAATCTTTTATTTTCAGGTAATACTGGATTAGGAAAATCTTTTTTATCTAGCTGTATTGCAGGAGAAATCTTAAAAAAGGGTAAAACAGTTCTTTATCAAACTGCTCCTATAATGTTAGATACTATCATGGATTATCGTTTTGGTAAAAATAATACTTCAAAAGATATATATGATAATTTATTAAATGTTGATTTACTAATTATTGATGATTTAGGTACAGAATGTATTAACAATATGAAATTTTCAGAATTATTTAATATTATTAATACTCGTTTATTAAATAGTAAAAAGGTTACAAAAACAATAATTTCTACAAACTTAAGTTTAGATAATTTATTTGCAACATATGATGAAAGAATTGTTTCTCGTTTAGTTGGAAATTATAATCTTTGTTATTTTTTCGGTGAAGATATTAGATTTAAAAAATAATTATAAAAATAAAAAGCACGATTTTAAATCGTGCTTTTTTATTTTTAATCTTCGTTTTGTATTTCATCATCTTCTGAATCAACAATTTCTATACTAACTACTTTTCCACCGTCATTTGTTCTCATTAAAGTTACTCCTTGTGTGGATCTTCCAAGTATGCTAACTTCATCAACTTTTAATCTTATTACTGTTCCCTTATCTGTAATTAACATTACATCTTCTACTCCTGTTGCAATTCTAATTCCTACTATATTTCCTGTTTTTGGAGTTACCTTATATGTAATAACTCCTCTTCCGCCTCTATTTTGTACTCTATACTCTTCTATTTCAGTTCTCTTTCCAAATCCATTTTCTGTAATAGCAAGTAATGTTGCTTTTGGTTTTCCTACAAGATTTTCCATACCAATTACATCATCATCTTCGTCTAAACGAATTCCTATAACTCCTTGTGCTGTTCTTCCTACTGGTCTTACATCTTTTTCTTCAAATGTAATACTCATTCCTTTTCTTGTTACTAGTACTACATTGTCTTCTCCATCTGTAAGTCTTACATCTATTAATTCATCATCATCTTTTAATGTAATAGCTATTAATCCTGTTTTTCTACTAGATTCATATTCTTTTAATGGTGTCTTTTTAATTAATCCTTTTTTAGTTCCCATTAATAGATATTTTCCTTCTGCAAAATTTTTCATTGGTATAACTGCTGAAATTTTTTCTCCATTATCTAATTGTAATAGATTTACAATAGCTGTTCCTTTCGCTGTTCTTCCTGCTTCTGGAATTTCATATCCTTTTATGTGATATAATTTACCTTTATTACTAAAGAATAAAATAGTATCATGTGTAGATGCTGTAAATATTTGTTTTACAAAATCATCTTCTTTAGTAGTCATTCCTGCAATACCTTTTCCACCTCTTCTTTGGCTCTTATAAGTATCAATTGGTATTCTCTTAATATAACCAAAATGAGTTAATGTTACTGCACATTGCTCTTCTTTAATTAAATCTTCTGTTTCAAATTCGCCTTCTGCTGCTGCAATTTTTGTTTTTCTTTCATCACCATATTTATCACGAACTTCAATTAATTCTTCTTTAATAATTTCAAATAACAATTTTTCACTATTTAAAATAGCTCTTAAATGTTCTATTAATTCCATTAATTGTTTATATTCTTCGTCTATTTTTTCACGTTGTAACCCTGATAATGTTTTTAATCTCATATCTAATATCGATTGTGCTTGAACATCAGAAAGACCAAATCTCTTCATTAATCTTTCTTTAGCATCATCATATGAATTACGAATAATATCAATTACTTCATCTATGTTGTCTAATGCTATTTTTAATCCTTCTAAAATATGAGCTCTTGCTAATGCTTTATCTAAATCAAATTGTGTTCTATGAATAATAACTTCTTTTCTATGTTGAATATAATAATCTAAACATTGTCTTAATGTTAAAATTTTTGGTTCTCCATTAACTAATGCTAACATTATAATACCAAATGTTATTTGCATTTGTGTAAATTTATATAATAAATTTAATACAACTTGAGCATTTGCATCTCTTTTTAATTCAACAACTACTCTTACTTTATTCTCACGATCTGATTCATCTCTTAATTCAGATATTCCTTCAATTCTTTTTTCTCTAACTAACATTGCAATATTTTCTATTAATTTTGCTTTATTTACTTGATATGGTAAAGAATTAACAATAATTTTTTGTTTATTTCCACTCATTTCTTCTATTTCTGCTTCTGCTCTTAATGTTATTTTTCCTCTACCTGTTGTATATGCTTCTTTTATTCCTTCTCTTCCTAATATAGTTCCTTCAGTTGGAAAATCTGGACCTTTTATAACAGACATTAAATCTTCATCTGTTACTTCATCTTCATCTATAATTTTAATTATTGCATTAATAACTTCTGTTAAATTATGTGGTGGTATATTTGTAGCCATACCTACCGCTATACCTGATGAACCATTAACTAATAATGCTGGTATTTTTGCTGGTAATACTACTGGCTCTTGTAATCTATCATCAAAGTTTGGCATAAATTTAACTGTGTTTTTTTCAATATCTGTAAGCATAATTTCTGCCATTTTTGACATTTTTGCTTCTGTATAACGATACGCAGCAGCTCCATCTCCATCGATAGAACCAAAGTTTCCATGTCCATCTACTAATGGATATCTTAGAGAGAATTCTTGTGCCATTCTTACCATTGCATCATATACTGAACTATCTCCATGTGGATGATACCTACCAAGCACGTCTCCAACTGTTGTAGCTGATTTTCTATATGGCTTGTCTGGTGTTAATCCATCTTGATACATTGTATATAAAATTCTTCTATGTACTGGTTTTAAACCGTCTCTAACATCTGGAAGCGCACGTGCTACAATAACACTCATAGCATAATCAATATATGCTGTTTTCATTTCTTGCTCTATATCTCTGTCTATAATTTTTCCGTCTCTGTCTTCTTCCATTTTTTTACCTCTTTCTTGATTTTTTTACTTACATATGTATTATACTTTAAACAAAAAAATTATGCAAGAAAAAATACTAAAAAACTTAGGGAAATTTACCTTTTTTAGCATTTTTTCTTTCATATTTTTATCTTATTCATATATAATTATTTTAATTGTTTTTTAACACTTTTTACATTATAAATATTAATATTTTATTTTGTTTTTATTAAATTTTTAGTTTAATTTAATAAATTAGCAAGCTTTATTTCTTCCTCTGTTAAATTAAATTGTTTTCCATTATTTTTTATTAAAGTATGCATATTTTCAATTTTTTTCGCTTCGTTAATTGTTGTTTCAATAGGTATAAGTATTTTTAATTTTTCTTTAATTTTTTCATACTCTCTTTCCATTCCCGAGAAATCTTGTTTTTCATAATATTGTTTCCAATTATTTGAATATTTTTGTAATTTTTCTGCTGCATCTAATTGATTATTAAATTCTTCTTCAATTTTATTTGTAACACTATTTAATATTACATTTTTTCCTCTTTTTATTGTATTTGCTATTCCATATGGTATAACTCCTTTTTTTACTGTTTTATTTAATACTGTATCTATTAATTGAGATGCACCATCAATAATTCCTCCATTTTTTACAGCTGTTTGTACTTGAGATATATTTTCAAAATTTCCTGTAAAAATACCTAATGTGCTTTTTCCAAAATCCATAGCAGAAGATATTACTTTTTTTATTCCCTCAGAAAAACCTTCTTTTAATATTGTATCTTTTATATCAATAATTTGTTCTTCAATAAAATTTGGTAATAATGCTCTTAATCCTATATCTAATCCAAAATTAATTGTTTTTCCTATATTTGTCTCTATAAAACCTTTTTGATCTTCTTCTTTTATTGATTTATTTTGATTATTTAAATTATTTTCTATATTATTTAATAATAATTCCATATTTTTTTCCTTTCTTTTTGTTAAATCTTATTTTTTTGATATAAATTAAATCTAAATTTATTATATATATTTTCAATAATTAAATTTATATTTCTTTTTTTTAATTTTATTATTTTATTTGTAATTTTTTCATATTCATTTTTAATATCATTATTTATACTTTTTGTTTTTAAATTTTTATTTATTAATATATTATATTTTTTATTAAATTTAATTTTTCCTAATATTTTATATTCTGAAAATATATTTTTAATTATATTATCATCTATTGATTCTTCATTATATTTATTTATAATTAAATTTATTTTTTCCTTTTTTATATTCCAGTTTTCTTCATACATTTCTAATAATTTTTTTGCTTTTTTTATTTCAATTAAATTTCCTTCTAATAAAAATAATACGTTATCACTATTATTAATAATATTTTTTGTATAATCAAAGAAGCATTCTGAAGAAGTATCTATAATTATATAATCATAATATTCTTTTAGCTCTTCTAGTATAAATTTTACTTTTTCACTACTTATTTTATATTTGCTATCAAATAATAGATTAATTCCAGATATTAAATCTACTTTTTTATTTATTTTAATAATTAATTCTTTTATATTTAATTTATTTTGTATTAAATCATTTTTTTGTAATTTATTTTTAATTTTTTGTGGATATTTATTTACACCAAGAATTGTATGTAAACTGTTATTTAGAATATCAAAATCTATGATTGAAATTTTTTTATTTTTATTTTTTAAAGTATTTGATAAATTTATAGTAATAATACTTTTTCCAACTCCTCCTGTTCCTGCTATTGTTATTATCTTTTTATTTTTTCCTTTATTACTATTTTTAATTATTTTTGAAATTTTAATATTTTTTTCTTTATTTTTTATATTATCATTTTCTAAAAACATATTGTTTTTAATTAATATTTCTTTTAAATTTTCTAATTCTTTTTTTATTTTCTCATTTTCATTTTCTTTTTTATCTTTATTTTCACTTTCTAGAAAATTAATTATTTCATTTATTTCTACTTCATTATTATAATATAT
>JAAZCX010000067.1 GCA_012513065.1 Clostridiaceae bacterium | reverse complement strand
ACATCAAAATCATCATTTGCTTTTTCTAACATTTCTTTTGCAATATTATATCTATCTAGACCCATCCATGGATGTAATTCTTTATCGCCTTTAAATGGTGAAAAATTAGTCAAAACAGAATATTTTGGTTTTTCTATATAATTATAACCTTGTCCTGGAACTATTTGTAATACATTACCACTTTTATCTGTTAATTGTGATTGAAATGTAACACCTGGTACACTACAAATAGTATTATTTTCTACAATACTTTTAATTGCTTTTAAATCTTTTTTTTCTAATAATAAATCAATATCTAAATTTATTATATTATAAACTTCTTTTGTCACTGGATCACTTTTACTATCATATGGCCAACATGTAGGCATACCTACAAAATTACCATTTGCATTTGCACCAAAAAGTGGTAACCATCCTTCTGTTTTATCAAGTATTGCAATATAAACTTTATCATTTTCTTCTACAACTTTATATTCCATATCTAAAATATCTAAATTCCATCCTACAATTGTTTTATTACCATTGTGAATTATACTTGTACACATATATTTATCTCTCCTGTTTTTTTATACAATTTATTCTAATTGTATTAACATATTATAAAATAATAATCAATTATATATATTTTACATATGAAATTTTCTAACCATAATCTCTTTAAAATCTCTCATACACAATGATAGACTTACAATAAAATTAATAACAGATATACTAATTGCAATTATTGTTAAAATAATACTTTGTAACATATGTTCAAATATAAAAAATATAGGTAATAAACTAATAATAATTAATATTAATTGATATATAGCATATTTAATATATTTTTTATGAGTAACTATTGTTAGTACAAACATTGTAACATTTGCTGTAATAATTGTTATAGGAATAGCCATACTTATAGACCAACCTTTAAATCCTATCATATAATCTATGAAAATACTTAAAATAGATATTGCAACTGTTTGTATTAATACATGTTTTGCTATATTAGTATTTTTATTTATTGCATATAAAACAGTAATCCAAGAGTATATAATTCCAGCTGTTGAAAGCATTGCCCATGGTATGTGTGGCTTTAAAAATCTATTCATGACTATTAAAATTATTCCAACTAATACACTTGCAAGTAACATTAATTTTATTATTTTACTTCCTTTTTTTGCACTTATTTTCTCAGGATATATCATCTAAAACACCATTACTTTCTATTTCTACATTTATTCCTTTTTCTTTTAAAAATTCAAAGAATCTTTTTGGAATTTTAATATCATTTAAATTTGATGTAAAAGTAAATACAAGATTATTTTCAAATGTACATGCCGAACACTTTATTTTTTCCACAGGTTCTGGAGCAATTAATATAATAAAATATTTTATATAATCTCTATATTTACCTATAATTCCTATTCTTCCTATATTTGAAAAAGTAGTTGTAGTATATTTTCTAATTTCCATATAACTTAATCTAACTAAAATTTTCTTTAAAAATAGAGGAATTACTCTTGTTGCTAAATTTGTACCTATTTTTACATTTCCAGACATTGTACTTACAATTTCATTTTGTTTTAATCTTTTTTCAAAATCATTTTTTACAAATTCAAGTATACTTTCGAAATTGTTCAAATTATCTTTTTCCATATATGCTTCTACTGTTATATAAGAAAAGAAATTAGATATTGTTTTTGATGGAAAATACTTTCTTAAATCTACAGGTATACATACCTTTATTGGTTTCTTTCTTTTGTTTTTTTGATAATTTTCTTTATATATAGAATATATCAATACTGCTGTTAAATATTGAGTAATAGTTGCACAGTTTTGTTGGCAAATGTCTTTTAACTGTTTTAAATCTATAATCTCATGAAATACACCAATTGCACCTAAATTAATCTTTTCGCCTCTTAATATATATGCTTTTTTAGAAGAAGCATTTGATTTAGATTTTTTATCATAATTTTTTATATAACTATCTTCAGTATCATAATCTACTTTTTTTGGTTTTCTTAATTCTTCTTTAAAAACTTCTTTATGTTTTAATTCTATATATCTATATACGATTTCTTTAAATAAATCTCTACCAGTATTTCCATCTGTTAATGCATGATATATATCTATATTTATTTTATTTTTAAAATACGTAATTTTGAATAAATAGTTATTATTAGTTTTTGGATCTATATATTTACATGGATAATCTTTTTCTTCTTCAACAATTATACTTTTTTCATTTTCTTCAAGATAATACCAAAAGAATCCAGCTTTCATTTTAACTTTAAATGATTTAAAATTATTTAAAACTTCTGAAGCCGCTTCTTTAAGAATATCTTTATCTATATTTTCAGTTAATACTGCTGATAATCTAAAAACCGTACTATATTTTTTCCCTGTTGAAATAGGAAATATTTTAGCTGAATTATCCAATCTTCTCCATTCTGGTTCTTTCTTTTTTTGTTTCATAATAATCCTCTCAAGATTTAATTTTTTATTTATTTTATTGTGTAATTTCAATTTTTAAATCTTCATATGCTTTATTAGTAATAGTCGTATCTGAATTATTCATAATAATCCAAATATGTTTAGCATCTTGATATTCGTTTACCTTTACTATTATTCCTTTTTCTTGTGCTTTTTCTGTTAAAAGATGCACATCTGGATTTAATATATCATTAGTTCCTGTAAATATTGTTACATTTTTTATTTTTGATAAATCTCCATAAATTGGACTTACTAAATAACTTTTTATATCATTAATGTCTTTTGCATATGCAATTCCTGCTAACTTTAAAACTTCTTTATTTAACATTGTATCTTTTTTTTGAACTTCATCTATTTTATCATTTTCCATACTAACATCTAACCATGGAGATATTAATATTGTTTCACTTGGAGTGTCTATATTTTGTTCATTTACTTTTTCTAATAAAGAAAGTGCCATTCCTCCACCTGCTGAATCTCCCATTAATATAAAATTATTTAAATCAACTTTTTTTATTATTTCATTATATAATGGTTCTAACATATTAAATACATCTTCATAATTATATTTTGGAGCTAATGGATAATCTGGAATTATAATTATTGAATCTGTCTCATTAACTATTTTTTCAACAAAATACCAATATTCAGGTGACATTTCCTCAATATATGCTCCACCATGTAAATATAATATAACTTTAGATGGATTTTCTTCTCCTTTTTGTGATACCACATATACATTTCTATTATTAAATTCTTCTATTTTTATTTGATAATTCATATCTTCTTTTATTAATGGCTTACTTGTTCTATCCATTATTATTAAATAATATATTCCTATAACTATTAAAGCAAAAATTATTAACATTATTATTTTAAATATTGTTTTAATTATTCTATTATTTTTTACTTTTTCTTGTGAATTATCTTCTTTCTTTTTACTTAATTTCATATTACCTCATTTGCATAAAATTTATATTTTAATTGATGTTTTATTTTGCACAATTATATCATTGTTTTATACTTTAATAAATAGAAAATTTGATTTATTATAAAAATTTACATATGTAATAAATATGT
>JAAZCX010000066.1 GCA_012513065.1 Clostridiaceae bacterium | reverse complement strand
TTATTATAATATATTTTTTCTATTAATTTTTGGTCTATTATATTTTGTAATTTTTCATTTTTATTTTCTAATATTAATATTATTTTTATTTTATTATTTTTTTCTAATATTTTATTTATTAATTCTTTTATATTATTTTCTCCTGGTAATATTTCACTTAATATTAAATAATTAATTTTTTCTTCTTTTTCTAAAACTTCAAAAATTCCTTCTTGATATTGTATATCTTTTGCTATTATTTTAAATTTTGAATTTTCAATTAATTTTTCATTTAATACAGGATTTCCAAGTGCAGTTATAATATTTTTCATAATTAAACCTCTTTCTTTTTTATTATTTTTATTCAATAATATTTTTCTCATATTTTGAACTTTCTATTTTTGTCAATATGTGATTTTCTCCAACAAACATTAAACATTCTCCTCTTTTTAAAGATCTTATTTCTATCTTTTCTTTTTCAGACATATTTGTATATTCACTTAATGCTTTTATATTTTCTTCTTCTAAAGAGAAAAATATTTTTATTTCTGAATTATTTAATATACTTTTTCCATATGCTCCATTCTCTAAACTAAATAAATCAGAAACATCTTGTGTTATAGCGACACCACTACCTCCATATTTTCTAATTGTTTTAAATATTTTATAAATAAAGCTGGCAACTTCTTTATTTGAAGTGATTCCAATTAATCTCCATATTTCATCTAAATAAATTGCTTTTTTTACTTTTCTATCTTTTTTTATTTTATCCCAAAATAATTCAGTAAATAAATACATTCCATATTTTAAATTTTCTTCTCCTAATTCATAAATATCTGCAATAATTAATTTATTATCTAATTCTATATTAGTATAATTATTAAAGAAATTTAATGAACCTTTTATAAAAGGTATTAATTTTGTTTTAAATATTGTTGTTCTTTTATCCAATGCTAATATTTTATAAAAATCTTCTAATATTGGCATATCTTTTGATTCTTTAAAAATAGGTTTTATGCTAATTTTATTTTTTTCTTGTTTGAATAATGTTTTATCATCAAAAGTAATACCTTTTTCTTTATAAACACATATTATTTTTTCTTCTAATATTGCTTTTTCTTCTTCATTTAAAGTACCAAATATTAAATTAAAAAATCCTATTAATTTACTTATTTTTGTAGCTAAATAACCTCCATCACCTTCTTCTAAACTTTCTTGTCTTATATCAAATATATTTATATATGTTTTTGAACTTGGTCCTATTTTTAATAAAGTACCATCTAAATTTTCACATATTTTTGAATATTCTCTATCTGGATCTATTATATATTGTTCTATTCCTAATATTCTAAAACGTAAAGTTAACAATTTAATATAATAGGATTTTCCTGCTCCACTACTTCCAAAGATACACATATTAGCATTTTTATATTTATTTGTACAATATCTATCTATAAATACTAATGAATTATTATAAATATTAGTTCCAATAAAAATTCCTTCCTCATCAAAAATAGATGATGAAATAAATGGATATGTAGAAATTAAACTTGATGTTAATACATTTCTTTTTGCTATTTCTTTTATTTCTTTGCTATTCTGCATTAAAGGAAGACATGCTTTAAATGTTTGCTCTTGTCTAAAATATGCTCTTCTAACCTGTAGTCCTTTTGCTTGTATTATTCCTTCTATTTTTTCTAATAAATATTCTAATTCTTTTTTATCTTTAGAATATAAATTTAAATAAATATATAAAAAATAAATATCTTCATTATTTACTTGTATTTCTTTTCTTATATATTTTGCATCATTATATGTAAAAGCTGCTATTTCTATATCTTCTCTATTTTCATTTATATTCTTTAAATCAGCTCCTACATTTCCTATATGATATGTTAAATCTTTTACTACTTTATATGGATTTTGTTTTTCATAAAATATTGATATATTCATATTTATATTTGAATCTAAAATTGTTTTTAATAACAAATCATTTTGCTCATGATAGTAGTTTGTTATTACTAAATTTGAATAAAAGAAATTGTCTATTTCTATATATTTAGGATTTTTTAAATTTATATAGCTTGGACTTAATAAATCTTTTTCATCAAAAACCCCTTCTATTTTATTTTTTTCTTTTATTATTTTTGATACCTTTTTTATATATTTTTTTATTAATTCTTTATTAATATTTTTTAAATTAATATTTATTTTTTATCAACTCCTTATATTAATATAATTTAATTTATTTTAATAAAAATAATCTTTTATTTATAAATAATAATATTATATTTTTAACTTCATTTTTTTCATTTATATCTTTTACTACATTACCACATCTTGCTAAACATTCTTTTATTTTAAAATATTTTTCATTCAATTCTTCTATTATATTTTCTTCTATTTTTTCATTTTGTAAATAATTTTTTATTATAATATAATTTTTTTTATTTGATGATTTTTTGTTTTGATTTATTTCTTTTATATATTGAATATAATTTTCTGATATATTTTTTATTTTTTCATTTTCATTCTTTTTTTGGAAATTAATATTTGAGATATGTTTATCTAGATTTTCTTTATTACTTTGAATTAAAATTTGGAAATCAAAATTACATGTTTTTAAAAAAATTTTATAAGAATTTAAAATGGATTCCTTTTCTAAATCTGATTTTAGATTAAAATTTATAGGAATTACTTCTATTATTTTTATATATGAATTATCTTTTAATTTAATAATTCCATTTTCTAAGATTTTTTCAAAAGGCAACCATTCTTGTACAGAACTAAATTGCTTTTTATTCATTTTTATTAAATCTACCACCTTTCTTTTTATAATTTTAGTTTACATATTTTTCCATTAATTGTCAAGAAAAATCGTATGACAATATTCGACAAAACTAAGATATACAGCTATATACTGCATATCTTAGTTTTTATATTTTTTTACATTCTTCTATTGCTACAAAAAACAATTCTTCAATTTCGTTATATATTTCATTAGCTTTTTCTAATTGAAGTGATTTTCCTTCTTCACCTTTTCCTATCTCAATTGTATATCCTGGTTTTTTATAATTTTCTATAAACCAATCTTTATAACCTGCAAATGAAGAATAGTAATCTGGTTTTGTTAATATATATCCACTTACTTTTTCTAATTTTTTACCTATTTCATATGAATTTTTTATTTTATAATCTAAATAGTTCCAATATATTTCTTTTCCTTGAGAATGAAGTGAAATTGTCATATCAAAATTAAATAATTTAGTAAAATTAATAATATTTTTTGTTTCTTTTTCAGAAATAGCATTTGGTCCTGGATAATCTCTTGGCCCAGGTTTTATAATTCCTTTTTTTCGTTTATTTTTTAATGCTATTTCCCATCCTGCTGGATAATTTAAATTTAAATCTACTCCTCTAATATTTGATTTCCAATCCTCTATTTTATTTATATATTCTCCCCATATTTCTTTATATACACTATTATTAATTATTTTCTTATCTTTTAAACATAGATTTACTCCATCTGGATTAACCATTGGAACTATAAAAACACTAACTTCTTTCCATAATTCTTCTATATTATATCCTTTATATACTCCTTTATTTTTATATAACTGCAAATATTTTTCTATAAACATCATTATTTGTAAACTTGTCATCCATTCATTTGCATGATGTGATGCATTAATAAATAATTTTTTATTTCCATTACCTAATTTTATATAAATTATTTTTTCACCCAACGTACTTTTTCCAATACTTTTTATATTAAAAAATGGATATTGATAATTTAAAAATACTAAATCATTTTTTAATATATCATATGTATAATTTTTATTTATTTTAATTATATTTTTATTCAAAATATTCTCCTTTTTAATTATTTTATTTTAATAATTTTATTTTATTCTTATTTTTTTAATTTATTATTTATATTTAATTTAATAATTATTTATTATTAATATTTTTATTTCTAAATATTTTTTATATAATTTTTTAATTTTATATTTTAAAAAAATAATATTTTTCTATTTGTTATTTTATAATATCTTGTTTTTTTATATATTTTTTTGCTTTTTAAATTTCTTTTATTCCGCAGTCTTTTAACGTTTTATTTTATATCTTTAATTCATATATTTTAAAAAAATTATTTATTTTTATTAATACTTTTTTAATTTATTAAATATTTAATTTAAATTTTATTTATTATAAATTAATATTTTTTATTTAATATTAATAATTTTATTTTTTATTAAAATATTTAATTAATTTATTTCTATTATTTATTTAATTTTATTTTTATTAAAATATTTAATTAATTTATTTCTATTATTTATATTTATTTTATTGAATATTATTTTTATTTTTGTTAATACTATTATCATAAGGTTAATATTAGCCTAGCAAAGAGTAATAAAAGGTTTTTTATAGAGCTTTTTATTATTCGAGCAAAGATATTATATAGCTTAATTATTATTTTTAGGTTATATTGTGTCGGCGATGAAGAATATATTACTTGTTAATTTAGCTATATTTTACATTATATTTGTATTTTATATATGGTTAAACTAATATGTAATATATTTGAGTTAAGATTATATTTATATGTTATTGTGGTTGTTAGTAGTCCTAATAGGATAAATATGGCTATTATGCGTGTATTTATAGTCGAGTGAATTATTATTATTTGTGGTTTATTGCTTATTTATGCAGTAATGTATATTAGGTGAAAAAATTATAAATAATAGTATTAACTGAAAGTTAATATTAGCTTTATACGATAATAGCACGTAAGAAATAATTCTTACGTGCTATTAATTTTTAATTATATATCAAGGTTTTTAACATATTTTGCATTTTTTTCTATAAATTCTCTTCTTGGTTCTATTTCATTTCCCATTAATATTGTAAAAATTTCATCTGCTTTAATTGCATCTTCCATTGTTACTTTAACTAATATTCTGTTTGAAGGATCCATTGTTGTTTCCCATAATTGTTCTGGATTCATTTCACCAAGACCTTTATATCTTTGAAGACTTAATTGATCTCTCTCTATACCTTTTTGAGCTAATTCTATATATGCTTTATCTAAATCTTCATCTGCATAACAATATATATCTTTAATTCCTTTTTTTGCTAATTTATATAATGGTGGTTGTGCTAAATATACATTTCCATTTTCTATTAATGGTCTCATATATCTAAAGAAGAATGTTAATAATAATGTTCTTATATGAGCACCGTCAACATCAGCATCAGCCATTATAATTACTTTTCCATAACGTATTTTAGAAACATCAAAATCTGATCCAATTCCTGCTCCTACTGCTAATATAACAGGATTTAATTTATCATTTCCATATATTTTATCTGCTCTTGCTTTTTCTACATTTAACATTTTACCCCATAAAGGTAAAATTGCTTGGAATCTTCTATCTCTACCTTGTTTAGCACTTCCTCCTGCAGAGTCTCCTTCGACTATATATACTTCACATTCTTTTGGATTCTTACTACTACAATCTGCTAATTTTCCTGGTAGTGTTGTTGTTTCTAATGCATTTTTTCTTCTTACTAATTCTCTTGCTTTTCTTGCTGCTTCTCTTGCTCTTGATGCGCTTATACATTTTTCTAATATAGCTTTTGCAACAGATGGATTTTCTTCTAAAAATGATCCTAATGCTTCATTTACCATACTTTGAACAATACCAGTTACATTACTATTTCCTAATTTTGTTTTAGTTTGTCCTTCAAATTGAGGTTCCTTTACTTTAACAGAAACTACTGCTGTTATACCTTCTCTAATATCTTCACCTTGTAGATTTGTATCTTTTTCTTTTATTAAATTATGTGATTTTGCATAGTCGTTAAAAGTTTTTGTTAAAGCTCTTTTAAATCCTTCTAAATGTGTTCCACCTTCTATTGTATTGATATTATTTACAAAAGTATATATATTTTCAGAATAAGCTGTTGTATATTGTATTGCTATTTCTACTGGAACTTCTCCATTTTTTTCTATATATATTGGATCTTTATGTAATTTTTCTTTATTTTTATTTAAATAATCTACAAATGAAACTAATCCTCCTTCAAAGTGAAATTCTGCTTTCTTAGGAGTTTCTTCTCTTAAATCTTCTATTGTTATTCTTAATCCTTTTGTTAAAAAAGCCATTTCTCTAAATCTATTTTCTAATGTTTCATATTCATAATCTAATGTTTCAAAAATAGTATCATCTGCTAAAAATCTAACTTTTGTACCTGTTTTTTTAGAATCACCAATTCTTTTTAATTTTTCTACTGTTTTTCCTCTATTAAATTTCATTTCATAGATTCCACCATCTCTTTGAATAATGACTTCAGTCCATTCTGATAATGCATTAACAACAGATGCTCCAACACCATGAAGACCTCCAGATACTTTATATCCGCTATTTCCACCAAATTTTCCTCCTGCATGTAGAACTGTATAAACAGTTTCTGCCGCGGAAATTTTTGTTTTAGCATGTATATCTACAGGAATTCCTCTACCATCATCTTCTACAGATACTATATTTCCAGGTTCTAATATAACATGTATATGACTGCAGTAACCAGCTAGAGCTTCATCTACACAGTTATCAACTATTTCATAAACTAAATGATGAAGACCTCTTACAGAAACACTTCCTATATACATACCTGGTCTTTTTCTAACTGCTTCTAATCCTTCTAATACTTGTATTTGATCTGCCCCATACTTATGTTCAAATTTTTCCATTTTTTAAACCTTCCTTTTATTTATATATTCTATTTTTGAATTCTTTTTTCTAAAGTAATTGATGATATATTAGTTATATATCCAATTAATTTTTCTTTTCTTTTTATTATTATTAATGATTTATTATTATTTTCTGATATATTAATTATATTTTTTTCTATATTTAAATTTTTTAATATATCTTCAATATTATTATTTTTTAAACTTTTTTCTAAATTTAAAATTATTATAATTTCTTTTAATAGAATTACTGTATCTTTTCCTATATGAACATACATATTATTGAATTTCTCCTTTTTTTACCTGATAAAAAATATGTTTTTTTTCTAAATTTTTTATTTTATCTGTACAAGTAATAATAACTTGTTTATTATTAATGTTTTCTAAAAAATTTTTTCTTCTTTTTTCATCTAACTCAGACATAAAATCATCTAGTAAAAGTATAGGATATTCACCTATTTCATCATATATAACTTGCATTTCTGCTATTTTTAAAGATAAAATAACTGTTCTATTTTGTCCTTGTGATCCATATATATTTACTTGTTCATTATTAATATATATCACAAAATCATCTCGATGTATACCTTTTGTTGTAAATCCTTTTATTATATCTAATTTTCTTCTATCTTTTAATATTTTTTTATATTCTTCTATATCAAAACAATTTGATTCATATTTAATTTCTATATTTTCTTTTTCAAATGTAATATCATTATGTATTTTTTTTATTTTTTCTTTTATTTTTTCTATAAATTCATTACGATATAAAAATATCTTTTGTCCATATTCTGCTAATTTTTCATCCCATATTTCTAGCATATCTTCTGGTTTATTTTCTATTTTAATTTGTTTTAAATAATTATTTCTTTGTTCTAATGTTTTATTATATAAATTTAATATATGAACATAATTTGGTCTTAATTGACTTATCATTATATCTAAAAATTTTCTTCTTTTTTGAGGACCTTCTTTTAATATTTGTATATCATCTGGTGTAAATATAACTATATTTAATTTTCCTAATAATTCACTTAATTTTTTTATTTTTATACCATTTACATATATATTTTTTTTATCTGATAATTCTATTTTTATATTTCCTTCTCTATCTATTTTTTTATATTCAATATATATAGAAGACTCATTTTTATCAAATTTAATCATTTCTTTATCTTTATTAGTTCTAAAAGATTTTCCTATAGAACATAAAAATATTGATTCTATTATATTTGTTTTTCCTTGAGCATTATCTCCATAAAAAATATTTATATTTTTATCTAATAATATTTCTTGATTCTCATAATTTCTAAAATTTAATAATTTTATTTTAGTAATATACATTTTTTTTAAAGTTTTTTCCACAAATTATTAATAAAATGTGTAAAACTTATACCTCCAATATTTTTTAATCTTTTAATCTTATTGGTAATATCATATATATATAATCACCTTCATCAATAGGTCTTATTATACATGGTGATATACTTGTTCCTAAATCTATATATATTTCTTCATCATCTATTGCACGTAAAGCATCTAAGAAATATTTAGGATTAAATCCTGCTTCTAAATTTTTTCCTTCTGTTGTTATAAACATTTCTTCTTTAGCATCTCCTGTTTGATTAGTACAAGAAATTGTTAATTTTCCTATTTCTACTGATAATTTTACAGGATATTTTTTTTCTTTTTCTATACTAGATGCTGAAATTAAGCTAATTCTTTCAAAACAATTTTGTATATTATTTTTATTTACTCTTGCTCTTGTTTCCCAATTTTCAGGAATAACACTACTATAATTTAAAAATTCACCATCTAATAATCTTGTTACTAATTTACAATTCTCCATTTCAAATAATGCTTGATTTTTTGAAACACCTATTTTTATATTATCAAAAGAATCTAATATTATTTTATTAACTTCATTTAAAGTTCTTCCTGGTATTACTGCTGTAAAATTATTACTATTATTTTGTAAAAATTTAGATTTCCATGCTAATCTAAAACCATCTACTGCAACTACATTTAATTTGTTATTTTTTATTTCAAATAAACAACCTGTAAATATAGGTCTATTTTCTTCTGTACTAACAGCAAAAATAGTTTTTCTTATCATTTCTTTTAATGTATTTTGTTCTATTTCTATAGAATTTTCTACATTTATTTGTGGTAATTCAGGAAATTCTTCTGGATTCATTGTAGCTAATTTATATAAAGAACCTTCACATTCTATTACTAATAAATTTTTATCATTTATAGATATATTTATATATGTATCTGGTAATTTTCTTATAATTTCACTAAACATTATAGCATTAACTACTGTTGCACCTTGTTCTTGAACATTAGCATCTATAATATATTCTATACCTATTTCTAAATCATATGTTGTTAATTTTACTTCTTTATCATTTGTTTGAATTAATATACCTTCTAATATTGGCATTGTTGTTTTTGAAGCAACAGCTTTTGTTACGGAATTAATAGCTTTTAATATTTTTTCCTTTTCACAAACAATTTTCATTTTGATCAAACTCCTTTTTAATATAATAAATAATTTTAGTAGTAGTAGTATTAGGTGTTGTGGATTCTGTGGAAAAGTATGTTAATTATTTATTTCCCATACATTTTTAATGTTAATAAATAAGTGGATAAATATGAAAGTTATAAACATTTAAAAATTTTAATTGTTTATATTTGATTTATTAACAGGTTGTATACAACAAATACACAGATAATTGTGGAAAGTCAATAAAGCTATTCCGTAAGAAGAATTTCAATTTGTTTTTCCAAACAATTATTTTTCCAAACACTTTTTTTTAAAATTTTTTCTTTTGATATATATATAAACTATTTATCAGATAATAAAATGTTTTTAACACTTTCCACAATTAGTTTAGTATTTTTATTTTCTTTCATTTCTGATTCTATTTTATTACAAGCATGCATTACTGTTGTATGATCTCTATTTCCAAAATCTTTTCCTATTTGAGGTAAAGATAATTGAGGAACTGTTCTACATAAATACATTGCTATTTGTCTTGGAAAAACTATATCATTAGAACGTTTATTTCCAATTAATTCTTTAACTTCAATATTAAAATATTTAGAAACAGTTTCTTGTATAAATAAAGATGAAATTACTTTATCTTTAGAAGAAACAATTTCATTAATAGACCATTCAGCCATTTCCATAGTAATTGGACTATTTATTAATGAAGCTCTAGCTATTAATTTATTTAAAGCTCCTTCTAATTCTCTTATATTTGTATCTATTCTATTAGCAATATTTGAAAGAATATCATCATCTATTATAATATTATCTATTTGAGATTTTTTTCTTAATATAGCTAAACGAGTTTCATAATCTGCATTTGAAATATCAGCAATTAAACCCCATTCAAATCTAGATTTTAATCTATCCTCTAATAAATTTATATCTTTTGGAGGTCTATCACTAGAAATAATTACTTGTTTTCCACTTTCATGAAGTGTATTAAAAGTATGAAAAAATTCTTCTTGAACTCTTTCTTTTCCTGCAATAAATTGAATATCATCAATAAGAAGAACATCAATATTACGATATTTAGAACGAAATTGTTCATTTTTATTATCTTTAATAGCATTTATTAATTGGTTTGTAAATTTTTCTGAAGTAACATATAAAATATTTGCATTTTTATTATTTCTTAAAATCTCATTTCCAATAGCATGCATTAAATGAGTTTTTCCTAAACCAACTCCACCATAAATAAATAATGGATTATATGAAGTTGCAGGAGCTTCAGCTACGGCAAGTGAAGCAGCATGAGCAAAACGGTTATTATTTCCTACTACAAATGTATCAAAATTATATTTTGAATTTAAAGTAGGATTATAAGAACCGAGTAATATTATTTTCTATTATATTATTAGATATTCCATCTGCTTTATTTTTTTGTATTTCTTCCTTCGAAAGAATAGAAACACTACATTCTTTATTAGTTAAATAATTAAAAGTATTAACTAATAAAACATGATATCTAGCTTCGACTGTATCTCTATTAAAAGAAGTAGAGCTTAATAATACAACATTACCGTTTTCCATGCTCTCTATTTCTAGATCTTTAATCCATGTATCATATGAAATTTGAGTAGTTTCTTCTCTTAGAAGTTCTTTTGCTTTTGTAAGAAGTTCATTTAATTCATTTTGTTGCATTAAAAAAGGCCTCCGAATAAATAATTTAGGAAACTTAGTTATCCACAATTTTATCCACATATGTGTATAACTAAAACATAAGTTTGTATATTAAAATATGATAATAAAACTTCTTTTTCCCTATTGTTTCCTTATCATATCAAAAATAAGATAAAATAGTCAATACAAATAAAAAAAATAATTAAAATTAAATTTAATTTAAGTCAAACTATTGACATAAAAAAGATATTGAGCTATAATAAAAAAGCTTATTAAAAGAAAAAATCCGTTTACGGTTTAAATAAATACAGGAGGTGCTAAAAATGAAAAGAACATTCCAACCAAAAAAAAGACAAGAGCAAAAAGAACATGGTTTTATGAAAAGAATGAAAACTAGAGTAGGAAGAAATGTATTAAAAGCAAGACGTGCAAAAGGAAGAAAAAAAATAAGTGCTTAAATAAAGAAAGGCCACGTGATATAATGTGGTCTTTTTTGTAATTTTGCTTTATGTTATTGATATCCTTTTGTTTTAGGAGAATTATAATGAGAAAAATCGATACTTTAAAGAAAAATTATGAATTTAAAAATGTATTAGATAAAGGTAAATTTTATCGCGGTAGTTATATTACTTTATATATAACAAAAAATAATAAAGAAAAAAATATTATAGGAATTGCTATTAGTAAGAAAATAGGAAAAGCAACGAGAAGAAATAGATTAAAACGTTTGATAAGAGAAAGTTATTATTCACAAAAATGTAATTTAGATAAAGGTTATAATATAGTTTTTTTATGGAATAAAAATAAAAATGAAGATTATAAATGTACACAAATAAAAGAAGATATGTGTTATTTATTTAAAAAAGCAGGAATAATTAAATGAAAAAAATAGGAATTTTATTAATTACATTTTATAAAAAATATATATCTAAAATATTTTATTCTTTTGGAATAAGATGTAAATATTATCCAACGTGTTCTGAATATACAAAGCAAGCAATAGAAAAATATGGTTTTTTTAAAGGTTGTTTATTAGGAATAAAAAGAATATTAAAATGTAATCCGTTTTCTAAAGGTGGTTATGATCCTTTAAAATAAAGAGAGAAAGAGGAATAAATATGGGATTTATATCAGAAATATTTGGTTATATATTAAATTTTTTCTATGAGTTATTAAATAATTATGGATTAGCAATTATAATTTTTTCAGTATTATTAAGATTAATATTAATACCAATAACTATAAAACAACAAAAAACAATGAAAAAATCAACTAAATTACAAGAAAAAATGAAAGAGCTACAAGAAAAATATAAAAATAATCCTGAAAAATTAAACCAAGCAACTATAGAATTATATAAAACAGAAAAAATGAGTCCTTTTAGTGGATGTTTTACTGCAATATTGCAAGTAATAATTATTCTTTCAGTATTTTGGCTTGTAAGTCAACCACTTACTTATATGAAGAGAGTAAATGCAGATGAAAATTCAAAAACTATTATAGAAGAATATAAAACAAAAATATCTGAAGAAAATAGTGGTAAAAAATCAAATTATATAGAAATAGAAATTATTTCTAGAATAGAGAATGACTATAATGAAATTATTGAAAAATTAAAAGATGAAAATCTAGAGAATAAAGAAGAATTAGAATTAAAAAAAGATCAATATGAAAAATTAAAAATTAATATGGAATTCTTAGGATTAGACTTAAGTAAAGTTCCAACTGAAAGTTTAAATGATTGGAGAGTATATATAATTCCAGTATTATATGTTTTAACATCATTTATTTCTATAAAAATAACAACAAAAAAACAAAATAAGAATAAAAATAAAGATATTGTTATAAAAGATGGAGAAAAAGAAGGACAAAATGAAATGTTAGACAGTATGGGACAAATGAATAATAGCATGTTATATATGACACCAATTTTATCTATATCAATAGCTGTAATTGCACCACTTGGACTTGCTTTATATTGGCTTGTAAGTAATATATTAATTATATTAGAAAGAATAATTATAAATAAATTTATCGGATCTAAGGAGGAAGAAGAAAATGAATAATTCTGTTATTTCCGAAGGAAAAACAACACAAGAAGCAATAGAAAATGGTTTGAAACAATTAAAAGTATCAAAAGATAAAGTAGATATAAAAGTATTAGAAAATGAAAATAAAAAAAGTTTTTTTAGTATATTAACTCCTAGAGTTGTAAAAGTAGAATTAATATTAAAAGAAAATGTAAAAGTAGAAAAAAACGATAAAAAAATAGAAAAAAGAGAAGAAAAACCAAAAAAAGAATATGATCATAATATTGAAGATATCGAAAAAGCAAAAGATATTATAGAAAAATTTTTAAATGATTGGCTAAAAAAAATAGATGAGAGTATTCAATATTCAATTAAAATAGAAGATTATTCAATTAATATAGATATAAAAGGAGAATCTTCAGGATTATTAATAGGATATAGAGGAGAAACATTAAATGCATTACAAACAATATTGTCTACAATAGCTAATCGTAATTTTAAAGATAGAATAAGAATTGTTTTGGATATAGAAAACTATCGTTCAAAAAGAGAAAAAATATTAGAAGAATTAGCAGAAAAAATAGCAAGAACAGTACTAAAAAATGGAAAATCAATAACATTAGAACCAATGACAGCTTATGAAAGAAAAATAATACATAGTAAATTACAAGATAATGATAAAATAGAAACATACAGCATAGGTGAAGGCGATAATAGAAGAATAGTTATAGACAGAAAAAAATAATTAAATATATAAAAATCAGAAGTCAAAGTTCGGATTTTAGTTTAAATAGCATTAAACTGATTTCTAACTTTGACTTTTAAAATAATAAATAGAGAGGAAATAGATATGGAAACAATAGCAGCAATTTCTACGGCAATAGGCAATGGAGGAATTGGAATTATACGTATGAGCGGAAAAGAATCTTTTAATATTTTACAAAAAATATTTGTAAATAATAAAGAAAAAAAAATAAAAATAGATAAAATAAAAGGTTATACTATGCAATATGGATATATTATTAATAAAAATACAGGAGAAAAGATAGATGAGGTAATAGTTTCTTTCTTTAAAAATCCAAAAAGTTATACAAAAGAAGATATGTGTGAAATAAATAGTCATGGAGGAATGATAGTAGAAAAACAAATATTAAATCAATGTCTGGAAAATGGAGCAATTCTTTCAGAGCCAGGAGAATTTACGAAGAGAGCATTTTTAAACGGAAGAATAGATCTATCACAAGCAGAATCTATTATGGATTTAATAAATAGTAAAACAGAAAAAGAAGCAAAAGCATCAATTAATCAATTACAAGGAGAATTATCTGGCAAAATTAATGAAATAAGACATTATTTATTAGATATGATGGCAGATATTGAAGCTGCTATTGATTATCCAGAATATGACATAGAAGAAATCACTAATAAAAAAGCATTTAATATACTAGAAAACACAAGTGAAAAATTAAATGAATTAAAAAATACATTCAATACTGGAAAAATATTAAAAGAAGGAATAAAAACAGCAATTATAGGAAGACCAAATGTTGGAAAATCATCTTTATTAAATAATATTTTAAAAGAAGAAAGAGCTATAGTAAGTGAAATAGAAGGAACAACAAGAGATACAATAGAGGAATATATATCAATTAATGGTATAGCTTTAAAAATAATTGATACAGCTGGAATAAGAAAAACATCAGATACAATTGAAAAAATAGGAGTAAAAAAGGCTCTAGATATAGCAAATGAAGCAGAATTAGTATTAGCAATATTTGATAATACTAAAGAATTAAATAAAGAAGATTTAGAAATATTAGAAATAATAAAAAATAAAAATGCTATAATTTTATTAAATAAAATTGATATAAAAGAAAATAATTTAGAAAATAATTTAGAATTAATAAATACTAATAAAGATATTATAAAAATATCTGCAAAAAAAGGAAAAGGTATAAATGAATTATATAAAGCAATAGAAAATATTTTTCAAATAGAAGAATTAGACAATGGAGAAGAAGCAATTGTTACTAATATAAGACATAAAAATCAAATAGAATATGCAATAAAGAGTATAGAACAAGCAAAAGAAGCAATTAAAAATAATTTGCCAATAGATATAATTTCAATATCAATTAAACAAGCATTAGAAGATTTAGGAAAAATAACAGGAGAAAACGTATCAGAAGATATTATTAATGAAATATTTTCAAAGTTTTGTTTAGGTAAATAAAAAACAATAAGAATAAAAAATAAGAACAAAAACCAAAAAAACGATAAATGATATATAAAAAGAATAAAAACGTCTTATTTTTCATTTTAAAAAGAAAAAAGAGATTAAAAACAAATTATAAGTGAATTATAAAAAAATAATAGTAAAAACAAACCAAAAGTAAACAAAAAAAATAATAAAATAAATATTAATAAAAACTAAATAAAATAAAACGCCTAATTATCAAAGTAAAAATAATACAGTTTGTCAAAAAGGTTAGGAGAACAAAAATTTAAGTTTCACAAAAAACGAATATTAATGTTTCATACAATTAAATGGAGGAATAAAAAATGAAATATAATGCAGGAAAATATGATATAGCAGTAATAGGAGCAGGTCATGCAGGATGTGAAGCAGCATTAGCAGCAGCAAGAATGGGAATGAAGACTTTATTGTTTTCAATTAGTTTGGAAGCAGTTGCAAATATGCCATGTAATCCACATATAGGAGGAAGTTCAAAAGGACACCTAGTAAGAGAAATTGATTGCTTAGGTGGAGAAATGGGAAAAAATATAGATAAAACATATATACAATTACGTATGTTAAATACTTCTAAAGGTCCAGCGGTATATTCTTTAAGGGCACAAGCTGATAGAAAACAATATCAGGCTGAAATGAAACATACATTAGAAAAGCAAGAAAATTTATTTTTAAAACAAGCAGAGATTGTAGATTTTACTGTTGAAAATGGTAAAGTTAAATCTATTGAAACAAATATTGGAGCTGTTTATGAAGTAGATAGTATTATTGTAGCAACAGGAACATACTTAAAGGGAAAAATATATATAGGTGAGACATCTTTTGAAAGTGGACCAGATGGTGTGTTTCCAGCAAATAGATTATCAGAGGCATTTAAAAGAGAAGGAGTAAACCTTGTTAGATTTAAAACAGGAACTCCAGCAAGAATTAATAAAAATAGTATTGATTTCTCAAAAATGGAAATTCAAGAAGGAGATAAAAACCCAGAAGCATTTTCTTTTGAAGATAAGATTGATTCAAGTATAGAACAATTACCATGTTATCTAACATATACAAATGAGAAAACCCATGATATTATAAGAAAAAATTTACATAGATCACCTTTATATGGTGGAGAAATTAAAGGAACAGGACCTAGATATTGTCCTTCAATAGAAGATAAAGTAGTTAGATTTGCAGACAAAGAAAGACATCAAATTTTTGTTGAACCAATTGGAAGAAATACTGATGAAATGTATATACAAGGAATGAGTTCATCACTTCCAGAAGATGTACAGATTGCTATGTATAGAACAATTCCAGGGTTAGAAAATGCACAATTTACAAGACCTGCATATGCTATTGAATATGATTGTATAAATCCTGCAGATTTAAAATTATCTTTAGAATATAAGAAAATAGATGGATTATTTTTTGCAGGCCAAACTAATGGAACATCAGGATATGAAGAAGCAGCTTGTCAAGGATTAATTGCAGGAATTAATAGTAGTTTAAAATTAAAAGGAAAAGATCCAATAATATTAGATAGAACTACTGCATATATAGGAGTATTGATAGATGATATAGTTACAAAAGGAACAAATGAACCATATAGAATGATGACTTCTAGAGCAGAATATAGACTTCTATTAAGACAAGACAATGCAGATTTAAGATTATTAGAAATAGGACATAATGTAGGTCTAATTTCAGATGAAAGATATGAAAAATTTTTAAATAAAAAAACACAAATAGAAAAAGAAATAGAAAGAGTTAAAAATATAATTATCAAACCATCAGAAGAAGTAAATAAATTTTTAAGAAAGCATAATTCTTCTGAAATAACTACAGGAATATGCTTGGCTGATTTGGTAAAGAGAACGGAATTAACTTATGAAGAATTAAAAGAAATAGATAATAAAAGAGAAAGTTTGGAAGAACAAATTGAAAAAGAAGTTGGAATAGAATTAAAATATGAAGGGTATATAAAATTACAAGCTCAACAAGTAGAAAAATTTAAAAAATTAGAGCAAAAATTATTACCAAAAGAAATAGATTATGAAGATATAAAAGGATTAAGAATAGAAGCAAGACAAAAATTAAATAAAGTTAAACCAAATTCAGTAGGACAAGCTTCTCGTATATCTGGAGTATCTCCAGCAGATATATCAGTATTATTAATCTATTTAGAAACATATAACAAAAAATAAAATAAAGGGGAATGATATGGAATTAAATATATTTTCTGAACAATTAAAAAATAAAGCAAATCAAATAAATATTAAGTTAGAAGATGAACAAATCAAACAATTTTATAAATATATGAATCTTTTATTAGAATGGAATGAAAAAGTAAATTTAACAGCAATTGTAGATCCAGAAGAAGTGATATTAAAACATTTTATAGATTCAATAACAATAAAGAAACAAATAAATGAAAAAGAAAAAGTGATAGATGTAGGAACTGGTGCAGGTTTTCCAGGAATACCACTTAGTATCATAGATGATAATATAAACATTACTTTATTAGATTCATTAAACAAAAGAGTTATATTTTTAGAAGAAGCAATAAAAGAATTAGAATTAAAAAATATAAAAGCAATACATGGTAGAGTAGAAGAGTTTGCAAAAAATAAAAATGAAAGAGAAATATATGATATAGCAACATCAAGAGCTGTAGCACCTTTGAATATATTATTAGAGTATTTACTTCCATTAGTTAAGATAGGTGGAAAATGTATTTGTATGAAGGGTTCGAATATAGAAGAAATAAAAGATGCAAAAAATGCTTTAGATATATTAGGTGGAAAAATAGAAAGTATAGAGGAAATAATTCTTCCAGGAAGTGATATAAAAAGAAATATAATAATAGTAAAAAAAGTAAAACAAACACCATTAAAATATCCAAGAAAAGCGGGAACTCCAAGCAAGGAGCCACTTTAAAAAAATGCCTAGAAATAGGCGTTTTTTTATTATGCATAATTATAAAAAAAATAAAATATTTTTGATAATTTCATTGACATATTAGCAATATTTTTATATTATTAATGTATTCAAAAAAATGTTATGGAGGTAATCACAGTGGGAAAAGTAATATCAGTTGCAAATCAAAAAGGGCGGAGTAGGAAAGACTACAACAGCAGTTAATTTAAGTACAATATTAGCAAAAAAAGGAAATAAAGTTTTAATGATAGATGCTGACCCACAAGGAAATGGAACAAGTGGTTTAGGAATTAGCAAAGATATAAATTTTTCTGTTTATGATGTAATAATAAATGATGTAGAAATAGAAAATACAATACAACAAACAATAGTTAAAAATTTAGACATATGTCCTTCTAATATTAATTTAGCAGGAGCAGAAGTAGAACTTGTTTCTATGATGTCTAGAGAATTTAGATTAAAAGAAAAGATAGACAACCAAAAAGACAAATACGATTTTATAATAATAGATTGTCCACCTTCATTAGGGTTAATAACATTAAATGCGTTCACAGCATCTGATAGTGTGTTAATACCAGTACAATGCGAGTATTACGCGTTAGAAGGTCTAGGACAATTAATAAATACAATAAATTTAGTTAAAAAACATCTTAATAAGACTTTAGAAGTAGAAGGAGCTTTATTAACAATGTTTGACATTAGGACAAACTTATCAAATCAAGTTGTTAAAGAAGTTAATAAATATTTTGAAAATAAAGTTTATAAAACAGTAATTCCAAGAAATGTTAGATTAAGTGAAGCACCAAGTTATGGAATGCCAATATCTGTTTATGATCCAAGATCAAAAGGAGCTAAATCATACGAAAAATTCACAAAAGAATTTTTAAAGAAAAATGAAAAATAGTATAAATAAATGAAAGGAGAATCATAATAATGGCAAAAAATACAGGGTTAGGAAAAGGATTAGATGCTTTATTTAGTAATAAATCAATAATCGAAGAAGTTAAAGATGATAAAAAAGAAGGACAAAAAATAGAAATAATAAAAATAATAGATATAGAGCCAAACAAAGATCAACCAAGAAGAAACTTTGATATGGAGGCTATTGAAGAATTAGCTGAATCAATAAAAATATATGGAGTTATTCAACCAATAATAGTAAATAAAAGAGATGGATACTATGAAATAGTTGCTGGAGAAAGAAGATGGAGAGCTTCAAAAAAAGCTGGTCTTACAGAGATACCATGTATTATAAGAAATGATGATGAAAGAAAAACAAAAGAAATAGCTTTAATTGAAAATATCCAAAGAGAAGATTTAAATCCTATAGAAAAAGCAAAAGGATTTAAACAATTAATTGATGAATATGGATTAAAACAACAAGAATTAGCTGATATTATGGGAATGAATAGAAGTACAGTAACAAATTGCTTACGTATATTAAACTTAGATTCAAAAGTTATTGATCTTGCATTAGAAGGTAAATTAACAGAAGGACATTGTCGTTCATTATTAGGATATGATGATCCAGAAATGCAATATAAAATGGCTTTAAAAATAATAGAAACAGGACAAACAGTAAGAGATATTGAAAGAAATCTAAAAAACAAAAAAAATGTAGAAAAAAATACAAAAGAAATGAAAAAGAAATATGAAGCTATTTATAGGGATATAGAAAATAGATTTCAAGGATTCTTTGGTACAAAAGTCAAATTAGATGCAGGGGTAAAGAGTGGAAAAATTATTATCAAATATTCTTCAAATGATGATCTAGAAAGGATTTTAGATTTAATTAATAAGTAAGAAAGGATATATAAATGGAAGAAATTTTTAAAATTTTAAGATCAGATATGTCTTTAGTAGTTTTAGTTATAATTATAATAATTTTATTTTTATTATATATATCAAATAGTATAAAGTTATCAAAATTAAGAAAAAACTATAAAAAATTTATAAAAAAACTAGGAAATGGAAATAATATAGATGAAATGTTGAAAGAATATATTAATTCTGTAGAAAAAGTGCAAAAAGAAAATAAAGAAATAAATGAGTATTGTAAAGATATAGATGAAAACATGAGTAAATGCTTACAAAAGGTTGGAATGGTAAGATATAATGCTTTTCAAGATACAGGTAGTGACTTAAGTTTTGCATTAGCAATATTAGATGAAAACGACAATGGAGTTGTGTTAAATGGAATCTATTCAAGAGAGATGTCTAATATTTATGCAAAAACAATAATTAATGGAGAATCACAAAACACATTATCAAAAGAAGAAAAAGAAGCAATTGAAAAAGCAATAAATAAAAAATAATATTAAAAGGTTATACAAAAAATGTATAACCTTTTTTATATGTTTCTATTGACAAAAAGTAGTTAGCTGTGTTAATATATATACTGTTACGGTGATACGTAACTTTATAGAAGTGCAGAGGTGGTCGAGTTGGTTTATGGCACCAGTCTTGAAAATTGGCGTAGGTTAATAGCCTACCGTGGGTTCGAATCCCACCCTCTGCGCCATTTATTTTTATAAGAGAAGTTTATCTTGAAACATTTGGAGGCTTACCCAAGTGGTTGAAGGGGACAGTTTGCTAAACTGTTAGGGTTCGTAAGGGCCGCGAGGGTTCAAATCCCTCAGCTTCCGCCAAAGAAACATTAGTATTATTCTAATGTTTTTTTTTGTAAAAATAAGCAAGAAATAATAAAATAAATTATAAATAAAAATTAAAATAAAATTATTAAAAACATAAAATACAAATAATAAATTTAATATTAGTAAATAAAAAACAATTATTAGTTTATAATAAATAAATATTAAAATTAATAAAAAAACAATTATTAATTAATAATAAATAAATAAAAAAATATGTATAGTGATACTATAAATGTAGATTAAAAAGTTTAAAAGTCTTCGGAATAAAAGAAAATAGGAAAATTGTGAAATGTTAAAAAACGTATACATAATACAATAAAAACAATTTGAAAAATAAATAAAAAATAAATAAAAAATATTAATTAATAATTAAAATAATATTTAAATAAATACTTATAAAAAAATAATATTAAATTTCATTTGATTATCAAAAATAAAGAGATCTATTTTTACAAAAAAATAAAAAATAAAATCATTAAAAACATAATTAAAAAAAATACAAATAATAATTTTAATATTATTAAATAAAAAAACAATTATTAATTTATAAAAAATAAATATTAAAACAAATAAAAAAACAATTATTAATTTATAAAAAATAAATATTAAAACAAATAAAAAAATAATTATTAATTAATAATAAATAAATAAAAAATTATTTAATTTAAAATTAAAAAAAATAATAAATAAATTAAAAAAATATGTATATTGATACTATAACTGTAGATTAAAAAGTTTAAAAGTCTTCGGAATAAAAGAAAATAGGAAAATTGTGAAACGTTAAAAAACGTATACATAATACAATAAAAACAATTTGAAAAATAAATAAAAAATAAATAAAAAATATTAATTAATAATTAAAATAATATTTAAATAAATACTTATAAAAAAATAATATTAAAT
>JAAZCX010000065.1 GCA_012513065.1 Clostridiaceae bacterium | reverse complement strand
TGTGTTTTTATATAAATTATTTAATAGCACATTTGGATTATAATCTTTTTTTACATCGATTACTATTCTAATCCCTTCTAATGCAGATTCGTCAGTTAAATTTGCTATTCCTTCGATTTGTTTATCTCTTACTAATTCAGCAATTTTTTTGATTATATTAGTATAATTTACTTGATACGGAATCTCTGTGATTATTAATTTATGTCTCTCTTTTTTTTCTTCTATTTCTATTTTACTTCTTATTGTAATGCTGCCTTTTCCAGTTTCAAAAGCTTTTTTTATACCACTATTTCCTAAAATGCTTCCACCTGTAGGGAAATCCGGTCCTTTTATATATTCCATTAATTCATTTACGGTTATTTCAGGATTTTTTAAATATTCTATTGCTGCATTAATTGATTCAGTTAAATTGTGTGGAGGAATATTAGTTGCCATACCTACAGCAATTCCCATATTTCCATTAACTAAAACATTTGGAAATCTTGATGGTAAAACTACTGGTTCAACACTCTCATTATCATAACTTGGAACAAAATCAACAGTATCTTTGTTTATATCTCTTAACATTTCTGTAGAGATTTTTGCTAATCTTGCTTCAGTATATCGAGCTGCAGCAGGACTTGACCCATCTGGTGCTCCAAAAGCTCCTTTTCCATCTATAAGGGGGTATCTATATGAAAAGTCTTGTGCCATTCTTGCCATTGTATCATAAATTGCAGCATCTCCATGGGGATGATATTGCATTACTTTACCAGCACTCGTAGCACTTTTTTTGTGTGGTTTATCATAAGTTATTCCTTCTGAAAATAATGTATATAATATTCTTCTATGCACTGGTTTTAAACCATCTTTTACATCAGGAATTGCACGTGACACAATTACACTCATAGAATAATCTAAAAATGAATCTTTTATTTCTTGATCTATACTTTTTTCATCAAATATTTCAGTTTTTTCTTCTGTTTCCATTATTTACCTCCTATATATCCAAGTTTCTTACACTTAATGCATTTGCTTCAATAAATTCACGTCTTGGTGCTACTTCATCACTCATTAATATTGTAAACATTTCATCAGCTAAAATTGCATCATCAATATTTATTTTTAGTAAGACTCTTTCGTTTATATCCATTGTAGTTAATCTTAAATCAACTGCATCCATTTCACCTAATCCTTTTTGTCTACTAATATTTACTTTCTTTAGTGATTCTTCAGGAATTGTTTTCATGTATTCATCTTTTTCTTTATCATTTAAAACATATTTTATGTTTTTACCATATGTAATCTTATATAAAGGAGGTTGTGCTGCATATACGTGACCATTTTCTATTAGCGGTCTAAAAAATCTATATAAAAATGTTAATAATAATGTTCTAATATGAGCACCATCAACGTCTGCATCTGTCATAAGTATTATTTTATTGTATCTTAATTTTGAAAGATTAAATTCTTCACCTATACCAGTACCAAATGCTGTTATTAAACTTCTTATTTCTTCATTTGCTAATATTTTATCTAATCTTGCTTTTTCTACATTTAATATTTT
>JAAZCX010000064.1 GCA_012513065.1 Clostridiaceae bacterium | reverse complement strand
TTTAGATGTGATATTATTACCCATAAGAGAGCACCTCCGATATGTTTATTTTTCGTCACTTAAACAATATCACTTTTAGTGCTCTCTTTCAATATTTTATTTTCAATTTACGTGTGACATATCTATTTTAAACCTATATTTTGCTTATTTATTAATTCTTTTTCACTAATTTTTCCTTTATTTCCATATAGATATAATATTTCTATTTTTTCATTAGTTTCTTCTCTTGATTTTTGTAAACTTTCATATAATTCAATATTTCTAAAAGAATTAATAATATTATTGTTATAAAATTTTTTTTCTTGTTCTTTTTTTAATTTTACTTCTATATTTTGAACAATAATTCCATCAAAACCATTCAGTTTATCTATTTGTTCTTTAGTAATATTAATTATAATTGCATTTCTATATATATTATAATTTTTCATTTCTTGTTGTGTGAAATCTATATTTATTATTATTTTAGCTTTTTTCAAACTTTTTCTTTTATTATTTGAAATATTAATTAGTATTCCATCTTCCATTAAAATATTTTCTAACATATTATATTTTTCTAGTTCTTTTGTGATAATATTAACTGATTTTACTTTTGTTGCAATTTTTCTTATCATATTAATATTACTATTTATATAATTATTAGTTAATATGTATATATCTTGAAATTCAGACTTATTGTCACCTATTATTTTTTCTAAAACTTCATCTATATTTTTTATTAATGTTGTTTTTGCATCTAATATGTATAATGGTTTTAATTCATTTTCATATTTTTTTATTTTTTCGGATAATATTGCTTGTACTTTTTGTGTTTGAATTTTTTCTCTTTTTAATGTTTTCTTAATGTTTTTATAAACTTTTATTTTTTCTATATCAGGTACTAAATATATTTTGTTATCTTCATCTATATTTTTAATAAAAAAATAATTTGTTTTTTCTACCAAACATATTATTATATTACATATAAACTTTGGCAGTTTATTAAAATAATCTATTTTATCATTAATTTCTAATTCTTTTATATATACATTCAAAAAAATCACCTACTTATAATTTGTTTTATATTATATGTAGGTAATCTTTTTTTATTACTAATTATTAATTTTTTCTTCAACTATACTCCATATTGTAGATTTTTCCATATCTTTTTGCCAATATGCAGCTCCAGCTAAATCGTATTCATTCATCAAATCAAATTTTGCTTTAATTGATTCTTCTTCTTCTAACCACATTTTATATGTTGCATCATTTTTTTGATATTCAACATAGTATTGTTTTAAATCTTCATTCCATTTTTTTTCAATTCCATCAGGAAGAACAGAATCTATATTTTTCATTGATACCACATTACTTTGTGGAGTAGTTTGTGTTTCTTTCCATAATCTTGTATAAAATGGCATTCCTAATATAATTTTATCTTTTTCTACTCCTTCTTGTCCTAAGAATTTTTTTATATTAACTTCTACCCAATCTGCACCTGCAGTTGTTCCTTCTTTTGGTGAAGAAGTACCATTTTGATCATATGCCATAAATACAATATAATCTGCTACTTTTCCTATTTTATATCTATTATAGCACATTGACCAATCTTCACTTCCATCTGGAGCTGTAACATCTACGGAAAGTACTTTTCCATATTCTTTTAATCTTGGTGCAAGTTCTATAATAAATCTAGAAAACATATCTTTATCTGTTCCTTTTATATATTCGAAGTCAATATTTATTCCATCTATATCATATTGTATTGTAATATTAATTAATTTATTTATTAAGTTTTCTCTTAATTTATAATCATTTAATATATCTGATGTAGTTTCTTTATAAGAATTATTTGAAACCATCATCCATACTTTATAATCGTTATTATGAGCCCATTGTATATAATTTTTTCCAGAATCTCCGATATTTATATTAAGTTCACCTTGTTCTGACTTTTTTAAACTAACAAATGCTGGTGAAACAACATTTACTCCTTCTATTTTTCCAGTTCTTGATGGTGCATTAGCATATTCTGAAAAATAATCCCAAACTAAACTTACTTTTCCCTCTATTTGTTTTTTGTTTTCTATATTCTCTCTTAATGTATAAATATTAGTTATATCCTTTGTATATCCTATTTTCCCTAATTTAGTTCTTACTTTTACCCATCCATTATCCAATTGTTCTATTACTGTCATACTATTTCCTTTTGTCACTTTATCTATAGATTTAGAAAAAATTGTTGGCATATATTTTATATCAATATCTTTACTTGCATTACCTTTCTTTTGTTCTTTATCTAATGAATCAATTGTAATTATGTTTGTTTCTTTTATATAATTTATTTCTACATTATAAATATTTTTCATTTCTGAAAAAGGCAAATAAAAATTTTCTTCTTTCTTTGTTGCTTTTCCATATATTTTTATCTTTGAACTATTTACATATATTTCATCTTTTTCTAAAGGTAATGCTGCAAGCTTTGTTTCAGAAGAAGTTATTATTTGATTATATTTATTATCATAAAAAATGTCTTCATCAAAGAAATTTGCAATATCTTTTGTAGATAGATATATTACTTCATTATCTCCAATAAATGCATCAAATTTCATACTTTTAGTTACATCATTATTATTAATGATGACATTTATTTTATTATTTATTTCTTTTCTTATATAATTTGGTGCTAAATTTATAATAATTGCTACTAATCCTATAAATATTGCTATTATAAGTATTTTCTTTCCTATATTAGATTTTTCTTTATTTGCTTTCATATATTTGCCCCTCTTCATTTAATAATATATTTTTATAATATTATCTTATATTTTTTTACTTTTCAAGCATTTTTATTTATATTATATCAATGTTTTTTTTATAGTCAATATTTGTTATTAAAATGTTATGTATAAATTTTAAAATTCAGGAAAACATATAATCATAAAATAAGGAAAGGATTGATAATAATGGAAAAACACATTCACGTAACAGGATCTTCTACTATATCATGGAAAGATGCTATTTTGCAAACAATAACTGAAGCATCTAAAACTTTAGATTACTTAACAGAAGTAAAAATCTTAGATCAAAGAGCAAAAATAAATGGAAAAAAAATTATTGAATATTTTGTAGAATTAGATTTAGCTTTTACTATTGATAGAGATAGAGATTAATTAAAGAAAGGAAAGTGATAAATATGAATCCTATTGAAACGCCAAAACAATATAGTGATTACGTTGATAAAAAATCACCAAATTCACCTATTATAAAGAATTGTTTAATTGCTTTTTTAATTGGTGGTTTAATCTGTTCTATTGGTCAAATAATATTTGACTTTTGTAAATATAAAGGTATGGAAGAAACTCCATCAAATACTGTAGTTTCTATAGTTCTAATTGGAATTGCTGCCTTTTTAACTGGTCTTAACATTTTCAATAAGATAGGAAAAATCGCAGGTGCTGGTTCTTTAGTACCTATTACTGGATTTGCAAACTCTATTGTTTCTCCTGCTATCGAATATAAATCTGAAGGATATATTATGGGTGTGGGCGGAAAAATGTTTACAGTAGCAGGACCAGTACTAGTATTTGGTATTTCTACATCAGTAATTATTGGTATTATCTGTGTTTTATTTAATTGTTCATAATTTTTTTATAATTTTATTTTAGAAAGGAATGGTTATTTTGCATAAATTAGGTAAACAAACTTTACATTTTGATAATCCACCCACTATCATTGAAACAGCTTCTATAGTTGGTCCAAAAGAATCAGAAGGTCCTATGGCAGGATATTTTGATCAATGCTTAGACGATGAATTTTGGGGTGAAAAAACTTGGGAAAAAGCAGAAAGTAAAATTATCAAAGAAACTGTAAACATGGCAATTGCTAAATCTTCAATATCTTCTGCTGATATAGACTTTTGTTTTGCAGGAGATCTTTTAAACCAATGTATTTCTTCTAGTTTTGGTTTAAGAGAAATAAATATTCCATTTTTCGGAGTATTTGGCGCATGTTCTACTTTTGTAGAAAGTATGTGTTTAGGAAGTGTATTTTTAGAATCTGGAGCTGCAAAAAATGTTATTTGTGCTACTTCAAGTCACTTCTGTAGTGCTGAAAAACAATTTAGATTTCCTTTAGAATTAGGAAATCAGAGACCTCCATCTGCTCAATGGACCGTTACTGGTTCTGGTGCTGCCATTTTATCTTCTAATGGTAATGGTCCTTTTATTACTCATATAACCCCTGGTAAAATTATTGATATGGGAATAAAAAATGCAAATAATATGGGAGCCGCTATGGCACCAGCAGCTTTTGATACTTTAATTACTCATTTTGAGGATACTGGAAGAAAACCAAGCTATTATGATGTAATAGTCACTGGTGATTTAGGTCATATTGGAAAAGAAATAATGCAAGATTTGTGTAAAACAAAAGGATATAATATAAATTCTAATTATGATGATTGTGGAGTTTTAATATTTGATAAATCTGAACAAGATACTCATTCAGGAGGTAGTGGTTGTGCTTGTATTGGAAGTGTATTTTCAGGTTACTTCTTTAAACAATTACGTGATAAAAAGATAAATAAAATTTTATTAATAGCAACTGGTGCTTTAATGAATTCTACATCTTCTCAACAGGGCGAATCAATTCCAGGTATCGCACATGCAATAGCAATTGAAAATGAAAGAATATAATTTATTGAAATTATAATTTTGAAAGGAGATTTCTAAATAATGGATTTTATACAAAGTATAGATTGGATGCAGATGTTACGTTGCTTTATAGTTGGTGGAATTATATGTATAATAGGTCAAATATTGATTGATAAAACAAAATTAACTCCTGCTAGAATTTTAGTAGTTTTTGTTACTGCTGGTGCAATTTTAGGTGGTCTTGGAATATATAAATATATAATAGATTTTGCAGGTTGTGGTGCTACTGTTCCTCTTACTGGTTTTGGTGCAAACCTTGCTAAGGGTGCTATTGAAGAAACTCAAAATTCAGGATTACTTGGTGCTTTTATTGGTGGAGTTAAATCTTCTGCCGGTGGTATTGCAGCTGCTGTTTTTTTCGGTTACTTAGCTTCTTTAATTTCAAAACCAAAGATGAAAAAGCAATAAAAAATGTGCTTACTTGCACATTTTTTTTATTTTATTATAAATATCATACCAACTATATACTCTTACAATGTTATTTCCTTCTATATTATTATTATAACTATTGTTATAACATAATACTGGAATTTTCTCTGATATTTCTATTACGTTTTTAGGACTATCTTCTAACATTAACTCGATATAATTTCCTACGCAATATGGAACTTTACTTCCCTCTGTATAAATTATTTTATCATAATAAATATCATTTTCTTTAAGCCATTCATTTACAAACTCTTTCATTTTGCCATATGCTTCATCTGGTAATCCCCATTCATTTCTTGCTGTAATAATATATATTTCATGCCCTTCACTTTTTAATTTATGAATTATATCTGATGCGTATTTTCTTGCAGGATATTTTGTTGCGTATTCTACTAAATATTTATTCCAAAATTCTAGAGTTTGTTCATTTGTCCATCCAAATACTCTTTGTTCATCATAATCTATTGTATTTATATCAAATGGTATTTTGTTTTCAATACAAAATTTTGTACCTTCATCTAATATACAACTCTCAATATTTGTTAATACTCCATCTATATCGATTCCTATTCTCATATTTTCTCCTTTTTTGTTAATTTAATTTATTATATTTAATTATTAGTTTAACGTCAAGTTTTTTTACGCAAAAATAAAAAGCCTTTTTTAGGCTTCTTACTTTAATTTATGCTTTTTTTGCTACTTCTACTATTTTAGTAAAAGCTTTTTCATCATTAACTGCTAAGTCTGCAAGCATTTTTCTGTTTACTACAACATTTGCTTTCTTTAATCCAGCTATTAATTTGCTGTATGTTATTCCGTTCATTCTTGCTGCTGCATTGATTCTTGCAATCCATAATTTTCTAAAGTTACTTTTTTTATCTTTTCTTCCTACATATGCATACATTCCTGATTTCATAACAGCTTGTTTTGCCATTCTAAATCTATAATGTTTTGCTCCATAGTAACCTTTTGCTCTTTTTAATATTTTTTTATGTTTTTTACGAGTTATTATTGCTGTTTTTACTCTTGCCATTTCTTTTCACCTTCCTTATTCTTTATTGTTTCTAGTTTCCATATGGTAACATTTTTTTGATTCCTGCTTCACATGTTTTATCTGCATAAGCGTCTTGTACTTTTCCTCTTGATTTTGCTCTTGAAGTTTTATTTGCTAAAAGATGTCTTCTATTTGACTTTGTTCTTTTAACTTTTCCTGTAGCTGTATAAGAATATCTTTTCTTTGCAGCTTTATTAGTTTTTAACTTTGGCATAATAATTTCCTCCTCTTTTTTGTTTGGTTTATCTATATTTTATTAGCAATCTAAAAGTTATTTTTCTACTTTTTTAGCTAATATAATAAACATATTTTTACCTTCTAATATTGGTTTTTTTTCTGGTAAAGCAACATCTGATAATTCTTCAATAAATTTATTTAATGTTTCTTCTCCTAATTTTAGATAGTTTAACTCTCTACCACGGAAACGAACTGTAACTTTTACTTTATTTCCATCTTCAATAAATTTTTTCACATTTTTACATTTAAAACTAAAATCATGTTCTTCAATATTAGGAGTAATTCTAATTTCCTTTAGTTCAAATACTTTTTGTTTTTTCTTTGCTTCTTTTTCCCTTTTTGATTGTTCAAATTTATATTTTCCATAATTCATTAATTTGCAAACTGGAACATCCGCATTCGGAGCTACTAATACTAAGTCTAATTTTTTTTCATAAGCCATATCAATTGCTTCATTAATTAAAATCGGACCTATTTTATTTCCCTCGTCATCGATAATTTGAACTTCTTTTGCTCTAATTTGCTCATTGATTGGTAAATCTTGTTTGATAAAAAACACCTCCAACATTTTTAATACAAAAAAAGATTGACTTTGAAGTCAATCCACTACACATAAATATAAATCTAGTATTTCTACTAAAAAAGAATATTTATTAACCTTTTTCCTTATGGTTAAGGTGAGAAGTGGATAACTCCTTCTTTTTTGATATAACTATATTACTACATAATTTTATGTTTGTCAATAAAAAAAACTTATAAAATAATATTTTTTTATTTATTTTTTGTATTTTCTTGACTTTTTCATTTGTTTGTAATAGAATAATATAGCGTAATTATAAAATATGACCTATAAAAATTAGAACTTCTCCCCGGTAGTTCAACTTTTAAAAGGTTTCATATAAATTAAATTTATTAATGAATGGAGGGTATTTATTACCATGAATAATACAACACATAGTGTTAAAGAAAATGAAATTGAAAGAAAATGGTATATTCTAGATGCTGCTAACAAACCTTTAGGAAGAGTTGCAACAGAAGCTGCCAAATTATTAAAAGGAAAACATAAACCAACTTATACTCCAAATATGGATGTTGGTGATCACGTTATTGTTATCAATTGTAAAGAAGCTGTTTTAACAGGAAGAAAATTAGATCAAAAAGTTTATAGACATCATTCAGGTTACATTGGTGGAATGAAAGAAACATCTGCAAGAGTTATGATGGAAACTAAACCAGAACAAGCTATGATGCTTGCAATAAAAGGAATGCTTCCTCACAATAGTTTAGGAAGACAAATGGTTAGAAAATTAAGAGTATATGCTGGTAGCGAACATGAAAACATCGCTCAAAAACCAGAAGTTTGGGAGGTAAAATAATATGGCTAAAGCAAAAACAGTAAAAAACGTTTTTTCTGGTACAGGTAGAAGAAAAAAATCTATCGCTAGAGTTAGATTAATAGAAGGTACTGGAGTTATAACAATAAATGGAAAAGATATTAATGATTACTTTGGAACAGAAGTATTAAAAGTTATCGTTAAACAACCATTAACAGCAACTAATACTACAGCTAAATATGATGTTATTGCTAAAGTTATTGGTGGAGGATTTACAGGTCAAGCTGGAGCTATCCGTCATGGTATCGCAAGAGCATTAAATGCTGCAAATTCAGAATTTAGACCAGCATTAAAAACTAATGGATACTTAACAAGAGATCCACGTATGAAAGAAAGAAAAAAATACGGACTTAAAAAAGCAAGAAAAGCACCACAATTCTCAAAGAGATAAAATATCAAAACTCGAAAGTTTATACTTTCGAGTTTTTTATTGTTCTATTTTATAATATACATGTTACTGACTGTTTGATACTTTCTCTATATAATTATTTTTTTAAATTATTCTTGATAAATTATCATTTTTGTTTCTTTATACTATTAAATTATCCTACTTAGAATTTCTTATTTTTTTAACATTTCTATTCATCCAATGCCTTCCAAAATTTCTATATAAAAAGGCTTTTATAATAGAAATTTCTTCATTATGCTCTTTTAATAAATTATCCGGACAATCATATATTCCAAAATCTTGATTGATACCTTCACTTTGAATGTATGTATTGTTTCTATCAAATTCAATAACAGGATTTTTAAAATCTTTAACTGCAACGCCATATCCACAAAATGAACCAGTGCAATTAGAATTAATATGTTGTAGTTTTTCAATATATGATCTATCTAAAATGAATGCTTCCAATTCATACCATGTACCTTCTAAAAGCACTTCAACCCAACTATGAAATACATTTGCAGGTGCTAATTTATAAACTAGACCTGTCATAGCTCCTTTTTGAAGCTTTTTATCGATTGTAAAACCATGAATTCTGCAAGGAATATTGCAACCTCTAAGAAGTGCCATAAATAAAGTACCTTTTGTATTACATTGACCATAGCCATCCGCTAAAACATTTGATGCAGTAATGCTATTATTAACATTATACCCAAAAAGTATTTCATCTCTCACATAGTTATAAATTGCTTTTATGCATTCGAATGTTTCTAGATCTTTCCACTTTTTTTGCTCGATTAATTTCTGAATACACTCATTTGAATAATTAAGCATTGGCGTTTCCTGTATATATTTTTCCAACTTCATTTCTCCTTTTCAAATTATAAGAATTTATCATCAACATTTTAAAAACAATAATATCTCTACCATATTTATATTTCTTTTTTTCTTTATTCTTCAATCTGAATTCATATATTTTATATAATGATTCTGATATTTTACCACAATAAAATTTAATATTTATCTAATAAGCTACTAAATGATAATGTTTAATAAAGTTAGATATAAAATTTGTATATTTATCATTTTTAAATTGTTTCTTCTTTTTTTATAAATAATTTAATACCGAAAAATATTATTAAAATTCCGACAATTATATTTAGTATTTTAGAAATACTATCTGGTATAAAATTTGTTAATATTGTACCAAATAAAGCAATTGTAGAAAGAAATAATAATGTAGAAGAAACTAATCCTATTGAAAAAAATATTAATTCATGTTTTTTTAAATTATCTTCTATTATTTTTGTAGTTAATATACTTCCCCAAAATACTATTGTCATTGGATTTGATAAGGTTAATATTAATCCTTGTATAAAAATATTAGTAGAATTTGGTTTTAAATTTATTGCTGGTATTATATTTATATCAAAGCTATTTAATATAATGTTTAATCCAAATATTATTAATATTAATCCACCAATTATTTTAAGTATTTTTGTTATTTTTTTATCTTTTAAGATTCTACTTACTCCAAAATTTGCTAATGTTATATAAATAGTATCTACTAAGGCAATCGCTAATACTAATATCATAGATGTTAAAAATCCAGTATTTTTTGCTGTGTTAAAAACCATTAAACACATTGGTCCAATTGCAAGTTGTAATAATAATCCAAATTTTAGTCCATCAAAATATTTTCTCATAAACTTTCCTTTCTTTGCTAAAATTACAATAATAGTTACATTTTATTGTAACAATTATCTTTTTTACTTATTTAATTCATTTATCTCTTTTTGAAGTCTTTCAATTCTTTCTTTTTTATACTCTTCTTCTATTTGTTTTTTTATATTTCTTTTTTCTACCATTTCTTTAGAATTATGAGATACTTTTCCTACTTCTCCTTGAAATACTTTTTTAAGTATTCCATTTTCTTCTCTAACTTCTCCTATATATTTTCCACATTCTAAATCAGTGTCTTCTTGCATACCTTTTTGTAAGTATCCTTGGACTCTTTTTCTATCCAATAATTTTTTTATTACATATGAACAATATTTTTCATCATTTTGTAATAACTTAATATCAAGTTTCGTTAAAACTTATTCATATTGTGTTCTTGATCCTATTTCTTCTTTATTTTGTGGATTAAGTATAATACCATCATCTTGATTATACCAAGATACTAATGCTTTTTGTACTTCATAACCTCCTACTATTTCAGTATTTTCTCCTATTACTATTCTAGTAGTATCATAAAATTCTTTAAATTTATTTACTGTTCTATCATAAAAATCGATTTGAAGTTTTCCATCTCTTGTTATATTTTTTTCTATATTATATGGAGTTTTTTCTTCTTGTATTATTTCCTTTTTTATTGTTTTTTGCTCTTTTTTAAATTTATCAAATATTCCCATAATTTTATCTTCTTACACTTATATATTTTATCATACTTTTTTATATTTTACTTTTTTCATTACATTTAACTAATTATTTTTTAATATTTTATTTCTATTTACAATTGATTTGCTTGTTTAAATGATATATAATAACAAAGTATATTAAATTATTTAAAAGAAAGTGTGCGTGTAATATGAAAAAATTTGAAGGTTTACATTATTATGATGTTAAAGAATTTAGTACTATAAAAGAAATGTTAGAATTAGCAGTAAAAGAAGATGGAAATAAAATTGCATTTAAATATAAAAACAATGATGAAGTTATAGAAGTTACCTATAAAGAATTTGAACAAGATACTATTAATTTAGGTACAGCATTAACAAATATAAATATGCAAAAAAATCACATAGCAATAATTGGTGAAAATAGTTATAAATGGTTAACAGTATATTTATCTGTTTTAAAATCAAGTGGAGTTATTGTTCCTATAGATAAAGATCTTCCTAAAGATGATATTATTAATTTATTAAATCATAGTGATAGTGAAGTATTATTCTTTAGTAAAAAATATGATAAATATCTTGAAGAATTTAAAGAGAAAGCTCCAAAAATAAAATATTTCATAAACTTAGACGAAGATGAAGAAAAAGACAACATATTTAGTTATGATAAATTTATTCAAATAGGTAAAAAGCTTTTTGATGAAGGAAATAAAGAATATCTTTCTTTAACAAGTAACCCTAATGAATTAAAAATGCTTATTTATACTTCTGGTACAACAGGAAATTCAAAGGGAGTTATGCTTTCAGAACATAATCTTGTAAATAGTGTTTATTATGGTCTTCAAGTTTCTACAGTTTTTGATACCTGTTTATCTGTATTACCATATCATCATACATATGAGGCTGTTGCTGGAATTTTAGTTGGATTACATCATCATTCAACAATATGTATAAACGATAGTTTTAAAGCTATTTTGAAAAATTTAGAACTGTATAAACCTGATTACATATATTTAGTTCCTGCTTTCGTTGAAGTTTTTTATAAAAGAATATGGGCTAATGCTAAAAAAGAACATATAGATGTTGCTTTAAAAGTTTTAATGAAATTAAGTAATGGTTTAAGAAAAATTGGAATTGATAAGAGGAAAACTTTATTTAAATCAATTCATCAAGCATTTGGTGGAAAATTAAGAAAAATAGTTGTTGGTGGTGCTCCTATTAGAGCAGAGCTTGGAACATTTTTTGATACAATTGGAATAGATTTAATAAATGGTTATGGAATAACAGAATGTTCTCCTTTAGTTAGTGCTAACATGGATAATTACAATGATTGTGCAACAGTAGGTATTCAATTACCTTGCCTTGATATAAAATTTGATAATATCACACCAGAAGGTGAAGGTGAAATTTGTGTTAAAGGTGACGTTGTAATGCTTGGTTACTATAAAAATGAAGAATTAACTAATGAAGTATTAATAGATGGTTGGTTTAATACAGGTGATTATGGAAAAATAAATGATAAAAATCAACTTTTAATTACTGGAAGAAAGAAAAATTTAATTGTATTAGATAATGGTAAGAATGTTTTTTCAGAAGAAATCGAAAATTATATTTTAGGTATTCCATATATTCAAGAAGTTGTTGTTAAAGGAATTAAAGATGAACGTGGAATTGAAACCGGATTACTTGCTGAAGTATTTTTAAGTCAAGAAAAGATTGAAGAATTAAATATTACTCCAACAGAAGATTCTATTAAAAAAGATATTTCTGCAGTATGCACAAAATTACCTATTTATAAGAAAGTTTCAAAAGTAATAATAAGAAAAGAAGAATTTCCAAAAACTACAACAAATAAAATTAAAAGATAATATATATAATATTTAATATTTAAATAAAACAAAAAATACTTAGAATTTAATATTCTAAGTATTTTTATTTTTATTATTTTAAAAATCCATTTATAATTGCTTCTTCTGCTTCTTTTTCTGATAATCCTAATGTCATTAATTTAGTTAATTGCTCACCTGCAATTTTACCAATTACCGCTTCGTGAATCAAATTAGCATCTACATTATTTGCTACAATTTTTGGTATTGCAATTACTCTTGCATTATCTTTTATAATTGCATCACATTCAACATGACCAAAGCAATTATTATTTCCAATAACTTTTGACTCAAATTGTTGAATTGAATTTTCTGTTGCAACAGATCTTGATGTTACTTTTGTACTTGAATTTTTTCCATTCAATTCTACATCAAAAGTAGTTTTTGCTTTTTGAATTCCATGTGTCATTATCTTTTCTGTTACTACTAAATTACTATTATCTTCTAATATTCCTTTTGTTGTTCTTATTGTTGAATCCACTCCTTTAATTTGAGTAGCTTCCATTTCTAATGTTGCTCCATTTTTCAAATAAACTTCTGTTACTGGATTTAAAATTCTTTTTCCATTACCATTACCTTCTCCATAATGTTTTTCTATATATTTTACTTTTGCTCCTTCTTCTAAGAAAAATCTATGAATACCATCATGTCTAGAATCTTTATGATGATCATTATGAATTCCACATCCTGCTACAATAACAACATTTGCATTTTTTCCTATATAGAAATCATTATAAACAACATCATTTAATCCACTTTCTGTAAGAATAACAGGAATATGTACAAATTCAAATTTTGTATTTTCTTTTACATATATATTAATCCCAGAAACATCTTCTTTTGTAACAATATTAATATTATCTGTTACTTTTCTTTCTATTCCTTTTCCGTTTTTACGAATATTATATGCTCCTTTAAATGTTCCATCTGTTGTTTCAGTTATTTCTTTTAATAAATCTATATCAATATTATCCATTATTATTCTCACCTCCTAATTTACAGCATAGAGGTTTATTTATAACTTGTCCTAATACTTCTTCTTTTTTACCTATTTTTTGTATTTTTCCATCTTTCATAAGTATAAGTTGATCTGCTATGTTTAAAATACGCTCTTGATGAGAAATAATTAATGTTGTTCCTTTCACTATTTTTCTCATATCTTCAAATATTTTTATTAAGCTTTGAAAACTCCATAAATCTATTCCTGCTTCTGGCTCATCAAAAATTGTAAGTTTTGATGCTCTAACTGCTACTGTAGCAATTTCTATTCTTTTTAATTCTCCACCTGATAATGAAGAATTTACTTCTCTGTCTACATATTCTTTAGCACATAATCCTACTTTTGATAAAATATTGCATGCTTCTTTTTTATCTATCTCTTTTTTAGATGATAATTTTAATAAATCATATACTGTAATTCCTTTAAATTTCACAGGTTGTTGAAATGCAAATCCTATTCCTAAATTTGCTCTTTCATCTATTGATAAATTAGTAATATTTTTACCTTCTAATATTATTTCACCTTTATCTGGCTTTTCTATTCCCATAATAATTTTAGCCAAAGTTGATTTTCCTGATCCGTTTGGTCCAGTAATAACTACGAATTTATCTGTATCTATAGTTAAATTAATATGATCTAATATTTTTTTATTATCTCTTGTAAAACATATATTTTTTAATTCTAACATTATTGCTCCTTTTCTTTTTATAAGATATCACTAATATTTTAATACGTATATCTTAAAATTTCAAGGAATTTCACATAATTCTCATTTTTTTTTAAAAAATATTATAAAACAAAAAAAGCTTAGTACTTTTTACTAAATATATAGTAAAAAACTAAGCTTCTAAAATTATTCAATTACTTCTAAAGTTGTATCTTCTGCTACTCCATCAAAATTATAATATGTATTTGGTGTAGTTCCAACTATAATTGATTCTAATAGTAATACTTGATTTGTTATTTTTTCTTCTATTGTATTAAATGGAGTTAATACTGCAACATTGCATTCTACCTTAAGATATATCCTATGAATCGTTTGATTAATTCCACTAGATACAAATTCAGATTTTAAATCCGTATCCAAATTTCCTATTGTTGACATCTTAATTTCTACATTTGGACCTCTTCCTGAAAAAATCTTTGTTCCTGTAAAACTTCCTAATTTAATTGTAAATTTACTATTATCAGTTTTATTAAGTTCTTCTTGTATCTTTACTGCAACATCTGATATTATCTCATTTATGGGAATAACATTAGCACTAAGCATTAGTATATTCCCATTTGCATCTTTTGTTATATTACACAAATCTTCATATTTATACTTGCTCATAACAATTGTTGCTTGTTCATTAGAAATTTTGGTAGCTATACTTTTAGCAATATTAGTACAATTTTTATCTATTACTGGCGTAATTGATTCTATTATAAGATTAGCTGTTAAAATAGCGATACTAATAATAAATGTTATTTTGAATATTTTAGATATTTTTTGTTTATTTTTATTATCTCTATTCATATTTGGCAGAAACATTTTAGGTAAATTAATTCGTTTTCTGGAATAAATTTTATCCATTTTTTCTCCTTCAATATATATCTACTAAATTCTAATTATTATATTATTTTAAGTAATAGGGATAAATAATTGATCTCCTACATTTATTTTATTTTCATTTTCTATTGCATTAATATCTACTATTTTTTCAATTGTACTATGAAATTTTTTAGCAATATTCCATAACGTATCACCAGATTTTACGAAATAAATCACTAAACTATGTCTTTCTTCTTGTCTATTTTCATCTAAATTTATTTCTTCAATTACATTAATTGCTTTAGTATTATTCATTTCTACAATAAATTCTAAATCTATTTTTATATCAATATTTTCATCTGTCAAAATTGTAAAATCTTGCAAACTTATTTCTATATTTGTTTCTATTTCTGAATTTTGAACTATTCCATTACATTCCATATTATAGTTAAATGGTAATATTATTTCTTTTCTATCTAATCCAAATAGAAAGTTAATATTAATTTCTCCTTCATATAATATGTGATCTTTTAAAATTGTTTGCTTTATTATATTTGGTTTCACATCTACATCATAAATTTTATTACTTCCTATTTCACTAACAAATTGTTTTTCTCTAATCGAATATAAATCTTTTACTATCTTTCTTTGTGATATTGCTTTGATTTGTTTTTGTCTATAACTTAGATTTACACTAGGACTATATAAATCTTGTATTAAATTTACTGTTTTCATTCTATATGCATTACAATTAACTTCTAATTCAACTTCAATATAAACAGAATGTTCTTCAACATTATTTGGTTTTACTAATAAATTTTTAATTTCATAATTCACATTACAAATATCATCATCCGATATGTCTTGCACATCTATAAATCCCATAATAGGAATTAATTGATTAGTTACACACATTCTATTATCATCTGTTAAATACAACATCTTTATACTAGCATCTGCTTTTATTAATACTTTATTATAACTAATTTTAGTTTCTTTATTAATTATATTTACATCTATTTTCATTATTTCTGATAAATTATCTACATTATCTATCATAATTGTATCTTTTGCATATACTTTTGTTAAACCAGTTCCTAATAATGAATCTAAATTAATATTTTCATTTAATATTTGAATATCTTTTAAATCGTCTACAGAATTTACAAATTCAATATTTTCATTAGATACTATTTTTAAATCTACATCAATTATTGCTTTAATATTTATTTTTCTTCCGTTTAACACTTTGCACTCTACTGTTTTTAATGTAACTTTATCTTCAAGCATCATTCCTTGTTTTATGTTATTAAATTCAACTGTCTTTGAAAATTCTAAAGTTGTATTTAAACTCCTAATATTAGCTTGTTCTTCATCTGCCAAATACATAATATAAGTGTTTATACAACCATCTAATCGTACTTTCCCATCTAATATTTCTTTTTTATAGATGCAGACCGTTCCATTGGTATGAATCATATTTAATATATCTGGTTTTATATCCGGAACTATAAAATCTTCTTCTACCATGGCTGTATCTGTTTTTTGTCCTATTACTTGATTAATACATAAAGTTTCTTTGCTTGTTGCTACTGACATAACAATATACCTCCTTAATTTTTTGTTATTAATGTATATTGCTTGGGCACAAAAAAAATTCCTATATTTTAGGAATTTTTTTATTTTATATTTATTTTTACTTTTGTTCACTTTACTACCTATGCTTTTACTTCAACAGTTGGTGGTATTAAAGGACAATAATTTTCTCCATCAAATACATCTACTTCTACTGTTCTTGTTAAAACATCTGTATAACTATAGGTAACATTTCTTTCGTTTTCTTCATATTTTACAACAAAGATATTTGGATAAGCCTTTTCAATTGTTGCTTCTTTCTCAAATGATTTGCTTCTACCTAAAGAACCCTTTACTATAATTTTTTGTCCTACCATATCTCCAATATCTGTTTTAAGATTTACGATATCACTTTTACAAATCATATTTATCACCTACTTTTTTAAGATGAACTCATTCTATCATGAAAGTAGAAAAATGTCAAAGTTGGAAGCTTTATGTTGTTTTATGTTTCCAACTATTTCCAAGGGTTTTAGAGTTTTATTACAATTGTATTACATTATTGTTACTTTAATATTACATTATATAAATTGTTTTTTTTCCTAACGTTCCGATTCCACTTACTCCTTCTTCTCCATCTCTCAATTCATCTTTTATATCTTGTATACTTAAATATTTAGTGTTCTCTGTTGTAGCAATTCTTTCTGCAACTATTAATGGATCTATAAAATCTATCATTATTCTTCCGTGGCGATGATGCAAAATTTGCACCTTCTGACATTATTGCTTCATAATAACTTTGACATGCACCAGCAAAAATAGCCAAATCTTTTCTATTTGAACTCCATTTTTTTGCTTCTCTAACAGTATTTATAAAATGTCTAGAATTTCTATAATTATAGATATCGTTAAAAGCAGTTCCTTTTTTTATCATTCCGTCATGCCCTGTTATAACTAATATATCCGGTTCATACCTTTCTAAAAGATTTTTAACAACTTGAGCTTGTTTATTCTCTGGAATATTTTTTACAATAGCATTTAATCCTAAACTTTTATAATATTTTAAAGACTTATCAGAATATCTTTTATCACCATCTAAATGTAGAATTTTACCTGTATATATTAATTTGTTACTTCTTCTTTCTTCTTTAGATTTTAAAATTTTCTTGTTTTTGTAAATATAATATTTAGAGTTTTTTAAAGACTCTTCTATACGATTATACATTTTATTTTCTACGTTTTTTATCTTTGCATCTACAACTCTTTTATCCATTATTTCTAAATCTTCTTTTATGCTATCTGCCTCAATTCTTTCAGTAATTCCTTTTAATATATATATTTCTTCTTTATTACTTGTTTTTATTATTTTTGTGATTTCAAACAATACATCTTTGTGATAAGATATTCTTCCTACAATATCACCTTTTTTTAATTTATTCACAATATCACCCCATATGTTTCTGTATTATATAATATGTCGTTTTTTGTAATATTGTGCAATTTATAACATTGACAATAAAATAAAAAAGTAAATTTTAATTTTTTATTTTTAATTAAAATTTACTTTTTTATATCTTAAATTATTATTTTATTTTGTTCCAATTATTTTCGTTTCTTTTGTATAGTTATCTTCGGAACTTAGCATTTCTACTTTTATTTCATCACCAATATAATTAAAATAAGCTTCAGCTGTTATGGAATCACTTATATAAAAAGCATAACCTAAGTTTGAATCATAATTCATTTTAAAACTATCATTATATTTTAATTCTCCATTAACATATTTAAAATTAACAGTACCTGAAGTTTTCTTTGTTTTAGATTCATCATACATACCATTAATTAATTGCTTTTTTTCTATACTACAATTATATTTACCTTCTATTTCTTTTGCAGTTGGATATTTACCTTTTTTTGTATTTTTATTATTTGTTGTTACTACTGGATTTAAATAGCCTCCTTGTTCTACTGTTTCTAATGTACTTTCACTAGGAATTACACTCACTGAACTTTTATAACTTTTACCATCAAAAACAGAACTACCAAAATCATTTATTGACTCTCCAAAAGATTCAAATCCTTCAATATTATTTAAATCAATAGCTTTCCCTTTACCTATTACATTAGGAATAATTAAACTTACTAATATTATACATATTATTATTATTGGAATTGCAATTAATAAAGATTTATCTTTTTGTTCTGTTTCTCCTACAACTTTAATATGTGTATTTTTTGTTTGCCATTTAAGCATTTTTATAGGTAACCATAGTCCATAAATACCAAATGTTATAATTGTTAAGAAACACCAAAGAATATATTTTCCAAATAATGAAAGTGCTTTTCCACTAAATGCAATTTTCTTTTTATTTATTACTGTATGTTTGTTAATCCATTTCATTTTAAGGCAAATAGTAAATGGACATAGTAATCCAAAACTTATAGTATTAAGTATACTGCATAACAAATTTATACCTATCAATTGAATTGTTTTTCCATCAAAGAAACTTTCATTTCTAACAAAATCTTCATCTTCAAAATGTATATTTGAAATAACCCATTTTGTTTTTCTTACTGGAATAAAGAAAGCATATATACCAAATGTTATTATTGTTAATAGTATCCATTTAAACATATTAACAAATAAATCTCCACCTGTACCTTCAAATTTTAATCTTTTACCATTATAAACCGTATGTTTCATTTGATATGAATATAACATACATTTTCCCCAAGGAGCACCAATTCCTAAAGTTATTACTGATATCAAAAATGATAATATGTTCCAACCTATAAGTTCTATTAATCCACCATCAAAATAAGAATCTGTTCTTATTTCTTTTTTTATTGGTTCTGCTTCTTGGAAAACTTCTACTTCTTCAAACTTATTGTCATTATTATCAGTTTTTTTGTTTTCGTTTTCTACTACATTATTACCCATTTTTTACCCCCTATATTTTATTTTTCTTATTTTCTTATAAAATCACTTGTTTTTATTATTTTAATATGATATAGTAAGTATGGCTTTATTAAAAGCTTAAATATATTTAATTATTAAGTAGATCATTTCCTTCTATATTTTATTTTTAAAAGGTTCAATGTGTCAAAAGATATTAAATCTAGAAAAGAAAGAAGGAGGTAATCTAAGACATGGAAAATAATTACGAAGATAAAACATTAGTATGTAAAGATTGCGGTGCTGAATTTATTTTTACAGCAGGAGAACAACAATTTTACGCTGAAAAAGGTTTCGAAAACGAACCACAAAGATGTCCAGCTTGCAGAAAAGCTAGAAAAGATCAAAGAAGAAATAACAATTACAATAACTAGTAATTAAAAAAGCCATATTTTAAATATGGCTTTTTTTTATGCTAATTTGTTTTCTCTTTAATATGGCTATATTTTAATTTTGTCGCCATACCTCCCCTTATGTGTCTTTCTGCTTTATTTTCATCTAATACTAATCTTACTTCTGCTGATAAGGCAGGATTTATCTTAATGATTCTCTCACTTAAATCTTTATGTACTGAATTGTCCAAAGTGGAGATTTTATCAATTTGCTCACTCAATTCGACAATTTCAGATTTTTTAGACAATTTTTGACTTTCTTCCACTATGTCTCTAACTATTATTTCATTATCATAACTGAAATTAGTTATTCCTTTTAATATAATTTCTACATTACCATTTTTATTTACATTTATTACATCTATTATTTTTTTCAATCCTTCATTTGTAAATTCATTACCATTAAGTATATTTTCAATTTCTTGCATTTTATCTTTTATATCTTTATTCAACGTTTCTTCATCAGCCATAGTGAATTTTAACATTTGCATTTGAGCTTTTATATCTTTTATTTTTATATTAATGTTATCTGTTAATTCCTTATATTCTTCATCATCAATCATATCACTTGCATACATATCTATATACTTTTTCTTTGTAGCCTTTAACTTTTCCAAGTTTTTATTTAATTCCTTATCAGTTTTTATATCCTTATTATTTTCTTGCATAATTCTGTTATATTTATTTATTGTTTTATTTATAAAATCTTTTTTATTAGAAACTATCCCTTCAAAATATTTTTTTATTGCATCAACTAACTCTTCCTCTTCTATTGCCATATCATTATCACAAAAAATTCTTCCTAAATTCTTCTTTCCTAAACATTTCCATCTGATGAAATGATTCTTATATTGTCGTTCTTCTCTAAAAAATGAATATCCACAATGTTCACATTTTATTAATGTACTAAATATAAATTTATTAGATGCTTTTGATTTTATAAAATTTTGTCTTGTTTTAACTAAATTTTCTGCTTTAATCTCTTGGGCTTTATAAAATAATTCATCAGGTATTATTCTTAAACTTTCATTATGTACTATAATATGTTCTTCTTCAGGTATTTTTTCTCTTCTCCCTGTTAAAAAGTCAACTACCTGACTTTTCTTGTTTTCTACATCACCTATGTATATTTTATGTGATAATATTCTACCAACATTTTCTGGTTGATATAATGCACCTGATCGTTTAGTTCGTAATCCTCTGTTATTTAATATTTTAGCAATTTTTGCATTTCCATATCGTTTATTTACATATAAATCAAATATTTCTTTTACAATTTTAGCTTCTTCTTCATTTATTTGAAGAGTATATTTTTCATTTTCTATTTTGTTATAACCAAAAACAAAATTTGGTACTCTTCCTTTCTTTGCAGTAATATCTTTTCCAAACTTAACTTTTTTAGATAAACCTGCACTTTCTTCTTGTGCAATTGCTCCATATACAGTTAATATAAATTCTGAATTTCCTAATGTTTTATAACTATTACTTACAAACTGAACCTCAACATTTATAGATTTAAGCTCTCTAACATTTACTAATAAATCAACCGTATTTCTAGCAAATCTTGTAATATCCTTAACTGCAATTAAATCAAACATTCCTTTTTTTGCATCTCTCATCATTTGATTAAATTGTTCTCTTTTTTTAGTTTGTCTTCCTGTAATTCCTTCATCAGCATATATATATACCAATTGATAGTTATTTTGTTTTGCAAATTCACTAAAGAATTCTTTTTGTTTTTCTAAGGAATCTAATTGCTGTTCTTTCTCTGTACTTACCCTACAATATGCCGCAACTCTTAGCATATAATATCACTCCTCTCAACTTGTTAGTTCACTAACATCCATTATTATAGATGTATTAATTTAAGTTGTGTGTGATGTTAACTCTGCTCAAAAATATTGTCAAGTTTACCAAAATAAAACTTACTATAAAAGTAAGTTTTATTTTTTCTACGTCTTTTTTATTTCATCTATTTTTTTATATGCTAGTTGATATGCTATCATTTCAGATAATGCTTCTTCTACTTGTTTATCTGTATTAGGATTTATTATTTTTATATTAACATCACTATCAACCAATTACTTGTCCCCTCCTTATAGTCAATGTATATGAGAATCTAAATATAATATTACTTTTATTTCCAATTTATTTTTTTAGGTACATCAGCTCCTACAGTCAAACCTTTTTTTAATACATAGCATTTATTTTTATCATTGTATTTATATAACGAAGAATTCCAGTTTCTAAAAGCAATATTATTCATTGGTCTTTTTCCTCCTGACAATTCAAAACTTGCCTGATCATGCATTTTTTTTAATATTAAATAATCGTTTTCTCCTCTTTTTTTATTCATATATTGTTTAGTAAATTCACGATTTTTCTTTTTATTTTCTAATTTTCTTTTTTCTTTTTCTTCTTTATATCTTGAATCCTTTGCCAATGTTCTAGAAACAATGTATTTGGAAACTTTAAGTTTTTTAGCAATATTTATTTGTTTTTCTTTATCAATAAAATATAATTTTAATATTTTTTCTTTTAATTCCAACGTTTTTCTCACTTTCATTGCAACTTTTTACTAACAAATTTTTACTCAGAAGAAATAGATAAGTATAAAGGTATTTCACCAAAACATTTTATTAATGGTATGATAGTTTGTTTAAGAAACTAATAATATAAAAGAGAATAGAGAGCCTCATTTCGAGGCTCTCTATTTGACAGAGGGATATCAATGGTTAACTGTTACTTCTTATTCACCCTTGCTTAATGCCACTCATAAAGCAAGAAGTCGAAACTTGTATATCCGGATGCTCCAAAGCTTACTCTGTAGGTTCCACCATCGCAGTTGCTGATAAGGTTTGTATCCGTCTCCGAATAGAAGTTGTTGCTATAGATAATATTCCACGGAGTACTCGGTCTACAAACATTGACAGTAACGCCAGAATCCGGATCAATCCACAGGTTGAGATTTGATCCAGCAGGAGGCGTAACATCCCAGTATGCCGTAGAGCCTACAACAACGACTCCCTGCCGATATACAAGACCATTAACCTCGTACTCCTCAGTTTCAATTCCAGTCTCAGGAGTATCAAGATCTGCTGCCATAACGGGTAATGTTGAAAGAAGCATCGACATTGCCAAAACAACTGCTGTTACCATTTTCTTTAATCTTCTCATACAATTTCCTCCATTTGAAAGCAATTGATTCCCCTCTGTCATACTGCATCTCAAAAATGAGACATATATAATTATATCAAAAAACGTTGATTTTTCAATATTTATGTCGAAAATAAAGTTACATTTTCCGACAACTTTCGACATTTTTTGCACATAAAACTTGATATAACAAAAAATTATGCTTTTTTTCTTATTAAACTTCAAAAAAAGAAGTGAACATTTACGCTCACTTCAAAAACTTATTATATATTATTTTATATAATATATATCACAAGCATTCATTCTCTTTAAATATCTAATACTTGTTAAATTTACTGTTTCTTTTATTCTCTCTAAAATTGTATCATTATCTTGCCCTTCATTAATAAAAACAACTATTCCATTTTCTGTCTCTTTATTTTTTAAAATCATATTTATATTTTCTGAACTACATTCTAGGTCTTTTGCTATATATGATTCATCTATTTTTGAGAACAGTAAAATGTCATCTAAAAATCTATTGTTATTAGAATTAAACCAATAAATTGTTGGAACATTTAATTCATTTTCTAACTTATTAACAATTTCTTTTTTATCACTATATGTTACTTGTGGCTCAATTTTGAATAAAAAAGGTGAAATTGTTGTTATTAGAACAAGTATGCTCATAATAATTAACGTAATTTTACTGCTTACAACATTCTCTAAAAGTTGACTTACCCAATAAATTAGTCCTATATAAACTAACGAACATATTGGCATCAAATACCTTAATTCTATATAAGGAGCTGATGCAGCAATTAATATAAAATAAGCTATTGTTGGTATATAAATAATCTTAAAATATTTACTTACTTCTATTTTTGAATATATCTTCTTCTTTTTCCTATATAAAAATATACCTATTGCAATTAATAAAAATAAAAATAACATATTATGAAATACATATTCCTGTATTACTCCAATATAATCTGTAATAGTCTTAAATGTACTTGGCCATTTCGTAACATCCATTAAATTACTTATTAATCCTCCTCCACCTCTGTATCCAAAAAACATATGTTGAATTGAGAATGGAAAAATAGCAATAGATACTATCCCTGCAATAACAAGTGGAATAGTATAGTCTTTTATTCTTTCATTTTCTCTATTTACCATAAACCTTAAGACTGTTGACATATATAGCATTCCTAAAAAGAATAAATAATGATAATGTGTTAAAGATCCAAAGAAAGCTACAATTCCAATTAAAATTAAAGTCTTTTTTTCATATTTTTCATATAGTTTAATATGTAAGTACGTTATAATAATAATATTCAATGTAGCTAATGCATACATTCTTATATATGTAACATTTGTTAATGATGCCAATGTTATTGATGAAATAAATGCTAATATTATAGCTTTTATTTCACAATTGTTCTTTCCTTCTAATAATTTATTTAATATTAAAAACATAAAAATTGTAATAAATGCGAATATTATAATATTTATAATAATGCCCGTCCATTTTGAAAAGTAATTTGGAGAAAAAGACATAGCAACTCTTAATAATAAATAATATAATGGTGGATGAACATCATTTTTTTGATTTGTATATACCTGACTATAATTAGACATTTCATCGTCATTTACTGCTAAATAATCTTCATAATATTCTTTATTATGCCATGTATTATAAAAATCTTCATTATCTTGTATTTCAACTTTATCATAACTTGCCAAACCTAATGAATAAGCCTCATCCATATGAATATATGATTTATCTATTCCAACTTTAATATATATTAGTGTTTGAATTATTATAGTTATTATTAATAGAACAATTATTATGCTTTTATTTATTTTTTTATTTTTTGAATTTTCCATTAAAAACTCCCTTTATATTTTATCGTTTAATTCTTTTTCTCCATTATATTCATTAACAAAATATAATGGTCTATTTTTTGTTTCATTAAATATTCTTCCTAAATATTCTCCTATAATACCAAATAATAATATTTGTATTCCAGAGAAGAATAATATAAGTAAAATAGTTACTTGGAATGCTTCTATAAACACTCCTGTTTTAATCCATTTTACTATTACATAAATAAAATATATGAATAGCATTATAAATGTTGGAATCGATAAATAAGTTGAAATCCTTAATGGTGATGTTGTAAAAGATGTAATTCCATCAATTGCTAAATCTATTAATTTTTTATAATTCCATTTTGTTTTTCCTGCTATTCTTGGATCTCTGTCATATAATACTTCTTTTTTCTTATATCCAATCCAACTAAACATTGACTTTGAATTTCTGCTGTTTTCTCTTAATCTTTTTAATGCATTTACACATCTTCTGTCAAGTAATCTGAAATCTCCTGTATCTTTTTGTATTTCAACTCTTGTTAAACTTTGTAATACTTTATAATACATTTTTGAAGTAAATTTTTTTAGCCAAGTTTCACCTTTTCTGCTTTTTCTTCTTGCATAGACATCATCGTATCCTTCTTCCCAATACTTTATAAGTTCTGGAATTAATTCTGGTGGATCTTGAAGATCTGCGTCCATAAATATTACTGCATCGCCCTTTGCATAATCAAGACCAGCTAACATTGCTATCTCTTTTCCAAAATTTCTTGAAAAGTCAACATAGCATATTCTTTCATCTTTATTTCTTAACTCTTTTATTATTTTTATTGTTCTATCTTTACTTCCATCATTTACAAATAATACTTCAAATTCATATTTTTTTATTTCATTCATTAGTTTATTTAGTCTTTCGTATAAAAGCGGTAATTCTTCTTCTTCATTATACGCTGGAATAATAATAGATATTTTTTTCATTAATAATTTCCACTCCTTCTTTATCTATCAACTATATCGTTTTTTTCTTAAATATAAATAACTTACTAAATATGTAGTTAAGTATTATAACTAAAATTTGAGATATTATTGTCCAAATTAAAACCCAAATATCACTATTCATTTGAAGTAAAGTCACAAATATATACATTATTAGCATTTCAACTAATAATGTGAAAATTCTTGCTCCCATAAATTTAGAAAGTTCTTCTAAAATTTTATTTGATTTACTCTTAAATACAAACTTTCTGTTAGTAACGTATGCAAATAAACAAGCTATAATCCAAGAGGAAATAACTGCTATTTGCACGTGCACTCCATTTTCAGGTGTTAAAAAAGTATATAGCATTCCCCACTTTACCACTAAACTTACAATAGTTGCCAAAAATCCCATTATTAAATATAATAATATTTCTTCATATTTTTTATATATTTTTACAAATTTACCGATTATATCTTCCATTTTTCCTCTTTAAATAAGTGTTTTATTTGTTTTTTAGTATAACATAGTTTTTTTATCTTTACAATAAAATTATTTCACAAAATATTCTATTTTTTAACATATATTTCCTATTTTTTCATTTTCTTAACTTATTTAATTCTTCTGTATATTCTAACAATAAATTTGGAATATCATTATTTTTTGTACTATGACTATATATATAGTCATATAACTCATAATTCATTCTTTCTTTTTCTCCATCAGAATAATCTTTATCTGTTTTTGCATGGATACCCGCTTTACTTAATCTTTTTATATTCTCTTCATTAAATAATCCCATAATTTACATCCTATCTTTTTTTCTTATTGCAATTATTGATTCATTTGTTCCTACTGTATACTCTTTATCATTAAATATATATTTTTCTCCTTCAATATACATTATATAATTCATATTTTCTAGTTTATTTCTTATAAAAAACATAAATTTTCTTTTATCTTCTTCCGTAAAATTATATTTCACATTAATTTCAAAATAAGAGTATCTTATAAAATCTGTATTTTGTGCTATCTTTTGTTTAAGTGTTTCTTCTATTATAGCAATAATTTGAGCATCTGTCATATAATCACTCCTTTTTTTGACTCACACTAAATATATTTTAAGTTGAAAATCCTGTACTCTAAAAAGTTTATATTTTAATTATATAATACTGATAATTTTCTTAATTTTTTTACTATTCTTTCCAATTCTTTTATAACAATATCAATTTCTTCTTTTGTATTATTCTTGCCTATAGATATTCTAATCGTACTATGAGCTTCAGTATCTGTTAAGCCTATCGCTTTTAAGACATGTGAAGATTCTATACTTCCCGTCGTACAAGCACTTCCTGTCGAAATATATATTTCTTTACTATCTAATTCAGTTAATATATTATCTGCTTCCACTCCTTTTAATGAAACACTAATATTTCCTGGCAATCTTTTTTCTAAATCACCATTTATTTTTATATCTCCTATTCTATTTACTAATTCATTTATCATATATTGCCTTAATTCATAAACATATTTATTATTCTTTTCTAATTTGTTATTAGCAAGTTCTAATGCTTTTCCCAATCCAACTATTCCTGGCACGTTTTCAGTACCAGCTCTTTTGTTTTGTTCTTGATGTCCTCCATTTATAAACTTTCTAAAATTTATTCCATCTCTAACATATAAGATTCCTATGCCTTTTGGTCCATAAAATTTATGAGCTGACAATGATAACGAATCTATTCTCATTTCTTTAACATCAATTTTTATATTTCCTATTGCTTGAACACAATCTGTATGAAATGCAACCTTATGTTTTTTAGCAATTTTTCCTATTTCATTTATTGGTTGAATCGTACCTATTTCATTGTTTGCAAACATAACTGATATTAAAATCGTATCTTCTTTTATTTTTGATTCTAATTCTTCTATATCTATAATTCCATTTTTATTAACATTAATATAAGTGATATCGAATCCTTGTCTTTCTAATTCCTTGCAAGTATCTAATACCGCAGGATGTTCTATTTTGCTTGTAATAATATGTTTTCCTTTTTTTTGATTTGCATATGCTATACCTTTTATTGCTGTATTATCAGATTCACTTCCACCGCTTGTAAAATAAATTTCTTCTGGATTTGCATTTAATATTTTAGCTACTTGTTCTCTTACTTTTTCGATTTTTTTCTATTTTGCCTACCTATTTTATAAGCTGATGAAGGATTTCCATAATTTTCTACCATATACGGAATCATTGTATTTAAAACCTCTTCATCCATTTTTGTTGTTGCACTATTATCTAAATATATTTCCATACTTTCCCTTCTTTCGTCGTAATTATATCACAGATTAAATATTTTGTTAATAAATTGACAAAATATTTAATCTATTATATTCTTTAACATATAGGAGGTCATGTTATGAATAATATACGCGTAGGTTGTTCAGTATTAATCCAACATAATAATAAATTACTGCTTGGAATCAGAGATAAAGAACCAAATAAAGGTAAGGTAATAACTCCCGGTGGAGGTATAGAATTATTTGAAAATATGGAAGATACCGTAAAACGAGAGGTTATGGAGGAAACAGGATTAAATATTTCAAATATTCAACAATTAAAAACATATCAAATTATTAATCAACCAGATGAACATCGAATAATTATATATTGGTCAGCAAAATACGAAAGTAATTCTATTCATTCTGCAACTGATTTAAAAAATGCCAGATTTTATTCCAAAGAAGAAATAAAGCAACTAGATGATGCTGGTAAATTAAGTGAAATCACAAAACAAGTACTATTTGATAATAATTGGTTATAACAAAAAGATATAGAGTTATTTTTCTAACTCTATATCTTTTTGTATAGATCTTTCAATATTCCATACCTCAAATACACAAAATTTATCACCATAAATATTAAGCATAATTCCATATGGCTTATCACTTGTTTGTGGTTTACCATATATTACTTTATCAATACACTCTGTATAGACTTTTTCAAACAATGCATAATCTAATTTTGGAGTTTTAGTAGGTATAGAATTAATTATTGCTTCCTTATCACTTTCTTTTAAGTTGTCTGTCAATTCTTTAATTCTATTTTTTCTAGAAACTTCATACTGTATATCTGAAATTTGAAATCGTTGTTCTCCCATTATACCTGAATATCTATAATTATGTATTGGTTTTTCATATATACTATTCCATGGAATTTCTATAGCAGTGTGAATAGCTTTTCCTCTTGTTATATCTCCAACATCAAAACCTGCTCCTACATAATCGATTAATATTCTTGTATTCTTCTCAAAAACAATCATTACCGCTCCATCAGTTTTATATCTTGGTACATAATGTCCTGTTAATACCGTTGATGGATGTTTAGCTACAAGTATTACTCCATCTTCAGTACATTGTTTCACTTCTTTCATGTAATTATTAATATCTTTAAGTTTTACATCTCTTCCTCTAATCATTTTATATCCTTGTCCTATTGGAGCATCTGTTCTACATAGTAATGGTTCTTCACCAAAAATCTCTTTAATCTTTTGATCTTCTATATCTATATAATCATTCATAATATATACATTTCCAAAAGATTGTAATCCTAAACTATTGCAAATATCCCAACCTTTTAATTTACCATATTTACTTATTTGTTCTCTATCTTCCGCCTTTATCAAAGCATTCATCTTTATCTAATTCCTCTAACTTTCTATCAAAATTTACTACATAACCTTCTAAATTCTTCATATTTATCACAGAATACTCTTTATCTTTTTCTATTAGCATTAAACTACCTACAACTGCTCTTATATTTCCTCTAACACTTTCAGGTTTTACTACTTTACTATACTCTTTACTTTCAGGTTGTTCCATTTCTCCGAAAAGATTTAGTTGTCTATTTTCTTCTATTAAACTATTTTTTACAGCATCTGATATTCTTGTAAAATTATTGTATTCTGGCCTTATAAAGAATTTTTTATACTTTTCATCCATTTTCCTTAGTATATTTTCATATTCATTCATAAGTATATTATTTATTTCATCTTGATTTCTAGTTATAACAAAATTACTTATTTTATAAGATGAATTTACTCTTGTTGTAATACCTAATTTTGAAATTTCACTTTCAATTTTTCTTGCTAGTTTTCCACTAGGCACTTTAGCTAAAAAAATCGAATACAAAGCCCCTTGTTCTAATAATCTTTCATATCTTCTATAACTAGCTGCAGTCCCAACTTTTAATTTATCATTTGCAAAATAAGCTAAATATACATGATGCTCTTCATTACAAAATTTTTTTGCCTTATCACTAATTGTTCTGCAATTATCTCCTGTACATCCTAAACATAAATCAAATCCAGAACTGCTTTGACATTCCTTACATTGAGAAAACATTGTTCCGAGTTAAATCTACATATTTTTTACAAGGTTTTATCTCTTTTTTTTCTAAATCATAATAACCTCTACATCTTTTTTCTTGTAATTTTTTTATATATACAGTACCTTCACATTCTTCAAAATCTAATTGTTTTTCATCATTATTATAAAATAACATTCTCGGTTTATTGTCTATCCATTTAATACCAATAAATTGTTTTATTCCCATATTGACGTTCCTTTCAATTCTTCAAAATGAGGACGTAATTTTTTTATTATATCAATCATCCAATCTTTTCTTATATTTTCATTCCATAAAGCTCTATCAATTGCATCAATATCTTTTGCAATTAATTTTCTTATAAATTGAGATTCTACGACTGGTGCATCAGCCATAAACATTTCATTTTTTTGATTTTCATAATAAAGATATGGTACATTTTTTTCCTTTTGATTTATTATTTCTGAATAATCATCAATCTTTCTTAATTCGAACCCATAATCAGCAAACTTATCCTTTACATCTGTATTAACAGCAACAATATGTAAATGAGCATGATCTGAACAACTTCCACCTTTTAAAGAACATGATAAAGCTCCATGTTCATAAAATACACACTCTCCATATGTTTCGTTAAATACTTTTTGTAATTCATCTTTTATTATTTTTAATTCCTCAACTTGCTCTTTAGGTAATTGTGAAATTGATAAATAATGATCCTTTGGTACTATTAACAAATATCCCGGAACCAAAGGTCCAACCATCGGCATAATTACAAATTTTTTCGTAGTAGCTACTATTCTACTTTCTAAACCAGCCTCTTCAAATTCTTCTTTTAGATAAATATCAAAAAAATTAGCATGTCCCCCTTAATAATTCAATACTTGACGGTATTGTAAAAATCTCCACTTTGCTCACTTCCGTGTGTACTGTACTTTTGCTTATTCCAAATTTCTTAGCTGCTCCTCTTACTGTATCTTTTGAGTCTATTATGTAGTGTGCTAATTCTACTGCACGCTCTTCTATTGATATACCTCTCATAAAAGCAAAACCTCCATACGAATTACATTTGTTTAATTGTATTCGTATAGAGATTTAATTATGATTAGTTTATATTTTATTTAATTAATTTTTCTGACATTGCACTATACATATTTCTAGCTTCATTTAATATAATACTATTTTCTATTTTAATACTTTATTCATCAATATATTTAATACTGTAAAATCAATTATACATACCATACATATAATTATAATCTCTTTTGTCATTATATCTAAAGGTGCAATTGAGAACCACCAACTAAACGCAGTTAATCCTATTATAAATAATATAAACATAAAAATAGTTAATATAAGTCTAAATCTTGAAAATGGATATTTTTTATTTTCATTTTTTCTTTTTCTAGTCAATGTTAATAATAATAGTATTGCTGAAAATCCAGCAGCTATTACGCATAAACTTGGATATATTTCATTTGAAATTTTTCCTAATTTATTAGCTATTGCAATTGTTATAATCGATAAGATAACTGTTATTGCAGTCGGTATTGCTTTTTTTATAATATTCTTTAAAAATCTTCCTTGTACCTTTTCTCTATTTGGTTCTAATGCTAATAAAAATGAAGGTATCCCTATTGTTACTGTACTAATTAAACTAAGTTGTATAGGCATAAATGGATATTTACTTCCTATTATTAAAAATACTACTGCCAATATTGCTGAATACATTGTTTTTACTAAAAATAATGATGCTGATCTTTGTAAATTATTTATTGTTCTTCTACCTTCTAAAACAACTTGTGGCATAGAAGAAAAATTAGAATCTAATAATATAAGTTGTGATACGTTTTTTGTTGCATCACTTCCATTTGCCATTGCAATACTACAATCTGCTTGTTTCAATGCTAAAACATCGTTTACTCCATCACCTGTCATAGCAACTGTTTCTCCGTTTTCTTGTAATGCTATAACTATTTCTTTTTTCTGTATTGGAGTTACTCTTCCAAATATAGTATATTTTAATACTGCTTCTTTTATCTCTTCCTTTGTCTTTAATAATGATGCATCTATATAATTTTCATATTCTTGTATTCCAACCTGTTTTGCAATTTGAGATACTGTAATTGGATTATCTCCTGAAATTATTTTTATTTCTACTTCTTGATCTTTAAAATATTGAATAGTATCTTTTGCTTCTTTTCTTATCTTATCTCTTAAGTAAACAAATCCAAATACTTTAATATCTTTTGGTATCTCTTTTTTATTTATATTTTCTTTTGTACTTACTAATACTAAAATACGATATTCTTCAGATTCTTTTTCTATATTATTTTTATATTCATTAAATTTATTGCCCAAAACAATTTCAGGTGCTCCTAATATGTATGTATCCTCATTTTCATATGTAAGTGCAGACCATTTTGTTTGAGAAGAAAACGGTATTTTACTTTTAATTTTAACTAGTTCATCTTTATTATTTTTTTCAAATTTTTCTTTAATTGCTAGAATTGTACTATTTGAATCTTGAGATGAAGATGCAAAATTCTTCATTGCATTCTCAAATTCTTGTTTTGTACTTTCTTGTTCATTATATTTTACTACTTCCATTTTTCCTTCAGTTAATGTTCCTGTTTTGTCTAAACACAAAGTATCAACTCTAGCTAATGTTTCAATACAATATAATTCTTGTACTAATACTTTTCTTTTTGATAATCTTATTACGCTAACTGCTAAAACTGTACTTGTAAGTAATACTAATCCTTCTGGAATCATTCCTATCATTGCTGCTACAGTTTTTACAACAGATTCCTCTAATGTAAATTTTAAAATAAAATATTGATTACTAAATAATAATATTCCTATAGGTATTATAGCAATTGTAAGTATACCTATTATTTTAGAAAGTGATTTCATTATTTCTGATTTTACTTTTTTTACATATTTTGCCCCACTTGAAATTTTTGCTGTATAATTTTCTTCTCCAATATGTTTTACTTTTGCTATACAATTACCTGAAATTATAATACTTCCCGATAATATTAAGTCACCTTTTTTCTTATATATAGAATCTGATTCACCTGTTAAAAACGATTCATCTACTTCTACTTCTCCTTCTTCTATTATACTATCTGTTGCTATTTGATTTCCTGCTTGCATTTCTATAATATCATCTAATACTAATTTATGTATTGAAATTTTTTGTTTTATTCCATCTCTAATTACCGTAGCTTTTGCTTCTGCTAATACTGCTAATTTATCTACCATTTTTTTTGAATTTATTTCTTGAAATGTGCTTATTGCTGTATTTATAATAACAATTCCTAAGAATAACATATTTTTATATGATCCTACACAAAATACCGCTATTGCTAAAAACAGATTTAAGAAATTAAATAATGTTAAAAAATTTTCTTTTAAAATTTGTTTTATACTTTTAGTTGGTAATGTTGTATCTATATTTACTAGATTCTTCTCTATTCTTTCTTCTACTTGTTTAGTTGTTAAACCTGATTTAATATCTATCACTTCTTCTGATGATTTCATTTTCCCGTTTATCTCCTTTATTTTAATCAAAATATCCACTAATCTCTTGTAATTCTTTAAATCCATCTTGTCTTAATACTTCATAAATTACAATAGCAACTGAATTTGATAAGTTAAGAGATCTTAATGTACTTCTTATTGGTATTCTTATTGTTTTATCTAAGTATTCTTGAAGTAAATCTTCTGGCAATCCCTTTGTTTCTTTTCCGAATAATAAAAACACTTCATTCATAGTAGAATAATCTATATCACTATAACAATGTTTTCCTTTTGTAGTAACAAAGTACATATTATTTTCTTCAGGTTTATATTTTTCTAAAAAAGCTTTTAAAGAAGCATGTTTTTCTATATCTAATTTATCCCAATAATCTAATCCTGCTCTTTTTAATTGTTTATCTGTTATCTCGAATCCTAATGGTTCTACTAAATGTAATTTTCCTCCTGTTGCTGCACATGTTCTTGCAATATTCCCTGTATTTTGTGGTATTTCAGGTTCTACCATAACAATATTTATTTTCATTTTACTTTTCTCCTTTATTCTACAATATTTTATTTCATAAATATTATAAAGTCAATGTTTTGTTTTTTTATAAATTGGTCATATTTTACATAATATTGATTTTTTTTACTTTTTATGGTATAATTAATCTATTACATTAATAAATTTATTTACTTAAGGAGGGATCCACTATGTTAACATTTAATAACTTTACAGCACAACAGTTACAAGAAACAGATGGATTTCGGAGAAAGATAGAAAAAGTCTCTCAGATGTTAAAAATCAAAAGAGTTCAGTATTATGAAATTATCAATGTTGAAGAATCAGCTTTAGACGTAATTATCATTGATTATCAAATGTACTTTTCAAAAGTGCACTTGTACTCAGATGAAGCAACAAAAATGCTAAATTCTGAATTTAATGAAATTGTGTCTGCTTTAGGTTTAACGGAAAATTCCAATATTTTAAACAACGCTAAAGCAAAAACAGATTGCAATTTGTTAAATCAAATTGAATCTTTACTAAGTAGATGTATGGAATTACTCAATATAGAAAATACCGGCGAATTAGATAAGATGGGCAGAACCGCTTCTTCTAACTTCTATATTAGCATTATGGATTTTCCTTACAAATATATTGAGCAAGCTGTATATCCACTTGTATCTGATTTTATTCATTCATTGTATAAGTTCAAGATTCTGAATTTGACTGAAACTTCTATCGAGATTTTAGCTATTACAGAAGATTGCAGGTTATATCAGTATACTATTTATATTGATAAAACCTATACTAAGTTTTTTAACAGGTATTTATCTGCAATTCTTCCATACGAATTTTTTACAGTTTATAAGCGAAATTTAAAGGGCAACAATTTTATTTCAGCTTTAAAACAAACGTTAGAATCGTATAATACTCCAAATGACAAATTATTTGTTCAGGCTTTTATCACATTCCTTTTAAAGAAATATCAGAAAGATACAAAATCTGAAGGATTTATGGATAAAGGTCTAAAAAATGTTTACAAATTTTTCTTAGATACTTCAAAAGATGAAGCTGAGGCAAAAGGCAAAGTAGTACAATGCTTTATGTCCGCTTCTACCTATGATAAGAAAAAGTGAACTTGTAACTGTTATCCCTAAAAAGGAGCTACCATATTTGGTAACTCCTTTTCCTTTTATTTTAATCTTTAATTATATTTTTACTACATAAATATGTTGCTACAAAATATCCACCATATATTATTATAATAAATCCTGATGTTAAGATAATTGGTTTTGTTAAATTTCCTACACTATCTATTGTTTCTAATATTTTTAAAGCAAATTGTATTCCAAATATTGAATGAACTACTGCTAATAGTAATGGTATTAAGAAAAATATTCCTATTTGCATAAATAATGCTTTGTTAATCATTTTTTCATCTGCACCTATTTTTCTTAAAATACTATATCTATCTCTATTATCTGAACTTTCTGATAATTCTTTTAATGCTAATATTGCACTACTTGCAATTAAGAATATTATTCCTAAATATAATGCTATAAATGTAACCATTCCACTTAATCCTATACTTGATTGATATACTATGATTTTTGTACTTGCATTTATATTTCCTTTTTCTTCTAATGCTGCAATCCTATCTGTAAATCCATTATCAATAATAATATCTTCTATTTTTTGTTTTCCTTCTTGAGTATCTGCATTATAATTTGCTATCAAATAATCTTCAATACTTATTTTTTCTTTTAATTCTATATTATCTGGTACTATTATTATTCCTAAATTTATGTGACTTCCTGATATTTGTATAAATCCATTTTTACATTCTTTATATTTTGGAGATAATTTTATACCATCAATATCTATTTCTTGGTTATTATTTAGTGCCATATTTCTTATGTTTTTCATATTTTCATAATCACATGTTACTACATATTCATTATTATTTAAAGTAAACTCTTCGTTTCCATATAATTTAGCAACCTTATTATAATCTGATAATTTCATTATTATTTCAGATGAATCAAATTGAACCATTGGGAATTTTTCTAATACTTCTTTTTTTAAACTTCCAAGAGTTTCTTCCATTGTTAAATCTTTTACTGTATACATACTTGTTTCTGTAATATCTTTAAAATTGTTCATATCAAAGTCTGCTAATTGTAATACTTCTCTTATACTATATTCTTTTGTATTTTCTTTTTTGTTAATAGTTCTAAATTTACTTATATTAATATCTACTGGTGTTAATTCTTTTAATGATTCTGTAAATGAATTATTAATTGATATTGCTGATGATAATACACATATTGTTACAAATAACATTAAACAAATTACTGTCATTGAAAATACTGTTGTATTTATTTTTGCATTTATCTGTCTTAATACAAACATATTAACATTTTTTAAATATATTTTTTTACTTGATTGTACTAATTTTAATACAAATCCTGACATTGACCAGAAGAATAAAAATGTTCCTATACATCCACATACTACTGGTGGTAATAATCCTTCAAAATCTTCTCCCATAAGGCTATTAAAGTTTACTGTTACAGTATAGTATGCCCATCCCAAAAGTGATATAGATATTAAAAATACTATTATACACAAAAATGTATTTTTAATTTTTACTTTTTCATTTTTTCTTACTGCAGTTATTAAATCTATTAATTTATACTTTGATATTGTTATTGTATTAAAGAATAATACTGCTAAATACATTATTCCAAAATATATAATTGTTTTAATTGTTGCAGCAGATGAGAATATAAATTCAAATTTTGTCATATCTGCTTCAAACATTTTAGCTGTTACTATTGACATTAATTGTGAACCAAATATTCCTATTAAAAGACCCACTATTAATGAGACTATACCTATTAAGATTGTTTCTATTAATAATATTTTTGAAATTTTTCTTCTTCCCATTCCTAATGTCATATAAATTCCAAATTCTTTTTTTCTTCTTTTTATTAAGAAATTATTTGCATATACTATCAAAAATCCTAAAATTACTGCTATAAATACTGAAATTACTAATAACATATTTACCATTAGTTTTAGTATTTGTCTTGTTGAAGATGATACTGCAAGCATTGTCTCTTGAGCATCTAATGAATTAAACATATAAAATATAGCTATTCCTAAAACTAATGTTAAAAAGTATATTGCATAATTTTTAAAACTTTTCTTTATATTTTTTACTGATAATTTAAATAACATCGTTTAGCTCACCTCCAAGAAGTGTAACTACATCTATTATTTTTTGGAAAAATTCTTTTCTTGTACTATTTCCTTTTATTAATTCATTAAATATTTTTCCATCTTTAATAAATAAAATCCTTTTTGCATAACTTGCTGTAAATGCATCATGTGTAACCATTAATATTGTTGCTTCCATTTCTTTATTTAAGTATTCAAAACTTTCAAGTAATTGTCTTGCTGATTTTGAGTCTAAAGCTCCTGTTGGTTCATCTGCTAAAACTAGTTTTGGATTTGTTATTATTGCTCTTGCAGATGCTATTCTTTGTTTTTGTCCACCTGATACTTGATATGGATACTTATTTAAAACATCTTCTATTTCTAATTTTTTAGCAATATCTCTTACTCTTCTATCAATTTCTTTAGCATTTACTTTTTGTATTGTTAATGCTAATGCAATATTTTCATAAGCTGTTAATGTATCTAATAAGTTAAAATCTTGGAATATAAATCCTAATTCTTCCCTTCTGAATTTATTTAACTTATTTCCTTTTATTTTTGTAATATCTTGATCATTTATATATATATGACCACTTGTTACTTTATCTATTGTAGAAATACAATTTAATAATGTTGTTTTTCCACTTCCACTCGCTCCCATTATTGCAACAAAATCTGTTTTTTCAACATCAAAGCTTATATTATCTACAGCTTTTGTAACATTTCCTTTATTTCCATAGTATTTTTCCATGTTTTCAATTTTTAATATTTTTGACATTTTACTTCTCCCTTTCTCTTTTTTATTTCTTGATGTAATTATAATATCTATCTTTTACTGTTACAATTGATTAATCTTACATTATCTTACATTTTTGTAAGATAAAAAAGAGCTTTAAAGCTCTTTAAAATTACTTACTATTTATAAAATCTGCATTGTTGAATTCTTAGGGAATGTTATCTTTACGATTGTTTTTTCGTCTTTTACTGATTCTATATGTATCTTGTGATTTAATCTTTTGCAAAGTTTATCACATAAGTATAAACCTATTCCTGTTGAATTATATTTATCTCTTCCATTACTTCCAGTAAAACCTTTTTCAAAAACTCTTTCTACTTCGCTTTCATCAATTCCAATTCCATTATCTTCTATAAATAATGTTATAAGATTCTTACCTGTGTTTGCATATATTTTTATTTGTGCATCTTCATCTTTAGAATATTTTATACTATTTGATATTATTTGATTTATAATAAATTCAATCCATTTACTATCACTATTTATAATAATATCAGAACCTACATTTTTCTAAATCTATTTTTATCTTTTTATTTATTAAATCTTTTTTATTTCTTATAACAACATTGTTTATTATTTCTTCTAAATTTACCTTTTTAATTATATAATCTTTTTCAACTTCTTCACTTCTTGCATAAAACATTACTTGTTCTATATAATTTTCTATCTTTTCTATTTCTTCATTAATATCTTTTGTTACTTCATTTTTATTGTTTTCTATTATTATCTTACTTGTTGAAATTGGTGTTTTTATTTCATGACACCACATTTCTATATATTCTTTAAATTCTTCTTGTGCATATTTGTATTTATTTACATTTTCGTTCATAGATTTATCTGTTTCATATAAATATTCATATAATAATTGTCCATCTATAAAATTAGGTTTTTTTATAACTTCAGATATTAAATATTTTTTATCTAATTCATCTAAGGATTTTTGTATTGTATTATAAAACTCTCTTCTTCTATAATAATCATAAATTGTAACTACAATTACTGCTAAAAAAATGAAAATTGGTATATATATTTTTAAAACACTATGTGCATATGTTACATTTAAAAAAATATATACTGCTATTTCTAATAATATTAATATAATAATTTCAAATATTTTATCTTTTAAATAATCTAATAATCTCATAATATTATATAACCTTGTCCCCTTCTTGTCTCTATTACATTTTCTAATCCTAAGTCTAATAATTTATTTCTTAATCTATTTATATTTACAGTAAGTGTATTATCATCTACATACATTTTACTATTCCATAGATAATCCATTAAATCGTCTCTTGAAATTATCTTTCCTTTATTTTTTAGTAAAAATTGAAAAATTTTTAATTCATTTTTAGATAATTCTACTGTAGTATTTTCTGTGTTTATTATACTTTTTGCAATATCTAATTCTATATTTTTATATTTTATTATATTAGTATCAACATTATTTAATCTTTGTAATATTCTTTCCATTCTTGCTAATAAAATTTGTAAATTAAATGGTTTTGTAATAAAATCATCTGCTCCATAATTTATACTGATTAGCTCATCCATTTCTGTATTTTTACTTGTTATAATTATTATTGGAGTATTTAATTTTTTTCTATACTCCTTACATAAATGTTGTCCATTTGTTTTAGGTAAATTAATATCTAATAAAATTAAATCACTATTTATTTTTTCCATTTCATCTAAAGTATTTTCGAAATCATCTATTATTTCGACTTCATATCCATTGTTTACTAAAAAGGTTTTTAATTCTTCTCTTAATTTTTGTTCATCTTCTACAACTAATATTTTGTTCATATATATATTTATTTCTCCTTAAAAATGAATTTAATTTCTTTTATGATTTGTTTTTTTTCTACAAAAAATAGAAAACACCAATAATTGAATATTTTTTATTTTTTTGTAAAAAACTTATTGTAATTAAATAGTATATATTTACTTTTGAGTTTCTGTAAACCTTTCTATATCAATGCTATATTCCAGATACATAAAGTTTTACTACTTTATTCCATTTTGAAAGGATGTGAAAATATGGCAATTGATTATAGTGTTATTGGTGAAAGATTAAAAAAAGCTAGAAAAAACAAACATTTTACACAAGAAGAATTAGCTGAAAAGATTGATGTTTCTATCGCATTTTTAAGTAGAATCGAAAGAGGTAGTTCTCAAATAAATTTAAAAAGATTAACTCAAATTTGTGAACTATTAGAAGTTTCTGAAGGAGATATTTTAAATGGTTCTTCTAGTAATTCAATTAAATATTTGAATTCTGAATTTGCAAATTTATTAAAAAATTGCTCTTCTGATAAACAAAAATTAATTTATGATGTTGCAAAGGTAATAGCAAATCAAAAATAAAAAGTAAAAAACTATATAGGAATTATTCTATATAGTTTTTTGTTTAACCTATAATTCTATTTTGAATTATGGTTATCTGTAAAATTAACCTTATCCGTGCTATATTTAGTAAAAGGAGATGATTACTTATGGCAGTAGATTTTAGTATTATCGGAAAACGTTTGAAAGAAGCAAGAAATAAAAAAGGATTAACACAAGAGCAACTTGTAGAAAAAATTGGTGTTTCTATTGCCTATTTAAGTAAAGTTGAAACTGGTAAAATTCATATTAATTTAGAAAGGCTCTCTCAAATTTGTAATCTGCTTAATATTTCAGAAGGAGAAATTCTAAATGGTGTATCTAATAGTTCTGAAAAATATCTAAATTGTGAATTTAATAATATTTTAAAAAAGTGTTCACCCACTCAGCAAAAATTAGCATATGAAATTCTAGAATTAATATTACAAAATACTACATTATAAATATAAATTATATATTAATCTATTACATAAAACGAAAATAAACAAGAAAAATGCTTGTTTATTTTTATTTTTTTCATTGTAAAAAAACATAAATTATGTTATTATAGCTCTTAAAGTTAGTGAATATTTTATGAAATAATATAAATACTAATTCTAGGAGGATTATTATGGAATTTAAACAATGGAATGATTTTAATAAAATCGGTGAATGGACAAAAGAAATAGATGTAAGAGGTTTTATACAAAGTAATTATAATCCATATATTGGAGATGCTTCTTTTCTAAAAAATACAACTGAAAAAACTAGAAATTTATGGAATAAAGTTTTATCTCTTTACGAAAAAGAAAAGGAAAATGGAGTACTTGATGTTGATACAAAAACTCCTTCTAGTGTAAATGCATATAATGCAGGATATATTGATAAAAATTTAGAAGAAATTGTAGGTTTACAAACAGATAGCCCTTTAAAAAGAGCTATTATGCCAAATGGTGGTATTACAATTGTTAAAAAATCTTGTGAATCATATGGCTATGAAATAGATGAAGAAATTAATTATATTTATACTAAATTAAGAAGAACTCACAATGATGGTGTTTTTTCTGTATATACTCCAGATATTAGAGCTGCTAGAAGTTCTCATTTAATTACAGGACTTCCAGATGGTTATGGACGTGGTAGAATAATCGGTGATTATAGAAGAATTGCTTTATATGGTGTTGATGTTTTAATTGATGAAAAAAAGGAAGAACTAAATATTTTAGATGTAGATGAATTTACTGAAAATGTAATTAGAGAACGTGAAGAAATTCATGATCAAATAATAGCTTTAGAAGATTTAAAGAAAATGGCTGAAAAATATGGTTTTGATATATCTTTACCTGCTTCAAATGCAAAAGAAGCTATCCAATGGTTATATTTTGGATATCTTGCTGCAACAAAAGATCAAAACGGTGCCGCTATGAGCTTAGGTAGAACTTCTACATTTTTAGATATTTATATTGAAAGAGATTTAAATAATGGTACTTTAACAGAAGAACAAGCACAAGAATTAATGGATCATTTTGTTATGAAATTACGTATGATTAGATTTCTTCGTGCTCCTGAATATAACGAATTATTTAGTGGAGATCCTGTTTGGATTACAGAGAGTATTGGTGGTATGGGAATAGATGGTAGAACTTTAGTTACTAAAAACTCTTATAGAATGCTTCATACTTTAGTTAATTTAGGTCCTGCACCTGAACCAAATTTAACAGTTTTATGGTCTAAAGACTTACCAGAAAACTTTAAAAAATTTACTACTATGATTTCTATTCAAACATCTTCAATTCAATACGAAAATGATGATTTAATGAGATCAACTTTAGGCGATGACTATGGAATAGCATGTTGTGTATCTGCAATGAGAATTGGAAAACAAATGCAATTCTTTGGTGCTAGAGCAAACTTAGCAAAAACTTTATTATATGCTATTAATGGTGGTAGAGATGAAAACACTGGTAAACAAATCACAACGAGATTTGAGCCAATTACTTCTGAATACTTAGACTATGATGAAGTTATGAATAAATTTGATAATATGATGGATTATGTTGCAAAGACATATATCAAAGCTTTAAATGCGATTCATTATATGCATGATAAATATTCTTATGAAGCATTAGAAATGGCTTTACATGATAAAGAAATTATAAGAACAATGGCATGTGGCATTGCTGGTTTATCTGTGGTTACTGATTCTTTATCTGCAATTAAATATGCAAAAGTAAAAGTTATTCGTGATGATACCGGTTTAGCAATAGATTATAAAATAGAAGGTGATTTCCCTAAATACGGAAATGATGATGATAGAGTAGATGATATTGGTGTATATATTATAAAAACATTCTTAAAAAAATTACAAAAACATCAAACTTATAGAAATTCTAAACATACATTATCAGTATTAACTATTACTTCTAATGTAGTTTACGGAAAAGCAACTGGAAGTACTCCTGATGGTAGAAAATCTGGAGTTCCATTTGGTCCAGGTGCAAATCCTTTACACGGAAGAGATGTAAACGGAGCAATTAGTGTTATGAATACAATTTCAAAACTTCCTTATGAATATTCAGAAGATGGAATTTCATATACGTTCTCTATTACTCCTGGAACTCTTGGAAATGAACTAGATACTCAAATAACTAACTTAGTAAGTTTATTAGACGGATATTTTAAACAAACAGGTCATCACATAAATGTAAATGTATTTGATAGAGCTTTATTAGAAGATGCAATGGAACATCCTGAAAAATATCCTCAATTAACTATTCGTGTTTCTGGATATGCTGTTAATTTTGTTAAATTAACAAGAGAGCAACAATTAGATGTTATAAATAGAACAATTCATGAAAAATTTTAGTTTTAATTTTAGGACAAAGAAAAATGTTTTCCTAGTCCTAAAATTGTTTTTATAGGAGGATATCTTATATGGAAGGAAGAATTCATTCTTTTGAAAGTTTAGGTGCTGTTGACGGTCCTGGTATTAGATTTATAATTTTTATGCAAGGTTGTTCATTAAAATGTAAGTATTGTCAAAATAGAGATACTTGGGACTTGCATGGCGGACAATCTTACACTACAAAGGAATTAGTAGATAAAATTTTAAGATATAAAAATTTTATTACACCAAATGGTGGTGTTACTATTAGTGGAGGAGAACCTCTATTACAATCAAAATTTTTAATTGAATTATTTACTGAATTAAAAAAATATAATATACATACCTGTATTGATACTTCTGGTTCTTTTGATTTAAATAATGATATAAAAAATTTAATTAACCTTACTGACTTATTCTTATTAGATATAAAATGTATCAATGATGAAAAAGCTATAAACTTAACAGGTATATCAAATAAAAAAGAATTAGCTTTTGCTACATATCTAAGTGATATTAATAAACCAATGTGGATTAGACAAGTACTTGTTCCTGATATTACTGATGATAAAAGTGATTTACTAGAATTAAAAAAATTTATTTTCACATTACACTCAGTTGAAAAAGTAGAAATACTTCCATATCATAATTTAGGTAAATTCAAATGGGAAAATCTTGGATGTAAATATGAATTAGAATCTACAAGAATCCCAAATTACGATGATGTAAAAAAAGCAAAAGAAATACTTCGGAATATAAAAATAAGTAAGTTTAATCTTACTTATTTTATTTTTCTACTATTTTTTTTATTTTATCTATATTTTGAACTACACAATCATATCCATATTTATAACATGAATCTAATTTCTTTACATCTAGTAATCCAACTTTATCTGTATAAACATTTAAAATCAAGTCACTCATTTCTAGACTTTCTTCTGAAACTTTACTTCCCATAATATCTATAGTTTTCATTACAATATCCATTATATTACTATTTTCATCTATTGGATCACTATCAAATTTAACAGCTATAACTTTATCTGCACCTTGTTTTTTTACTTCATATACAGGAATATTGTCTAATACTCCTCCATCCATAAAAGCATGAGTTTCTACTGAGCATGGACTAAATACTGCTGGAAAGCTACTACTAGCCCTAACTGCTTTTCCTACGCTTATATCTTTTATGTATTGTATACTGTCTTTTGTTTCAATAGGAATTTGATTAGTAAATACATATTCTTTTGATTCTGTTATATCTACTGTTGGAATAACTATTGGCATTTTCATATCAGAGATACTTTTTATTCCTTTTCTTAAAGCTAATTTATTATACACCTGTTCTATTACTTCTCCATCTTTTAATCCTGTTAATGCTTTATTTTTGTTAAAAAAATGATTTTGGAGTCCTGTTATAAATGGTTTTGTATTTATTGAAGAAATATCTTTTGAATACCTTTTGAAAAGAATATATATATAATAAGGAGAATATCCCATTGCATACAAACTAGCAACCATACTTCCACTACTACATCCTCCTATTATATCTATTTTTATTTTATTATCTTCTAAAGCTTTTAATACTCCTGCATGTGCAATTCCTCTTATTCCTCCACCTGATAATGCAATTCCTAATTTCACTAATATACCTCCAAAAATGTTTTACTTATAGTATTTACAAATATTATATGTTTAAACATTAAATAAGTTATTTATTTAAAATCCTGTTCTTGGTAATTTAGGAATTTCTGATTCTATAGGTTCTTCTGGTTTCTCAACTTTTTTAGATTTATTAGTAATTATAATTTCTTGTATTTTATTATTTTCTACAATTTCAATTTCAAAATCTTCATTATTTATTTGATAATGTTCATTTGCTTTTATTTCTTTTATTTTATATATACCTTTTTCTAATTCATTACTAATAGCTTCTCCTTTTTCATTTGTAACTAATATTTGAACTAATTCGTTTTTATTATTTTTAATTTCAAATTCTACATTTTCTATTGGACTTCCTTTTAATTTATTATTTATTTGATTATCATCTTCACTAATTTTTAAAATTTTAATTTTTCCTTTTATTTTCTCATTTTTTATATTTAACTTTGTTATTTTGTTATACTCAATATTTATTTTTTCTCTTTTACTATCTAATATATAGTTTTTATTAGTTTCTACTTCTTGTATTAAATAATTTCCTATTTTTAAGTTATCTACATATATTTTTCCATTTTTATCTGTAGTTAATTCTTTAATTAAATTTTCTTTTGAATTATATAATTTAAACTTTACTCCTTCTAATTTTATATCTTTATTTTCTTTATCTGTTTTTGTTATTTCTAAAGATCCTTTTTTTAATTCATTTTCAAAAGAAATTGATGTAGTTTTTTTCCATTCTAATTTTATTTGCTTTTCTTCGTTAGATAGCACATAATTTTCAGGTACTTCTATTTCTTTTATAAATACTGTTTGTGGATATAATTTTTTTAACATTGCTATTCCTTTGTCATTTGTTACTACTTCTGCAATTTTATTTTTATTAATATCACTTACTTCAAATTTTACATTTGCAATTGGTTGTTTTGTTTCTTTGTCAATTTTATTTATCAACAAATCACATTCGTTAGCATCAATTTCTAAATTTATATTTGTATTCGTTTTTTCAAAACCATTAGTATATGTTACATAGCTTTGAGCTTCTTTTATTTCACTATTACAATAAAAAATTGGATTTGTTTTGACATAAGCATTTTGAATAATAATATTACCTTTTATATTTTGCTTTATTTTTTGTATAGGAATTGCAACTTTAAATGTATCACTTTGTAAAGTTACTACCTCTTCATTATTAGAATTTAATATTTTACTTCCCTCCGGAAAGTTTTGAATTTTGATGTCATAAGATTTTAAATTTTTATTTGCTTGAACTTTATATTTTTGTATATAATATGATGTGTTTTCTATGCTTTCTACTGTATATTTATCTATTTCTTTTACGATTATTTTAGGTGGCTGATATGTTTCACTTCCATTTATTCCATATTCATATAATATTTCAGAAACATTTAATACTTTTTCTGCTCTTCTTTTAATTTCTTCTACAGTATTCCCATCCACACTTCTTGTTCCTAATATATATTTATCTTTTGGAGCAATGTTTTCTTTTAGAGAATGTAATGCTACTTTAGTTGCAGTATATAAATCATCATCACATTCTAAATTCCATTGTTTATAATTTGAACCCATATATCCTTTATTTAATATTCTCCATATTTGATTACTATCTTCCTTTTTTATTTCTGCTTTATATGAATTATATCCTGTACCTACCCCTTCTTTCTTAGGTTCTATACAAAAAGCAGGATATTTAACTTGTTCTTGTTCATCTGTATAATATACATACCAAACAATTTTGTAACTCCATTTTTTATAATCATTCATCCAATATTCTAAAAGTGAATCACATTCATGATCTCCTTTTAATGTTATCGTATCATTTATATTAATACTAGCTTGTACTTTAGATAAACTAGTAAATAATTGAATTATTTGTATCATTAATATAAATATAATTATTATTTTCTTTTTAATCGAATTTTTCATTTTTATATTTTTTCCTTTCTTTTAACAAAAAAAGACCAAATAAAACATTTATGTTTTATTTAGCCCCTATTTTATTTATTTTCTATGTATTTATATTACTATTCTTGAGTAAAAGGTAATATTGCTATTTGTCTTGCTCTTTTTACTGCTAAAGTAATATCTCTTTGATGTTTTGCACATGCTCCTGTTGCTCTTCTTGGTAATATTTTACCTTTATCATTGATAAATTTCTTTAATTGTTCTGCATTTTTATAATCTAATACAAGATTTTTGTCTGCGCATAAAGGACAAACTTTTTTTCTCATTTTTTTAAATCTTGGATTGAATTCATCATCTACATTATTATTTCTGTTATTTCTTTTTTGTTTTTTATCTGCCATTATATTTTCCCCCCTAACTACTTATATATGTGTTTTCCTTAAAATGGTAAATCGTCTCCTGAAGAAACTTCAAAATCAGAACTTCCTGCTGTATCTGGCATTGTACCAAATGTTGCATCAAAGTTTCCTGCTGTTTCTCCATCTCTCTTTGTATCTGCAAAATAAGCTTCTTCTGCAATTACTTCTGTAATATAGTGTTTTTGACCTTGATCATCATCCCATGTTCTTGTTTGAATTCTTCCAATAACACCTACTTGTTGTCCTTTTTTAAAGTATTTACTACAGAATTCTCCAAGTTTACTCCAAGCTACAATATTAATAAAATCAGCTTGTCTTTCTTCTCCTGATCTTACAAATCTTCTATTAACTGCTAAGCTAAAAGAAGCTACTAAATTGTTATTAGATTGTGTATATCTAACTTCTGGATCTCTTGTTAATCTTCCCATCAAAATTACTTTATTCATATTTTTACCTTACCTTTCTTAAAAGGCTCCTATTCTACTATTCTACTTTTACAGTCATGAATTTTATAACTTCATCTGTAATACGATAATTTCTTTCAAGTTCAGAAATTAAATTTGAATTTGCTTCAAAATAAAATATAACATAATAACCTTCTTTGTTTTTTTGTATTTCATAAGCTAATTTTCTTTTTCCTAATTCATCTGCTTTTTCTAATTTTCCGTCATTATTAATCAAATCTGTAAATTTTTGAACAAGTGCTTTTGTTCCCTCTTCATCAACATTTGGATTAATAATGATAACACTCTCGTATTTATTCATTATTTTTTCACCTCCCTTTGGATTAATAACCTACATTAATATGTAAGTAAGGATGTAAAAATCATCTCATTTTTACAACATTAGCATTTTATCATATTTTTAATGATTTTACAAGTCTTTTAATAATTTTTTATATCTATGCTTACTGGTTATTTATTTGTTTTGTATAATAACAAAATCCATATCCAAAATTTAATTTTAAATATTCTCCTATAAATTCTGGTTCATTCCATTCTACTTCATATGAAGGTTCTACTATTATTTTACCTTCATCATTTATTACTCCCCATTTTCCATCTTTTTTTATTCCTGCAAATCCATAATTGTTTAATTCTGTAACCATATCATAAATTACATCTACTTTTATATTTTCTTCACTATCAACAAATCCCCATTTTTCATCTTTATTAAATGCAAATAGTTTAGAATTTGTAAATATTTCTTTATTATTTAATTCTTTTCCATTTTTGTCAAAATATTTTCTTTCTCCTATTGATAATAATTTTATATAATCATTTTCAATTATTATTGTTGCATCTTTCATAGATATTATTTTCTCTAAATTTGAATTATATATATCACTTATATTATTTGATGGCATAATAGCTTGTAATATATTAGTATCTTTAATTTTTTGTATTACATTATAACTAAAATCAATTTTTATATTTTGGTCTTTATCTATTACTCCTACTTTTCCCTCGTTTGTAGCTATGAAATAATCTCCAAATGCATATTCAATATATTGATATTTATTTTCTATAATAGTTTTTCCTGTATTATCTATTACTCCAAATTTTTCTTGTTCATTTATTGTAATAAAATATTGCTCATTGTCTGTTGATAATAATGTTGTATTAGTTTCTATATTTTGTTTATTTCCATTCATATCATATATGTATAAAATTTGGTCTTTTTCTGCATTTATTTTATCTCCAGATATTATGATGTAATCATATTCTGATTTTAGTATTTCTTTTCCTTCTTTACTTATAACACCTTGTTTTTCTTTTTTCTGTACAATAAATACTTCATTTGTTTTGTTATATTCTATTTCTTCATAATTATGCTTTAATACTTGTTCTTTGTTTTTATATATACCCGCTTGTCCATTTTTAAAAGCTAATAAATATATCTCTTTTTCACTGTTTATTTCTGTAATTCGATTTATTTCATTATATTCTACATCTAATATACTATCAGAATTATTACTAATATATCCGGTATCTATATCCTTCATTTTTCTTTTGTCCTACAATAAACCCCGCTTTTTTATATTTAGTTTCTTCATCATAATATCCATCTGCAGTTATTGAGTCATATTCAGTCTTTACTACATCTTTACCTTTAATATTAATAATTCCATATTTTTCTTCTTTTTTTACAATAAGACAACCTTCTTTATATAATAAACTTTCGATAGAATTATATAATGCATTTGTTATTTTTTTACCTTTAAAATCAATTATTCCATATTTATTATTTTCTTTATATACTAGTACACTTTTTTCATAAGGAAGTGAACTGTTTGATTCTTTTAATGTAATAGGTAGAACTTGTTCATATTGAGTTAAAATTTTTTCGTTTTTTTCATTTATTACTTGTGTTTCATATTCACCTTTTTGTGAATCATAATTTGAATAAACAATAAATACTGGTTTTGATGGATTTGGAATATCTATATTATCATATTTTGCTTCAACTAATGTATTTCCTTTTGCATCAATTATTCCATATTTTTCATTTTCATATAATTTAAAATAAGAAAATACTGTTACATTTTCTATATCATAACTTTTATCATTATAATTAATAAACATTAGCCCTACTATTATACTTATGATTATTGTTAGAATGATAATTGGTATAATTATATATTTCTTTTTTACACTTCTTTTTTCTTTTTCATTTTTATCATTCTCCATTTTATTTCCTCCTATTTTTTCTTTTGATTATTGTATTTTACAAACTTTTACTAACAAAATTCTTTTATCTTCATATTTTTCTACTTTATAACATATATTTTCTGTTTCTACAATTGGATTTTCATTGTCTTCTGGAATTCTACCAATTAATTCAAGTAAATATCCGGACAACGTTTCATATTCTCCCTCAGGAATATCTACATTCAATATCTTTTTCAATTCATTTATTGTTACGCTTCCGTTAATAATAAATGTATTATCATCAATTTTTTTATATTCTGATTCTACTTCATCATATTCATCAAAGATGTTTCCAACAATTTCTTCTAGTAAATCTTCCATTGTTACTATTCCTGCTGTTCCGCCATATTCATCAATTACTATTGCCATTTGCATTTTATTTTTTTGTAATTCTTTAAATAATTCATTTATTGGTCTATTTTCTGATACAAAATACGCTTCTCTTATAATGTTTTTTATTTTAATTTGTTTTTTTCCATGCAAATATTTTAATAAATCTTTTATAAAAAGTATTCCTTTAATATCATCTATCGTTTCTCCGTATACCGGAATTCTACTATATTTGTATTCATCTAAGTACTTTATTATATCTTCAATGTTCGAGTTTATTTGTATTGCATATAAATCTGTTCTATGTGTCATTACTTCTGAAACTGTTATATCATTAAATTCAAATATATTGTGTATCATTTCTTTTTCGTCTTCTTCAATAGCTCCTTTTTCTTCACCTTCATCAATCATCATTTTTATTTCTTCTTCTGTAACTATTTCTTCCTCATGTCCTGAAATCCCAAATAATTTTGAAATTATATTTGTAGATTTTTCTAATATTTTTGCAAATGGTAATGTTAAATTAGAAATAAATTTAATAATATTTACAGTTGAATATGCAATTTTTTCATAATATTTCATTGCTAATCTTTTAGGCACTAACTCTCCTAATACTAAAGTAAAAAATGATAATATAATAGTAATTACTATAATTGAAATTCTTTTAAGTATACTAATTGAAATCTGTGGAAATATCCCATTTAATGTGTTTGCTAGATTATCTGAAAAAGTATCTGACGCAAATGCACTTGATAAAAATCCAGCTAATGTAATACCAATTTGTATTGTAGCTAAGAAATTACTTGGATTTTTTAACATTTTTTCAATTTTTCGGGCTTTTTTATCACCATTTCTTGCCTGTTTTGATATTTTTATATCATTTAACGAGATAAATGCAATTTCTGTAGTTGCAAAATACGCATTTATAAGAATTAATATAAACAGAATTATAATTTGTGTTAACAATTTTAACTTTCCTCTCTTATTATTCTTTTTATATTTATTCCCTATTTTTGTATTTTTATTATATATTTAACAATCTTATGCTGTCAACAAATTTCTATTTATTTATATTTTTATTTCATATGCCTGAATACACAATCGGTATTCAGGCATATTTTCAGCACATGTTATTAAAGTTAATTTGTTATCATTTGTATATCTCAAATAAGATAAATCTGTTTCTTTTATTTTTCCTTTCCACGTTACAGAATAAGTTCTGATCCTTTTTTTATTGTGGTACTCAATTGTATCACCTATTTCTAATCTTTTAATTTCCTGGAAAAAGTTATATTTGTATCCTCTATTGTGAGCAGCAAGACATACATTTCCATCCCATTTATCTGTTTGTTTAAAATGCCCTACTCCTCTTCTTAAATTTTCTTTGTTTGTTCCTTCTAAAATAGGAGCATCTAAGTTGATTTTTGGAATTAAAATTCTCCAATTGTTTTTATTATATTGATTTTTTACAATTTGTTCTTTTTCACATTCTTTATTTTTTTCTTCGTCTTTATTTACATTTGTATTGGAAATTATTTGATTTGTTTTTTGAATTAAATTAAAATTTTCTTTCTTTTTTTGATTTTCATTAAAATTCTTTAGAATATAATTTATGAATACTAATATAACTATAGAAGAAATAAAAGAAATTATTATCAAGTTTCTTTTGCTATAGTTAAACATGCATATATTTCACCTAACCTTTCTTATTTTATTTATATTTTTCTTAAGTATTTATTGATTTTTCTTTTGAATTTTACATTTTGATTTGTGAAATTTGTTAATGAATATTCTTAACTTTTTAGATTAATTTTTTTAGAATTTAAATTGCAATTTGAATTTCTAACATTATGTTACCATATTTTTCCATTTTTGTAAAGTGTTTTTTTCTTAAATTTTATTTCATTTTTCGACATTAAAATAAAAAGCATAGAAAATTTTATAGCACTTTTCCATACTTTTTACTTCTTATTTATCTAATTCAAAGTAGAATTCAACTCCATTTTTTTTGTTTATTACACCAAAGTCGTTTTTATAATTATTCATAATTGCTTTTACTAATGCTAATCCTATTCCTGTTCCACCTTGTTCTCTATTTCTTGAAGTATCTACTTTATAAAAACGTTTCCATATTCTATTTATATCATCTTCTTTTATATTTTCTCCTGTATTAAACACACTAATTCTTAGTTTATCTTTTCTTTTCTCCATTGCTATTTTTATTACCTTATTTCCATCAACTTCTTTTGCATTTTTTATTGCATTAGTAAAATAATTTGTTATAACTTGATCAATATAAAATTCATCTGCTTTTACATATACATTTTTACTTTTATCAAATTCTACATTTATTTTATTTTCTTTTAATATTACATTACATTTTCTTATTATCTCATTAATAAGTTCTACTACATTAAATTTAACATTATTAAATTTTCTTTTACCATATTCTAATTTACTTAATTCCAATAATTGTTTTACTAGAGTATCCATTTTATTTGTTTCATCTAATATTACTTCTGCATAAAATTTTCTAGATTTTTCATCAGTATTTACATTTTCTATTAAACCTTCTGCATATCCTTGTATTAATGCTATTGGTGTTTTTAATTCATGTGATACATCTGATATAAATTGTTTTCTCATTTCATCGATTTTAGATTTTTCTTCTATATCTTTTTCCAATTCTATATTTGTATTTTTTAATTCTCGTATAGTTGACTCTAATTTATCAGCCATTATGTTTATACTTTTTCCAAGATTATTTACTTCATCATTTATATTTTTTTCTTGATATCTCTTATCAAATTTTAAATCAGACATATTCTTAGCAATATCATTTAATTGTAGAATTGGATTCGTAAATTTCTTAGACATAAAAGATGCTATGATTCCTGTAACAATCATTGATATACCACCAATTAGAATTAATAAATTATTAGATATTTTTACACTCTCTTTAATAGATTCTACTTGTGTACATACGTATAAAGAATTTCCATTATCCAATTTTGAAGATAAAAAAATATAATTTATATTATTTTTTTTGTCTAATATTTTTTTAATTGTTATCTTATCTTTTTTATAAACATATTTACTATCTTGAGAAAATTCTTCTTTAAATTCAGTCTTATCATTGTCATTTATTGATTTATTAAATTTATTTATAGTATAACTTGAATTTTTATTAGAAGTATATAATAGTTCATTTTTATTATCTAATATTAATATATCAAAATCATTTTTCATTGATATTTTATTTAAATCTTGTTCTATATTTTCTATTTTCACTGTTTCAGTATAGAAACTATTGATTTTTTCATATGCCGTTTCTACTTTCTTACTTTTTGCATATAAATATACAGTTTCTAATACAACATTATTTATTATAATTAAGAATAATATAATTATTGTTACTGCTATACAAAAAGAAAAAAATAATTTTACTCTAACCGATTTAAACTTATCTTTATCTTTAACCTTATTCATATCTACTCCTATTTTATTTCAAATTTATATCCTATTCCTCTTATAGTTTTTATATTTTTTCCTTTTTTACCAAGTTTGTGGCGAATCTTTTTTATATGGCTATCAATTGTCCTAGAATCTCCATAATAATCATAATTCCACACATTATTTAATATCTTATCCCTAGATAATGCAATTCCTTCATTATCTAATAAATATTTTAATAATTCATATTCTCTAAGACTAAATTCTATTGCTTTTCCATCTATTTTTACGTTTCTACCTTCACAATCTATTAAGATTCCATCATAATCTTTTATTTGACTCTCTTTTTTCATAGTACGATTTAAAATTGCTTCTACACGAGCCACTAAAATCTTAGGGCTAAATGGTTTTGAAACATATTCATCTACGCCAAGTTCAAATCCAAATAATTCGTCCTGCTCTTCTCCTCTCGCAGTTAGCATAATAATTGGTACTTTAGATATTTGTCTAATTTGTCTTAATACAGACCATCCATCTAATTTAGGCATCATTACATCTAATAAAATAATATTTATTTCTTTTTGATTGTCATTAAATACTTTTAAAGCTTCTTCACCATTTTCAGCTTCTAACGTTTTATATCCTTTTTTATTTAAGAAGTCTTTTACTAGTTTTCGCATTCTTGATTCATCATCTACTATTAATGCTGTAATATCATTCATAAATTTTTCTCCTCTTTACTTATTGTTTTGAAATATTTTAAAATAAGAGCAAATTAATTCTGAAAATATTAATATTTTCTAATTTGCTCTTATTTTACTTATTTTATTATATATTTCTATTATGTCTAATTTGTGAATTTTTTGCTATTTTTTAACCAATTTTCTTCTTTTATAGCATCTTGTGGAATCCAAGATGAATCTATTGTTTCTGTTCTAAATTCTGGTTTATTATAATTTTCTCCCATATAAGGATTTCCTAACTTTATACAATATTGTCTATGTTTTTCATCCATTTAATAGCACCTCTTTACTTTATTTTTTCATACCTTCTTTTATATAATTTACTTCTTCTTCTACATCTAAACGCATAAATAAAGGTTCACCTTTTTCAATTACTTTTACATTGCTTTGTAATTTTCCATAAGTTTCTATACTGTTCCATTTTGTTAATTCTTCTGATTCTATTCCTAATTGTTCAAACATTTTCTTAGAAGTTTCTGGCATGAATGGTTGTAATAAAACTGCCACGATTCTTAAGTTTTCTGCCAAATGATACATTACAGATGATAATTTTTCTCTATCTAATTCATCTTCTGATTTTGCTAATACCCATGGTGCTGTTTCATCAATATATTTATTACTTCTAGAAATAATATTCCATATTTCTGATAGGGCATTGCTTATATGAATTGTTTCAATATTTTCTTCAACTAGTTTTATTTTTTCTAATACTGTTTTTTCTAGTTCTTCATCTGGTTCATTTTTTGTATTCTTTAGTTCTGGTATTTCTCCACTAAAATATTTATTCATCATACCTATAGTTCTATTTAATAAATTTCCTAAATCATTACATAAATCTATGTTATATCTTTCTACAAATCCTTCTGGTGAAAATACTCCATCTTGACCATATTGTAATTCTTTTAGTAAAAAGTATTTTGTTGCATCTAATCCATATTTTTCAATTAATAATTCTGGATAAACAATATTACCTTTAGATTTTGACATTTTTCCGTCTTTCATCATTATCCAACCGTGTGCATATAATTTTTTAGGTAATGGTAAATCTAATGCCATTAAGAATATTGGCCAATAAATACCATGAAAACGTATTATATCTTTACCAACAATATGTATGTCTGCTGGCCAGTATTTTTTAAATTTTGAATCATCTTCTGATCCATATCCTAATGCTGTAATATAATTTGTTAATGCATCTAGCCATACATATACAACATGTTTTGGATTTTTTCTTACTTTTACTCCCCAATCAAAACTTGTACGACTTACACATAAATCTTCTAATCCAGGTTTTATAAAATTATTAAATAATTCATTTTTTCTAGATTCTGGTGCTATAAAATCAGGATTCTCTTCATAAAATTTTACTAGTCTATCTTGGTATTTTTTCATATTAAAGAAATATGACTCTTCTTTCATTTTATTTACTTCTCTTCCACAATCAGGACATTTTCCATCTACTAATTGTGTTTCTGTAAAGAAAGTCTCACATGGTGTACAATACCAACCTTCATACTCTCCTAAATATATATCACCTTGTTCCATTAATCTATCAAAAATTTCTTCTACAACTTTTGTATGTCTTTCTTCAGTTGTGCGAATAAAATCATCATAATGAATATCTAATTTTTTCCATAATTCTTTTGCATTTTCTGCTATTTCATCTACATGTTCTTGAGGTGTTTTTCCATTTTTTTGTGCTACTTCTTGGATTTTTTGTCCATGCTCATCCATTCCAGTTAACATGTATGAATCATAACCTCTTGCTATTTTATATCTTTTTATACTATCCGCTAATACTGTTGTGTATGCAGTTCCTATATGAAATCTTCCACTTGGATAGTAAATTGGTGTTGTAACGTAAAATGTTTTCTTTTCCATTTTTCCTCCTTGTCTTTATATTTATTTATAATTTATTTATTAATTATTAAGTTTGTCTTTGCATTTTATCACATTTTTTATTTAAATACAATAAAATAAAAATGATATTTTAAAAAAACAATATCATTTTGTTAAATTTATATATAAATTTAATTATACATAAAAAGAAGGAATCAAAAAGATTCCTTCTTAGGTTTGTTACTGAAATAATTTTTCAATTGCTCTTCTGTAAATTTCCTTAATTATTTCATCTGCACCTTCAATTGTTTCTGTGAAAATAGTTGCACCAATTCCAGAATTGATTTCCAGCACATACTTGTTTCTATGATATCAATAGTTGCAAAGTTAATATTCATAGCCTTACCTGCTGCAATTGCTAACTGTTCAATCTTATTATATAGTTCGCCTTTGGGCAAAATACTCGGCTTTGCACCTCCACTAAGATTGTGTTTCTATGAAATATTTACTTTTTCGTTATCTATAGGAACATAGTTTAAATCCAGTTGATTAAGATTTTCCTGTACTGCTCTTTTATCCGGCAAATTCAATTTTTCAACCAATTCACCAATTGTCGATTTACCAACTCTATAACCTTGTTTTGTTAAAATATTTGATATGATTTCTACGCAACTACCTTTTCCATTAGTACCTGCAATATGAATAAAGTTCATTTTTTCTTGAAAATTATTATATATATTCATAAAATATTCCATGGCTTTTAATGATGGATTTTTAGTTCCTTTGTAAAAATTTTTTAAATATCATTTATATCTATCATAACTAAATCTCCTAACTTATATTAAATATTTAGTAATCATAAAATTAAAAATTAAATTTCCAGTAAAAATTTAGATAATACAACACATAGTACTAAACACATATCTAATAATATTTTTCATAAATTATATCATAACTTTTATCTCTTACACGTATTTGTTTTTATTTTTTAACGCAAAAATACAGATAATATAAAATATCATATTATCTGTATTTTTATCTATATAAAAACAATATATTGTTTGTACTATATAATATTCTTTTTTTATATTTTTGCTACAATTTTTTTAATTTTATACAATATATTTTATTTCGTTTTTTTCAAAAAACTTGTTCAATAAATCTGTTATAAATCCTTTTGCATCATCCTTTAATTCTTTTCTATAAGCATATTTTCCTCTTCCTCTTGCTATCATTTTTTCTTTATCATATAACACTTGTTTATTAGGAAATGCTTCTGTATTTATTGCATTATGAATATAGCTATAAGTCATAAAAATCACTTCGAAAAATACCTGTTCTTTTACTTTATCACTTAAGTTTTCTGATAAATACTCTATTAGATTTTTATATCCTTCTTTCCAATTATCAATTAATACTATTGGAGCAATTAATATTCCTATTTTATATCCCGCTTCTCCTAATTTATTTATGGCTTCTATTCTATTTTTTAATGGTGATGTTCCAATTTCTATTTCACTAATAATTTTTTGTGGATTTACACTCATTCTTATTATAATTCTTTTATCATGTTTTAAATTTAATATTGGATCTACCATATCAAATTTAGTTGGAAAAGTTAAATATCCTTTTTTAGTTCTTTCAATAAAATTACAAATTGTCCATTCTAAATTTCCTGTAATTGTATTCTCCAATATTAAATCACTATTACTTCCTATTTCGAACGTTAATTCTTTTTCACTTTTATTATTTACTTTAATAATTTTGTCCAACATTTCTTCTCTATTCACAAATAATCTCAAATAAGCACATTTATTATAATTGCAAACTAAATAGCAATATAAACACATTGCAATGCATCCGTGATGATGTGTATGGAACTAAATAATCTGATGTTTTATTATTGGGTACAAATTTATGTGTCTTTCTTATTCCTATAATAAGATTTTGTTTTATTTTTGGAAATTCTTTATTTTCTTTTTTCCTCATTTCTTCAATATTATTGTGATTTTCTATTTCAGTACACTTTATATTTTTATCATTATATCTTTTTAATAATTCTCTTCCTAACTCATAATTTTGAACTTCTTTTTCAAAAAAAACTTCTCTTGGTAAAAACATTTTTTATCTCCTTTATCTAAAAATAGTTTTTACTAAGAAAAGCTTTTTATACATTTGTTTATATATTTTAAATTTATATTATTCTATTTTCTCTTTTTTGTTTGATATAATATTTGTGAATAATGCTAAATAAGCTAATGATAAACAGAATCCTGCAAATACATCACTTGCATAATGCACTCCTAAATAAATACGACTAATTCCAATTAAAATTATTAAAATACTTATTAATACTATTGATATCCATTTTATATATTTATTTTCTATATTATTATATATAAAATAAATAAATAATCCATAAAATGCCATACTTACCATTGAATGTCCTGATGGAAAACTATATCCAGACTCTTCAACAATTCTGAAGCCTTCTGGTCTTGGTCTTTCTATAATTTTTTTTAATATTTGATTACTTAAAAACACAATTAATAAATTAATTATAATATACTTACCTTGTTTTTTCTTCCATAAACAAATTGCTGTTATAATACATACAGGAATAATTACATACGCAGATCCTATTGTTGTTATTACTTTTGCAATTATAGTAACCGTATTAGATATACCATATGATATAAATTTATATATATTACTATCAAATTGATTAATTTCCTTATCCAGTACATCTTCTAATATTACAAAAAATACTATAAGACAGGCTATAAGTAATATCCACCTTAAATTTTTTTTGATATTTTTTTTCAATATTTTATCTTCCTTTTTTATTTTTTTCTTGCAATTACTGCTTTAATTTTTATTCCTTGTTCTTTAAACATTTTTTCATGTTCAGTTTCAATATTGTCCCAAAATTCTTTTTCATTTTCTAAATCATATGTTTTCTTTACTATTTCAAATCCTGCTTCTTTAAAATATACTAAACTATCTTCAAATAAAAAATCATCATCAGTTTTAAAGTATATTTCTCCTTTTTCTGTTAAAAACTCTTTATATTTTTCTAATTGTTTTGTATGTGTTAATCTTTTTTTATGATGCTTTCCTCTTGGCCAAGGATTACAGAAATTTATATATATTCTTTCTACTTTGTCTTTTTTATCTAAAATAAGAAAGATTCTTTCTATATCAAATCTTGTTAAATAAATATTATCTATTTCTTCGTTAACTTCATTATATGTTTGTTCAACATTTCTTTTAGCTAATCCAAGCATCGCATCTACTAAATCTATTGCTAAATAATTAACATTTTTATTTTTTAATGCTATCTTTGATATAAAGCTCCCTTTTCCACATCCTAATTCTATATGAAATGGTTCTTCATTTTTATATAATGTTTTCCACTTTTCTTTAAATTCTTGTGGATTATCTATATAAAATTTACTTGATTCTAGTTCTGGTCTTGCCCATGGTTTAAAACGTATTCTCATTTTTATCCCTCTTTTTATTTTTTTGTATGATGTATTTTAACACACTGTTTACTTTTTGGCAAGTAAGGATTTTGGTCTTTTATGTTTTTATTTTTTGTCAAATATTGTAGATAAGTTTTTTCCATTTTTTTCCTTTTTGCATTTACATTTTTTAGGAAATATTATATAATTGTTTTTATCTTTCATAAAGGAGGTAAATACCTATGGCAGAAGAAAACAAGAGACAAGAAGCTGTTAGTTTTGTAGGTAAAAAGGGTCCAGTGTACGCTAGTGATTCTGCTACAGAAAATGAGAAAGATTACTTTGAAGGGACTCTCTATAAAAATGGGCAAGTTGATCTTAGTCTTCTTTCGTACTACTCTTCACCACTTCAACCTTTTTAAGAAGTAAGTGGTTTAAAAAAGATTAAGGATTTTAAAATTTTAATTCCTTAATCTTTATTTTTATAAAATTATAGTATTTTTAATAAAAGTGTGTTATAATTTCTTTATTAATTTAGCAATTAAGGAGTGATACTATTGAAATTAACTTCAGATGACAAAACTTTAGCAGAAAATAAAGTATTAATATTATATATTTTAAATAAAATCGGAAAACCAATCTCAAATGATTCATTATTAAACCTTGTTCTTGCAGTAACAGATATGAATTATTTCTATTTTCAACAATTCTTATTAGATTTATTAGAAAATGGTTATATTACAAATTACTCTAAAGATGAACATAGTTTTTATGACATCACAGATTTTGGTAAACAAACTTTAAATTTAACTCAAGATATGTTACCTGGGATTATTAAACTAAGAGTTGATAGTAATTTTAAATCAGAATTAGAATCTTTTGAAAATAAACATTCTGTTATTGCAGAATATATACCTCGTAGTGAAAATTATTTCGATATTACTTGTAAAATCGTAGAACGTAATGAAACTATTTTTGAAATTAAAACTTTTGCAGGATCACCAAATCAAGCAAAAGAAATAGTTGATAATTGGGAAAAACATGCAGATGAAATGTATCCTGCAATATTAAATATTTTAATTAATAAAAAGTGAATTCTTTGTTAAGAATTCACTTTTCTATTTTTAATTTTTTATTTTATTTAATAATATTTTTTATTTTATCTAATATATCATTAATATCTATTAATTCTACTTCTTCGCTGCTTCTAGATTTAAATTCAATTTGGTTTTCTTCTACTTTTTTACCTACAGTTATTCTAAGTGGTATTCCAATTAAATCCATATCATTAAATTTAACTCCTGGTCTCTCATCTCTATCGTCTAATATTGTTTCTATTCCTGCATTTGTAAATTTTTCATATAAGTCTTGTGCAACTTGTTTTTGTTTATCATCTTTATTACTTATTAATACAATAGCTACTTTAAATGGTGCTATATTTATTGGCCAAATTATTCCTTTATCATCATGATTTTGCTCAACCAAAGCTGCTATAATTCTTTCAATTCCTATCCCATAACATCCCATAACAACTGGTTTTAATTCATTATTTTCATCAGAATAATTCAATCCTAAACTTTCACTATATTTTGTACCTAATTTAAATGTATTTCCAACTTCAATTCCTTTTTTAAATGTCAAATGACCTTTACCACAATTTGGGCATATATCATTTTCTTTTACATTACGTATATCTGCTATTTTATATATTTCAAAATCTTCTAAATTTACATTTTTATAGTGATAATCCGTATCATTTGCTCCTACAATGAAATTTTTCATATGAGCAATACCATGATCCATTATAACTGGAATATTTAATCCTACAGGTCCTGCAAATCCAACTTTTGCATTAGTAATTTGTATTACATTATCTGCTTCTGCTAATTCTACTACTTTTGCATTTAATAATTTACCAAGTTTAACTTCGTTTACTTCTTTATCTCCCGCTACTAAGCAAGCATAAAATTTACCATCTACATTATAAATTAATGTTTTAACAAATTTTGATGTTTCAACTTTTAATAATGTACTTATTTCTTCTATTGTTCCTGCATTTGGAGTATATATTTTTTCAATTTGTAATTTTTCTTCACTATTATCTGTTTCATTATCAATGCATTTACTAACTTCTATATTAGATGCATAATCACAATTATCACATAATACTAAAATATCTTCTCCTACATCTGTTATAGCTTGGAATTCTTCTGATAAAAGTCCTCCCATTACTCCTGTATCTGCTCTAACTACAGCATAATTTAATCCAACTTCTTTACATATCTTATGATATGCATCAAATTGTTTTTGATAAGACTTATCTGATTCTTCTTGATTTATATCAAAACTATATGCATCTTTCATTGTAAATTCTCTTGTTCTTATTAATCCTAATCTTGGTCTTATTTCATCACGATATTTATTTCCTATTTGATATAATGTATATGGAAAATCTTTATATGACTTTGCTTTCATCATTGATGCTAAAACAAAAAATTCTTCATGTGTTGGCCCTAATACATATGGTCTATTATATCTATCATTTAATTTAAATATTGATGGTCCAAATAATTCATATCTTCCTGATTTTTGAAAAACATCTATTGGTAACAACATTGGCATTGTAACTTCTAAAGCTCCTGCCATATTCATATTTTTTCTAACAATATTTTTTACATTATCTACTACTTTTTGTCCTAATGGCATTTTCATATAAATACCATTACCTATTTTTTTTATCATTCCACTTTTTACAAGTAAATTTCCACTTACTGATTCTTCGTCTTTTGCATCTTCTCTTAATGTATAAAAATAATTTTCACTTAATTTCATTTCTTTGCTCCTTTTATAATATTTTATTGTTTATCTTCCTTTACTTCATTTTCCCTTTCGGGCATTGGAGCCTCATTTTCTGTTTCTAATTCTTCTTTTTCTTCTGTTTGTTTATTTTCTTCAATTATTTCATCTATAACAATTTGCCTATTTTCATCTAATTTATATTTTGGAAGTTCTGGTAATTCATCTAAAGAAGTTAATCCAAACATTTTTAAAAATTCATTAGTTACACAATACATACTTGGTCTTCCTGGTGCATCAGCTTTTCCTACATTTTCAATTAAATTATATTCTAATAATTTATACATTGTTCCATCAGAATTAACTCCGACGTATTGTTTCAATTTCAGCTCTTGTAATTCTTGGATTATATGCAATAATTGATAAAGTTTCTAACGCAGCATTTGATAAATTAGGTGCACTTCTTTTATCAAAAATAGGATATATATATTCATAATATTCTTTTTTAGTTGCTAATTGAATTGCATCTTGTACTTTTATTATTTCTATTCCTCTATTTTCTTTTGCATAATCTAATTTCATACTATCTATAATCGCAAAAAGATCTTCACTACTCATTTCTAGTGCAGACATTAATTCTTTTATTTGTACTTCTCTTCCACAAGCAAATAAAATTGACTCTATTATTGCTTTTGCTTTTTCTATTTCCATTTTTTTCTCCTATCCATAAACTTATACTATTATCGCACCAAAAACCTTATATGTCAAGAAGAAAGTACAGTTTCAGTTTACTGTACTTTCTTGTTTTTCTTCTATTTTATTAATGCTTTTGTAAATCTGTTTTTTTGCATTAAATATTTTATGTTCTTTAATTACTAAATACCATAAATATACTAATATTAAAATTAACGCAATATTTTTTAAGTATAATATTGCAAAACTACAAATTATTGTAAGAGTTATGATTGTTATATATGATATTTTATTACTATATATGTATGATTGCTTTTTTCCGTAAAAAATATGTAATATGTATTTAATTATTCTACCTCCATCCAAAGGATATATTGGTATTAAATTAAATATTCCTATTAAAAGATTTGCATAAATAATTATTTGACTATTAATTCTTAAAAATGATATAGGATATACTAAAAAAATTAATGCAATAATAAAATTAATAATTGGTCCACTTATTGCTATAAACAATTTTTTTAGTGTTAGTATAGTCCCTTTTTTTATTTTTTTATTATAATTATCAACTTTTATATCAAATCCTATTGATAGACCAAATGGCATAATTTCTATTGTATTAGGCTTAAATCCTAATATTATACCAGTTATCATATGCCCTAATTCATGAAGTACTGCAAATAACATTAATACTCCATATATTTCTATTTGTCTTGTAACTATAAATATAGCTATAAAAATAAAAATCTTAAGATGTAACCTTATCTTCACTTTGTTTCTCCTTTATTTAAAATGTAAGAATATATTCTGGATTTACTACTCTATCTGATTTTCTTATTTCAAAGTGTAAATGTGGTCCTGTTGCATTTCCCGTAGATCCTACTTCTCCTATTTTTTGACCTTGAGATACACTTTCACCTTCTTTTAAGTAAATCGATTTACAATGTGCATATAAAGTTATTACATCATTATTTTGAATATAAATATGATTTCCATATCCTCCTTCTGTTGCTACACAAGTTACTTTTCCTTCCATTGATGAAATAAATACTGTTCCTTCATTTGCAGCAATATCTATTCCTGCATGATTTGCAGATATTATATTAGTAGGTGTTCTTGGTCCAAATCTTGAACTAACTGTTCCTTTAAGTGGTCTTATTAAATTGTAATTTTTTTTTATTTCATTAGCATCTATTTCCATTTGAGATAATTCTACTTTGTTTTCTTCGTCTGCAGATACATCTTTTACTATTTCATTTTCTAATAAATCACTTCCTTCTTCTCCTCCTCCGATTCCTACTTCTTCTACTGAAACATTTAAACTTCCTTGTACATTCTCTTCATTTGATTTTTCTAAATTTTCTTCAATATTATTTTCTTCAATATTGCTTTCATTATTATTAGATTTTAATATTGTTTTAATATTGTTATTATAGTAATTTTCTAATTCTACATATACCTGTTGGAAATTTATATCATATGACAAAAAGTTTTTAGTCTTATTAATAACATCTTCTGAAAATATATAGTTTGAATTTCTTATTAAATAAAATATAAAATAAATTACTAAACAAATTAAAATTTGTAAAACTAATTTTTTAAATAAACTATACTCTACTTTTGATTTTGTATTAACATTACTAGTTGAAACTCTGATCCCGCTTTGCATTTTTCTTCTATTATATATTTCTTCTGCTCGTTTTATTCTTTCTTCAGGGCTTATTGCTCTTTCCAAAATTAACTCACCTCTTCCTTAGTAGGTTATTTGTTAATTTATATGCTCGTCTTTTTCTTTTATTACAATTTTAATATTTGTTTTTTGTTTTTATTTAATATTTACTATTTAAATATTGCAAGTATTATACTTATTAGTGAAAACACACCTAAAAATATTGTAATCATTTTTAATTTATCATATTTTTGCTTTAATTTTTTATTTCCATTACCCAGTTCATAATCTCTTTTTTCAATTTTCGTTATATATTCGCTTACAATCATTTCAGCTTCTTTTATCATATAATCTTTCGTTTTTACTCTATCGCATTTAATATCTTTTTTTCTTTTATCTATTTTTTCTAATTTATGTATTTTTACATTATTTTTAAACACAATATATGCTTCTTCTACCATATTAGATTGTAAATTTCTTAATATTACCATATTTTTCATAACATTTGGATCCATATAAACATTAATTCCTTTCATTTCTAATTGAATTTTTATTTTTTCTGTTTATATAAATCTTTTCCATTTTTTTTATAAATATACTTTTACTATTTAGTTTATTTAATAATATCTAATTGCTTCTATTATTCCATCTGAAACTATATTTGCTAATTTTAACACTTTACTCAATGATACATTTTGTAATATATTAAAATTATAATTTGGTATTTTATAATCTTTACCAACAACACCTTTTATACTAATATTTCCTATTTCAATTCTATTTTTATTTAGCCCTTTACCTAATATTGTTTTATCCTCTTTTATGAAGATTTTTCCTATATTTTCTTTTTTAGAAAGTGCAGCATCAATTACAATTATATATGGATTTTTATGTGTTTTATTAATTAACTTTATTGTTTCATTTATATTTGTGTAAGATATATTTTTTTCTAATGTTCCATATATGTTTATATTATATATATTATATTTTTCTAATATATCTTTTAAATTACTTCCAACTAATGGTCCAAAACAATCTCCAGTTGCTCTATCAGTTCCAATGCATAAAAAAACTATATCTAAATAATTTCTTTTTATTTTTTCTTTATACAATATTGTTCTTATTTTATTAACTAATTCTTCTCTTTTTTGTTTTTCTTCATCAATATAAAGATAATATTTCATATTCATATATTTCTCCTCTTATGATAAATTATGTTTTACTATTATTTTTATTACTAATATTCTATTTTCTGGTAGTAATTATTATATTAATATCTTTATTTTTTTTATATTTTTTTATTATATCTTCTGAAAATCCTGCAATTTCATTAGATAATATAATTGTATCGTAATTTTGACTAACTAACTTTTTTATCTCTTCATCTACTTCCTCAGGATTATTAATATAAGATATATTCATTCCTAATTTTTCAATAATTCTAAAGTTATCATCATCTTGTTTTTGTTTTATACATGATATTTTCACATTCATCACCACTTTTATTTTATGTTTATTAATATTTTTTATTCAAAAAATCAACAATACATAATATCTTATTTTTTTACTTTTTTCTTGACTTTATACATATTTTATCTTATTATTTTTATATTAATACATAAAAAGGAGTGTTTTACATATGTTAAAAGAATTTAAAGAATTTGCAATGAAGGGAAATATTATGGATATGGCTATTGGTGTAATTATCGGTGGTGCATTTCAAAAGATTGTAACTTCATTAGTAAATGATATTATAATGCCTAGTATAGCTGTATTTACAGGAAAAGTTGATTTTACCAACTTAGTAATAACTATTGGAAATTCTTCTATAAAATATGGTTCATTTATTACTACTATTGTTGACTTTTTAATTATTGCCTTTTCTATTTTTATAGCAATTAGATCTATTAATAAATTAAATGATAAAACAAAACATAATATAGAAAAAATAGCAAAAAAGAATAAATTTTTTAAGAACAAAAAGCAAAAACCTATTCCAGCACCTACTACCAAAATATGTCCTCATTGTTTATCTGAAATTAATATTAAAGCAACAAGATGCCCTCATTGTACTTCTGAATTAATTTGTAAAATTTAAAATAAAAATAATCTAACAAAAGTTAGATTATTTTTATTTTTATTATAATTTTTCAATTATACTTTTTATTGTTATGCTGTTTTTAATTCAAGTCTTAATTTATCAGCTATCATTGCAATAAATTCACTATTAGTTGGTTTTCCTTTTGCTGATGAAATTGTATAACCAAATATACTTTCTACTGTATCTGTTTGACCACGTCCCCACGCAACTTCTATTGCATGACGAATTGCTCTTTCTACTCTTGAAGGAGTTGTTTTATATCTATCGGCTATTTCTGGGTATAATTGCTTCGTTATTTGATTTATTATATCTATATCATTTACTACCATCATAATTGCTTCTCTTAAATATTGGTATCCTTTTATATGAGCAGGTACTCCTACCTCATGAATTACATTTGTTACAAGTGCTTCTAAATTTCCTTCATCTTTTTTATTTTCTGGAGCTATTTCAATATATTGTTGTTTTATTTCTCTACTTGTAAAATTTCCTTTTACCGTTTGTGGTTGATAAAATTTAAAATCTTTTATTCTCTTAATTAATAATGTAATATCAAATGGCTTTACAATATAATATTCTGCTCCTAGGCCAATAGCCTTTTGAGTAATTTTATCTTGTCCTACCGCTGAAAGCATAATGCATAATGGCATTTTACTAATATTAGATGAATTTAACATTTCTAAAACACCTAATCCATCTAGGTGTGGCATTATTACATCTAATAAGACAACATCTGGTTCTTTCTCTGAAATCATTTTATAAGCTTCATTACCATCTTTTGCCATTCCTACTACTTCCATCTCTTCTTCTTTTTCTAAGTATCCATTTAATGTCATAGCAAATTCTACGTTGTCGTCCGCAATTAAAACCCTAATTTTGTCCTTCAATTTCGTTTCCCCCTATAATTTATTTTTGTAAAATTTTTACATTTCGAATTATAATATGTTTTAAGTTTTTTTGCAATACTTTTTTGGAAATTTTTTCAAGTTTTTAAGTTTTTAGTTTATATTTCAGTGTTTTTTCTTATATTCTTTTCTTTTATAATTTTAATATTTTCTATTTTAATACTCTTTTCTTTCTTTATATTAAATATTTTATCTTTTTCTTCTTCATTTATTTCTATGTTACATTTTATTTTTTCATCATAATCAATTTTTATAATAGTTATTTCATTTTTTTGACAAAAATAAGTAAATCTTTCTAATTCGGAATAATCTAATATTATTTCTGCTTCATATCCATTTTGTTCATTAATTATTTTTGCTTTTTCAATAGCATTTAAAGTTGCATCTGAATACGCCTTTACTAATCCTCCTGTTCCTAATAATACTCCTCCAAAGTATCTTGTTACTACTATTAATACATTTACTAATCCATTTTTATTTATAATATTTAACATTGGAGCTCCTGCAGTTCCACTTGGTTCCCCATCGTCTGACATTTTGTTTATGTTTCCATTATTAGTCATAATCGAATAAGCATAGCAATGATGTTTTGCATCATAATATTTCTTTTTTATTTCTTTTAATTTTATTTCTACTTCTTCTATAGAAGATATATAAAACAAATTTGCAATAAATTTAGATTTTTTTACAATAATTTCTGCTGAGGTATCTTCTAAAATTGTTTTTGGCATTATTACATTTCCTTCCTTATTTATCTTGTAATTTTATAATACTAGATTTTTAAATAAAAATCAAATATTAAATTTTTCATATTTTTTTATTAAAATAATGTTAAATTAGTTGACAACATACACAAAATAGTTTAAAATATTAAATGCAGTGGAAATGGTGGATGTAGCGTAGTTGGTTAACGCGCCAGTTTGTGGCACTGGAGACCGTGGGTTCGAGTCCCATCTTCCACCCCATTTTTTACATATTTGATATTGGGCTGTAGCCAAGCGGTAAGGCACCAGACTTTGACTCTGGCATGCGCTAGTTCGAATCTAGCCAGCCCAGCCATCTAAAAAGAAAGTATATTTTTATACTTTCTTTTATTTTTTTGTATCTTTCGCAAGTTTCGACACATTTTTCATTATTCATATGTTACATTGTATCTTATGCATAAAAGAAATGAGGTGTTTGTATGGATAGCCATCTTAATGATAATAATTGTATAATAGGTAAAAAATGTGGTACTATAACAGTATCAATTTATAAAGAAACTAATTCCGGTTCTCCTATTTTCTATGTTAAATCAGATACAGAAGAATTTGTTGCTGTATCCGAAATTATCGAAGATACCTTAGCCATGTATTAAAAACAAACGAATAATTAATGTATAAAAAATCCAATTATAAATATAATAGTTTTAATTGGAAATATTGTTCCTATAAAATATATACCAAATATTATTAATAAACCTATAACTGATAAATATTTTATTAAATAACTAACATCACTCATATTTATTATTAAATATGAAAAGTATTGTCCTA
>JAAZCX010000063.1 GCA_012513065.1 Clostridiaceae bacterium | reverse complement strand
TAAATCTAATTCAGAAGATGGAACAGCTTTATTTGAAGAATTAAGATATGGAACATATTACATTAAAGAAATAAAAGCACCAAAAGATTATGAATTATCAAACAAAATTGTTAAAGTTGAAATCAATGACAAAGGTATATTTGTAGATGATACACAAGTAGAAGAAACTGAAAATACAATAGAATTTACTTTTGAAAATAAAAAGATAGAAGTTCCTAAAACTGGAGTTGAAAGCAAAATAAAATTATTTGCTAGTGCAATAATTCTATCTTTACTAGGAATAACTTATATAATTAAGCGTAAACAAAATAAAGATAAATAATAAATGACGGAGAGCTAGATTATTAGCTCTCTTTAATTTGTTAAAAATGGGAGGTGTGAAATGCCTAGAAGAAGAAACTTAAGAATGGAAACATATAACAAGTTAATAAGTATTGGAAAATCAACAGAAAAAGATATTTTAAATTTAAAAATAGAAGATTTAAAAGAAATAACGAAAGATCCTGATGTTTTGAATATTATTGCTTTACGAGAGTTTATTAAAGACCATAATACAATAGGGTATTTCAATTATCAAGAAACGAGAAAGGAGGAAACCGATGGCGAATAAATATCAACTAATAAATGAAATGGCAAGTGAAACATTGAAAGAAATTACTCAAAATGGAGAAAGTTGGATTAAGTTTTTAAATACGGCGAGTAACAATTACAAATATTCTTTTAATGAGCAAGTGTTAATATATGCTCAAAAACCAAATGCTACTGCTTGTGCAGATATAGAAACTTGGAATAAAAAATTACGAAGATGGGTTAATAAGGGTGCAAAAGGTATTGCCTTATTATCAATGGAAAATGGCAGAAATGTATTAAGACATGTTTTTGATATTTCAGATACACATAGTGGTATAAATAAAGATTTTAAGTTATGGGAAATAAAACCTTCTTATGAAAATGGAATTATAGAAACACTAGAAAATAGTTTTGGAAATTTAGAAGTTAAATCTAATTTAGCAGAAGCAATATATTCAGCATCTATAAATTTAGTTGAAGATAATTATCAAGATTATTTAGTTGATTTAAAAGAAGTTTTAGATGGTAGCTTATTAGAGGGAATGCAAGATATAGATTTAGAGGGAAACTTTATTGTATTACTTGTAAAATCAATATCATATATGGCAATGAAAAGATGTGGTATTGATCCAGCAGAACATTTTAATGTATCAGATTTTGAAATGATTAGTAGTTTTAATAATAAAAGAGTTGTTTCAAGATTAGGTGCAGCAATAAGTGATATTGCAGAACAAGAATTAAGAGAAATCTATTCTAGTGTTATAAATTATGAAAAAAATTATAAATTAACAAATCGTACATTTGTTAATAATGAAAAAATAAATTATCATAATAATGAAGAAAAAAATAATGAAGGGAGAAATGATTATGATAGAATTAACATACAATCAAATGGGAGATTACCAAATACCACAAGTAGCATTACCAAAAACGAAGAAAATGGCACAGGGGAGATTCTCAAGAATGAGGGAGAAATTCCTAAAAGAACACAAAAGAGGGTTATACGAGGAATTAATGTTAGATGGCAAGATGGAAGAACATTTAGGAGAAATAGAACAAATAGCTCAAAAGAGAATGAAACAGATAATAACAAGTCTAGCAGAGAAGAACCAAATAACAGAGGAAATGAAAAGAGAGAATCAAATGAGTTGGGTACAAGCAATGAACTCAATAAAGAACCAAGCAGAAGAAATGATAATGTCAGAGCTAATTTACAATTAAATCTTTTTGAAGATACTTATGTACCACCAATTAAAGAGTTGCCAAGTGTAGATACACAAATAAATAATATTCAAGCACAAGCAGAAGTAGAAAATACTCCTGCTTTTTCTTTTACTCAAGAAATAATAGATAAAACACTTATTGAGGGCAGTAATTTTTCACATAGCAAATATAGAATTTATGAACAATTTAAAAGAAGTTTATCAGCAAAAGAAAATATAATATTTCTAAAACATGAATATGGAATAGGAGGTTCAAGTTCTGCATATTCTGGTGCAGATTTTGGACAAGAGCATGATAGCAAAGGAATAAAGTTATATAAAGGCTATAAAGATGATAGAGTAGAGCTACTAATAAATTGGAGTAATGTTGAACAAAGGCTTAAAGAAATTATTAGATTAGATAGATATTTTAATGATGAAGAAAAAATAAAATATCAAGAATGGCTAGAAAATGACTATGAAAAAGAAAAATGGATGCTAGATAGAGGGTTAAAAGAAAATACAAATGATTTTATAGATATATCTAGTATAAATATTGAAAAAAATTATAAGTTGAGTAATGGAAATTACTTTCATTTTCATACAAATGATGAGGGATATTATTATGCAATATATGACAAATATGGAGTGGAACAAGACGGAGGATTATTAGAATATTCTGATAATGTAGAAAATCAAACTTTAATGGGCATTAGAAAAAGATTAGCAGAATTTACAGACATAGAAGAATTAACAAATGAGAATTTAGAAGAAGTTAGTCAAGATTTTATTGATAATTTAGAGGAAGAAACAGATAAAATTATTAGAAAATCAGAATTTGCTAATCCTGAAGATTATGAGGCATATTTTGTAATAGATGATATTAAAAATATGGAAGAAGATAAATCATATACTGTTGCTAGAGTTATAAATAATAAAAATTGTGTAGAATTACATTATACTGATGGTATTGCAACAATAGAATATGGAACTAAACAAGATGATAATTCATGGGAAAGTATAATTGAAGAAATATTATGGTTTGATAAAAATCAGAGTAAAGATGAAATTATAAGTAAATTAGAGGAATTATTTGAAGAAGAATATTTGGAACACACAAAACATAAAGAAAATAATGAACCTCAAACAAATAACTCAAATTTTAAAATATCGCAAATAGAAAAGATAAATTTTAATATAAATGATAATCAATTAGGAGAAGGAACTCAAAAAGAAAAAGTAAGAAAAAATATAGAGGCAATAAAACTTTTACATAAGTTAGAAGATGAAAATAGACTAGCAAATAAAGAAGAACAAGAAATTTTATCGAAATATGTTGGTTGGGGTGGACTTCCAGATGTATTTGATGAAAATAAAGATAACTGGAGTAAAGAATATAACGAGCTAAAAGAAATACTTACAGATGATGAATATAAATCAGCAAGAGCATCTACATTAACAGCTTTTTACACACCACCAATAGTTATAAATGCAATATATAACGCATTAAAAAATATGGGAGTAGAACAAGCAAATATTCTTGAACCAAGTTGTGGTACAGGAAATTTTTTAGGAATGTTGCCACAAGAAATGCAAAGTTCAAAACTATATGGAGTAGAACTTGATTCCATAAGTGGTAAGATAGCAAAACAATTATATCAAAAAGCAAATATTAAAGTTCAAGGTTATGAAAAAGCAGATTTACCAGACTCGTTTTTTGATATAGCAATAGGAAATGTGCCATTTGGAGATTTCAAAGTTAATGATAAAAGATATGATAAAAATAATTTTCTAATACACGATTATTTCTTTGCTAAAACTTTAGATAAAGTTAGACCAGGAGGAGTAATTGCATTTATTACTTCAAAAGGAACAATGGAT
>JAAZCX010000009.1 GCA_012513065.1 Clostridiaceae bacterium | reverse complement strand
CCATTACATTTGAACATATATGGATTATTAGAGCTTTTAATAAAATCCAATATTTTTTCATTACTACTCTGTTTTTTGCTAAAATTTATATTATTAATATCTTCTAGATCATTTATATCTACATCTGTAAATTCTAAAATTTTACATTTATTTAATTTTTCTTTTAATTCTTCAATATTCATATATTATTCCTTTCTATTTTTTCTTATTTCTAACCTATATTGATTTTTATTTTGAAAGTTAAAACAAGAACATTCTAAAAGGACATTATCTACAATGTCCTCTGCTTCTTTTCTATTACAAGCAATTACTTGAAATTCTTGTTTATACTTATCTGCTATAATAGTCACAATATAATTTATTTTTCTTTTCATAATCATCTCCAACTCCTAAACTTTTAAGATATGAAATTATATCTATTTGTTCTATATCAATTAACCCTATATTAATTCTATTCATTATAGTTCTTGGTAATATTCCTTTATAATAAGTTAATCTTGATTTATCTATCGTTCTTAATTGTTCTAATAATATTAATGAATCATATTTTAAAAAATTATTTTTCTCTATAAATATATGTGTGGGCAATGTTTCTTTTTTAATTACTTTTGTTAATGGTGCTATCAAAATTGTAGGGCTGTATTTATTACTTAAATTATTAGAAAGAATTACCACGGGTCTTTTTCCAAATTGTTCACTACCAATTGTTGGATTTAAATTAGCAATAAATACATTTCCTCTTTTAATCTTCTCTTCCATCATAAATTTTTGCTCTACAAATAATGTGTGGTGGTAATTCAAATAAATTTTTTATTTTTTCATCATTTGATATTATGTCTTTATATACCTTTATTACATCTTCTTTTGCTTTTAAAGCACTTGTCTGTGAATGTGGAAATGAAGTTTCAAATTTCATTTTTATAGTTACCTTATATTTTTTATTTTTCATTAAATTTCCTCCTTAATATGTAGAAAACCAAAGCATTTAATAATACTTTGGTTTTATATTTTTAATCTTAAATTTTTAGTAACTGTTATTTTTCCTTGAACCCCACAGTCTTTGGGAAATCATCAAACGACTGATTGCTAATCAGTTCCATAGGAATTTCACCTCAACTGTGGTTCTCACAGAGCCGTACCCATTGCGTGTTTCTGTGGCTGTACGGAAGTATCATTGTACCTATTATTTGTTATTGCAATATTAAGAGCAACTCAATATTTATAGTCAAGTATTGTTCGCAAGCGTACTTACTAACGTGCTAGTCCTGTTCGAACTATAATAGGAATGTATTTGACGAATGTATATTAAGTTTTCAAAGAACACATCCTATCTCCATATAAAAAGGAAACAGGAGAAAGAATAATTAATACCCTTTCACTTGTTTCCCCACTTAAAACCACTTTTACGAAGTCTAAATTTTTATTTATTTAATATTTTTTTCAAATTATCTAATGCTATATGTAATGAATACTGTACTGCTCTTAAAGATGTATTTTCTTTATCAGCAATTTGTTGTTGCGTATAATGGTTGAAATACATATCTTTAATTCTTCTTTTTTGAATATCTGGCAATTGCTCTATTGCATTTCTAACATCTTCAAATGTAGATTTTCTTATTACCTCATCTTCTAAACTTATAGGCTTGTCCATTGCTCTTTCATTAAGGTTATTGTCATATATTTCAGAATGTTCAATATGTCTTTCATATTCATGTTTAAATTTTTTTAAAATCTTACTAGCATTAAAATATACTTCGGCTACATCTTCTGTTATTTCAATTCTATGTCTTTTTTTCAAGCCATCTCTGAAACAACTAAAATATTTTTTAGTATCTGTATCGTACTGAACCTCACTATATTCATTATCTTCTATCCAATTTTTAATTATAATAATCATTAATTTTCCTCCTATCAATTTGTTTTTTTCACAAACTGATAGAGGGAGGACCTCTACAAGAAATCCATAAAATTATTTTTAGGTACAAAAAAACGCCGACTACAAAATTCAATAACTGAATTTCATAATCGGCGTCAAAATATCCAATACAGCAGATAGTTATACTGCAAATATTTTTAACTTTATATTTTTTAAATTTAAATTTCTTTTCTAATAAATTAATCCATTTTTTTCTCATAAAGTCAGTACTTCCTCTCAGAGCATTGCCTTTATATACAAGAGTTGATAGGTGTCTTTTTCTTACGTATAGCTTATCTTTAGTCAACTCTAATTAAAAAATTAGACAGTAATACCTTCTGTAAATAGAAAATGTACTACCTAATCATCTCTATTAATATTCTTTTATTTATTTATATACCCCTTTTTCTCACAATATCACAGCCTTGTGGCATTGCT
>JAAZCX010000008.1 GCA_012513065.1 Clostridiaceae bacterium | reverse complement strand
TCTTAATATTTTTATTTCACTATCTGTAAAAAGAATATTACTCATACAAAAACCTACTTTCTTCGTATTTATTATACACAAAAATATACCCAATGGAAAGACACACTTTTTTTTAGTGTCCATTCCATTGGGTACATTATATAATTTTCACCTACTTTTTAATTTTGCAATATTAAATAATAATTTATTGTATCAAATCATTCATTGAAAATAATCCATTTTGTTTATCTACTATAAATTTAGCAGCTTTTATTGAACCATCTGCAAATATACTCCTAGAGTAAGCTTTATGAGTGATTTCAAAAGTTTCATGTTCACTAAAAAACATAACAGAATGTTCTCCAACAATATTTCCACCACGTATAGAAGAAAATCCAATTTCTTTTTTAGAACGTTTTTCTTTTTTCTGCATTCTATCAAAATCATATTGTAAAGTATTATCTAAAGCATTATTTATAGAATTTGCAAGTAAAATAGCAGTTCCACTAGGACTATCAATTTTTCTGTTATGATGTGTTTCCACAATTTCTATATCTGAATCAGGAAGTTCTTTAGCAACTTGTGTTAATATTTTACTCATTAAATTAATATCAAAAGACATATTAGCAGATTTGAAAATAGGAATATTTTTTGAAAACTCTAATATTTTAATATCATCTTCTTTAGTAAAGCCAGTAGTAGCAATTACAACAGGAATATGTTTTTCTGTTGCATATTCTAACATTTTTAAGCTAGCAAAAGGTACAGAAAAATCAATAATCACATCAGGAATTTCAGAAATTTTAGTAAAATCTGTATAAACAGGAAATGTAAAATTACCATTGTTTATTTGATCAAAACCTGCTACTAAAATAAAATCTTCATAATTATCTAATTGTTTTTGTACTTCTTGTCCCATTTTTCCATTACAACCATGTATTAATACTTTTATCATATAATCCTCCTTAATATTTAAATCAATAAATCGCCAAATCAAAAAATATATTTCTCTCTTGAATCGACGATTTGATATTGTATTAAATTAATATTAGTAAGCTAAGAAAAACATAAGCATATTTATAAAGTTTCTGTTTGGTTAAGAAATCATTATAATATCGAAAAGATTCTTCTATTGCACTTAATTTGTCTACAAATGTTATTACAAATGATTCTGCGTATTTTGGTAAAGGTAATGTTATAGGCCACATATGTTTGGCTATAATATCTTTTTCCTTTTCGTTTAATATAAATAGTTTTGATGCATTTTCTAATGCAATTCTTGGATGTATAAAAGCATGAAAGCCATTTAAATTTAAATTTTTACGACTATTTCTCCAATCGTATAAAAATAAATCATGAACCATACCAGCACGAGCTGCTGATACATAATCTAAATGTAATTTTTTACATATTTTATAACTAATGTAAGAAACATAAAAACAATGTTCATAAGTTGAAGTATTATAATGTTGTTTATAATTTTTCATTTCTTTAACAGTTTCATTTTTCATAATATCTGAAACAATAGAATAAAAATCTAATTGTTTATTTAAATCTGTTTTCACACTAAGTGAGGTATTCATTAAAAACTCCTTATATTATAACGTTTTTATTTTAAATTACTCTAATTTTTATTCTATCATAAATGTATTTAAAAGTAAATAAAATTAAGAAATTGTACCGAATTCTCTCATAGCTTTAATTAATTTTTCTTTTCCAGTTACACTTAGTTCAATTAAAGGTAAACGAGGGATACCATAATTATATCCGATAATATTTAAAGCTTCTTTAACAGGTATTGGGTTTACTTCACAAAATAAGGCTTCAACTAAAGGTAAACATTTAAGTTGATTTTCAGTTGCTTTTTTAATAGAACCATCTAAATAATCCATTACCATTGTATGAGTAAAGTTTGGCTCTATATTTGATAAAACAGAAATTACACCTAATCCACCTAAAGATAAAATAGGAATTATCTGATCATCATTTCCAGAATAAATGTTTAAATTATCTTTGCATAAATATGCAATTTTAGCAACTTGAGAAATATTACCAGAAGCTTCTTTTATTGCAACAATATTTGAAATTTTAGATAATTTTAGACATGTTTCAGGAGTAATATTTACACCTGTTCTACTAGGAACATTGTATAAAATAATTGGAATAGTTACTTCATTTGAAATTGCTGTATAATGTGCAATTAATCCGTTCTTGTGTAGTTTTATTATAATATGGAGTTACAACTAAAAGTGCATCAGCTCCGACACTTTGTGCATATTTTGATAATTCAATTGCAGATTTTGT
>JAAZCX010000062.1 GCA_012513065.1 Clostridiaceae bacterium | reverse complement strand
TAATAAGTTGCTTACTAAAAATGTTTCTGTTGGATTAAATGGAAGAAAGCATAGAAGAAATGTTAATGTATTAGTTATTGGTGGTTCTGGTGCAGGAAAGACATTTAGTTATTGTAAGCCAAATGTAATGCAATGTGCAACATCGTATGTTATACTTGATCCAAAAGGAGAAATTGTTAGAGATACAGGTTATTTATTAGAAAAAGAACGGATATGAAGTCAAAGTATTAGACTTAATAAATATGGAAAAATCACATTGTTATAATCCGTTTGTATATATAAAAACAGATAATGATGTTCAAAAATTAGTAACAAATCTTTTTAAATCAACAACACCAAAAGGAAGTAGTACAAACGACCCATTTTGGGATACTGCTGCAAGTATGTTACTTTTAGCTTTAATATTTTATTTGAAATATGAAGCACCAGAAGAAGAACAAAACTTTGTAATGGTAATGGAATTACTACGAGCAGGAGATGTTAAAGAAGATGATGACGAATATGTTAGTCCTCTTGATATGTTATTTAATAGATTAGAAACAAGAAATCCAGAGCATATTGCTTTAAAATATTATAGAGCATATCATTCAGGTTCAGCTAAAACATTAAAATCAATACAAGTAACTCTTGCTGCAAGACTTGAAAAATTTAATTTAGAAAGTATGGCTGGGCTAACTCAAACAGATGAACTTGATTTACCAAGTTTAGGAGAAAAGAAAGTTGCATTATTTGCAATTATTCCAGATAATGATACATCATTTAATTTTTTAGTTAGTGTTTTATATACACAACTTTTTCAACAATTATTTTATTTAGCAGATTATAAATATGGTGGCAGTTTACCAGTTCATGTACACTTTGTAATGGATGAATTTGCAAATGTTAGCTTGCCAGATGACTTTGATAAAATATTATCAGTAATGAGGTCAAGAGAGGTATCTGTTTCTATAATATTGCAAAATTTAGCACAATTAAAAGCCTTATTTGAAAAACAATGGGAAAGTATAGTTGGAAATTGTGATGAGTTTTTATATTTAGGTGGTAATGAACAAAGCACCCATAAGTATGTTAGTGAATTATTAGGAAAAGAAACAATAGATACAAATACTTATGGTAGGAGTTATGGTTCACATGGCAGTTATTCTACAAATGACCAAATTGCAGGTAGAGAACTATTGACACCAGATGAGGTAAGAATGCTAGATAATAATTATGCTTTACTTTTTATTAGAGGAGAAAGACCAGTAAAAGATTTCAAATTTAATTTAAAAGAACATTTTAATAGCATAAATACACCTATTGGAAATAAAGAAATAAAACCATATATACATGGAGGAACAGAAAATTCAATAGGTACAATATCATTTAATTTAGATGATATGGAAATTGATACAAAAGAAATTATAGATTTAGAAACAAATGAACTTGATGTTGAATTATTATCAAGTGAAGAAATCGAAAATATGTACAAAGAAGATACAACAAATGCTAATAGTATCTAAAAGACCAAAGTTATATCTAACAAATATACTTTGGTCTTTTTTTGTACCCAAAAATAAAAATTAAGGAGGATTTTTGATATGGAAAATAAGAAAAAAGGAATTTTTAAAATATTTTTAAAGAAAACATTAAAAAGAGGAGCAATAATTATAGGTTATGTTATTGCATTAAATGTGGCACAGCAAATTCACTCTTTTGCAGCAGATGACCCAATAGCTATTGTTAATAATTTATCTAATTTTATATTTGGATTAATAAGAGCAGTTGGAATGATTATATTAGGATTTGGAATTGTTCAAGTAGGTATGAGTTTAAAATCTCATGATCCAACACAAAGAGCAAACGGAATAATGACTTTAGCAGGTGGAGTTGTAATTACATTTGCAAAAGAGATTTTAAATATTATTACAGGTGGATAAAGATTAAGGCAGTTTATCTGCCTTAATAAATTAAATTTAGAATGGAGGTGCTAGATGTGAATTGGATTGTAGGAAATTTACAGAACGCATTAGATACATGGAATGGTAAATTATCAGAAATTTATATGTTAGTTACACAAAGT
>JAAZCX010000061.1 GCA_012513065.1 Clostridiaceae bacterium | reverse complement strand
TTTTTCTATTTCTTTTCCATATGTTGGAGAACTATAATTTTGAAAATAGATTTGAGTATATACTCCAGGAACATTGATTCCCATGTCTACTGCTGTTTCTGGTATTTCAATTTTTGTATTACTTTTTAATGCTATTTTACTAATAGGAATATTCATTTCTATTTGTTCCCCATCTTTATTTGTTCCTATAAAATATGCTCTCTCTGTTTCTTGATCAAGATATGCTTTAACTTCTGTATATGTTTCTAAATTCTTATCTTCTACATAATACGATTTATATGCATCATATGCTTCATCAATTGATAATGCTTCCCCATAATTAGATTCTATTATTGTTGGATCTAATACTTTGTTTTTTAAAACAATACTATCTTTTTTAACTAGTTTTTCCACTAGATTGCCATTTTCATCTTGATATCTTAAGATTATACAATCTGTATTTCCTATTTTTATATCATAAGCATTTATTAAAGCTTGTTCTTCTCTTACGAATCTTCTATTATCTTCTACTCTTATATATTCAAAATAATTATAATATCCTGCACTTTTAAAACTTTCATCATCTTTATATTCAATACTTAAATCAAGATTAGTATTATATAATTCTAAATTATCTAAATAACTTACTATTCCTGTATCTGTTCCATAATCTGTTGTTATTAATACTTTTCCATCTTCTAAGAAAACACAATCTTCTATTGAATATTGTTCTCCAGTTCTAGTTATTACAGTATCAAAGTTCTTTAAATCAAAAACATAATCAGCTCTTAAATCTTCAACAACTGTTGTTTCAGTTGGGTTTGTTGAAATAACAGATTCATTTACATCTGTCATTGTTGTTGGATCTACAATAATTGTTTCTCCATTAACATCTGTGATAGTTGTTATTGAATTATTATTATAACTACTAATATCTGTTGTAATCTTTTGATCTAATTTACAACTCGATAAAAAGATTACTCCTGTTAATAATGCTGTCATCATTATTTTAAAATCTTTTTTAATATCTTTTCTTTCAATTACTTTTTTCATTTTTTACCCACCTTTTTAATTTTTTTGTTTTTGTTTATTATATATCTTTTCTTTTATTTGTCAATTTATATTCTTATTATATCATAATTAAAAAAAGAAATAGATTCTATTTCTTTTTTTATGTTAATTAAATTGACATTTTCCTCCAGTTAAAGTTGGAGAAATTGTAGTCCCACTGTCGTTTGTTCCAGAATTATTACAAGTTCCTCCACTTGCTGTTGGATCTGGTCCTCGTGTCCATTCCGTACATATAAATGGTTCTGCCATATAATAACCTAACCTAGCGTTACCACAATTATTAGCGTCTGAAATCCAAGATTCTATTCCTCTTCTTGAAAAAATTCTTCCTCCTGCTTTTTGATCATCCCAACCAGCAACAAATGTTGGTGTCGTATTGAAATTTCCTAAATCAGTTTCGAATTGAGCAAAACCTGGATCGTCTTCTTCATAACATCCCTTGGAAGGTCTATATCCTAATAATTGAGTACTTGTAACATTATCTGAACCAGTACGATAATCACCACAAATTTCACCGATATCTAAAACACTTGCTCTAATTCCTCTACATACTGGGTCTCCTGTTCCATCTGGATCATCCCATGATACTTCATATCCATTTGGACAAGAATACGTTGGATTTGTTGCATAATACCAATGTTT
>JAAZCX010000060.1 GCA_012513065.1 Clostridiaceae bacterium | reverse complement strand
TCACCTCGACCATAGTAAAAAATCTATCTCATAGTATTTGAGGATATTTCACAATATCTAAGAATATTTTGAGGTAGTATTTTTTTGCCCTATTTTAGCTAAACATATCAAAAAAATAGTCTAATGTAATTAATTTGCATCAGACTATTTTTTGTTATACTCTTTTAATTATAATTATCTCACTATTTTCTCCTCTGACTAAAGAGAAATCATTAGTTGTATGTTTTTCCATTCTTTCTTTTTTAACTTTTCTGTTAAATTCAAAAGGTTTATCTTTAATTATTTCTACGTCTTCATCATTATCGTAATAATTAACATTTAAATAATATGGATCAAATAAATATGCATATTCATCATCTAGTTTAGTTAATAAACAATAATGATCACAGTCTTGATATAATCTAACAATAGCAACGGATCCATTTTCTATTTCTTTTTTTAGGTCAAGATTATAAATAGAAATCTGATCTTTTGGAATATTAATACACTTCATATTCATTCCTTTTGATATTGCGTTTTCATTTAACCAATTACTTAGAAATGTTAAGGCATGTATAGACGTACCACCTTTTCCAATTTCTCCTAAAACATTAGATTTATCAAGAGTATATTGTAATATATATTTATAAATTTCTGGGGAAATTTCATTCCTTTTAAACAAATATCTTAGAGCATTTAAAAGAGTGGTTGTACCACAGTCATATTCAGTTATTTGATAATCTAATGGTGTTTTAACATATTCATAAATTGTTTGATTTTCTTCCATTTTTATTACTCCTTTTTAAAATTACTTTTTAACGGAAACCTCCGCCTCCGCCTCCACCCCCGAAAGATCCATGACCTCCACCGCCAGATGAGAATCCACCGCCACCAGAAGAGTATCTTTGAGCTTTAGACTTTGCAGTATTTGCTTGATAAATTCCTCGTGTTGAGCAAGTATGTATAAATAAAATATTATTATAAGAGGTGAATTTAGATTCCTCTAATATCTTTGGATATAAATCTTTAAATTGATCAGCTACTTTTAAAGCAATACCCATTATTTGAGCATATATTAAATATTCTTCAAATAAATGTACTTCAATTGCTTCTCTATCTTTTATAAGAGTATAATCATTTAAATATTTTTTCAATCCTGCAATTTTAAGTGCTTCCTCACGTAAAGCGGGAGTAGCTGAAAATACATTATGGCTAAATAATTTTAAATTAGTCTTTTGCTCAACTGTAACTAAATCCTCAATAACTAAATTTTGTTGTTCTGTTTTAATAATAGAATCAAACCAAGATAAAATCTTAGAATAACTAGTCTTACACCAACTTTCAAATTCTTTGTTTTCTAGTATACCATCTTTACTAGCACTATAAAGCATTCTAAACAATTTTTGTTCATCAGGATTTGTTAATAATTCAGGATTAGTTTCGTTTAAAATAATAACAGTATCTTCTTTTTTAAATATAGATCCAACTTCTTTTTGCTCTATTCTTATCATAGAATCTTTTAACCATTTTAAAATTATTGCGCCTAAAATATCAGTTTTATTTTTCAATATACCATATTGATATGCAATATAATAAACTCTAAATAAATCTTTATTACAAGGAATATCCCTATAGTATGGAATATCTTTAGGCAATTTCCCTTCAGGCCCTAAGTTTAATTTAGATTTTTTTACTTTAGAAGCAGCAAAAATACTAACTAATATAAAAGGTAGAAATCTAATTAAAAAATAAAAAATAGTAAAAATTACTTTAAAAAATGGTATAGAAGTACTATTATTTGAGTTATTATTTCCATTATAAGTAGTTGAACCTTCTTGTGCTATTTTATAATAATAATCAAAATTATTATTTAAAGAATTTTTTGTATTAAATGTTCCAGAAGGAAATTTTACTAAAATAGTCATATACTCATTTGTGTCAAGTCTTCCATCTGATTGCATTTCTATATACCCATTATAAACATATGCTGTTCCACCATAATTTCCATATCCCCAAACATCAATAGAATCAGGAATACTAAAATTTGCATGAATTTTAATATATACACTTCCAATTGAATTAGAAAATTTATATGGAATTAATGTCCAATAAATCATTTGTGAATCAGAAAGTTTTGATACAAAATTTGTAATAGTATATTTTACAGTATATTTGTGTGTACCATATTTAGATATTCCCCAACATAATTCTACTCCGTTGGAAATATTATTAATACCACATTTACCAGATTTACCAGATAAACTACCAGAAGTATTCCACTTAGATAGTGTTTTATAAGGAGTTGAACCATCCATAACAGATAAATTCTTGATCACGGAATTGCCTAAATTATAATAAGGATGATATATTTCAGTTCCTTGATTTGCAGAGCAATTCCAAATTTCTGTAACTTCAGCATCTCCATTATCATCAATATGAATATCCATTGAAATTTTACTAATAGAATTTGCTTCAACGCAATTTGCGATACTAAAAATTACAAATGTAAATAAAGTAATGAAAAATATTTTAATAATTTTTTTCATATAAATCCCCCTTTTGTAGAAATAATTATTTCATATAATTGTAAAATTATCAATATAAAGAGTAGAAAAAACATAAAATACTTAACTTTGCGAATAAAATATGTAATTGACATTTTTTTTAGAATATGCTATTATCATAGTTGAAAATTTAATGTACCTGTAGTTTAGTTGGATAGAATGCAAGGCTACGAACCTTGAGATCGGGGGTTCGAATCCCTCCAGGTACACCATAACAAGTTTTCATCGAAATTTTTAAAAGTCTTGAAACAACTTTGATTTAAGATTGTGAAAAAATTGATGAACACAAAATATTATTCCAACTCGTATGAGTTGGTTTTTTTAACTAAAAGTCTTAAATTTTAAAATATTACAAATTATGAAAAATTATTATAGTATATATTAATAGCAGACTTTTTTCAGTTAGTTAGCCAATAATTTAAATCAACAAAAAACAAGGAGAAAGTTGGTATGACAGCACAGGTAAGATTTAAAAAGGTTTTTTTTTGCGACAGTTCTCTTGAATTTCGGTTTGGAAACATGGTGAAGAACTTCGTAAATGGGATAATAAGAAATATGGCTATGAAGAAGATGGGACTGTAACCCCAACTATACTGACTGGTAATGTAGGATAATTAAACTACAATAAAAAAGACTTAGAAAATATTTCTAAGTCTTTTTATATTCTTGAATTATTCTTTAGTACCAATAGCTACTATTTTATTATGTGGATTATAAGTATCTTGAGATAAAAGGGTTTTAGAAACTACAGCACCATTTAATTTTAAAATTCTATAGGCTACAGATTTACATCCATTTGATCCTTTTTGAACAACTTTTTGTTGTCCTTTAGCTAAAGTTGGATCCTTTTTATTAATAGTACTATAAGAAATCCATCTTGTTACATATGATTGTACTTCAACAGTATATTCTGTTTCTTCTTTTAATCCATATATTTTTATATTAATATTTCCACCACTACCTGAACAAACTATTTTTATAGGATAATTTCTAGTATTTTTAAATTTAAAATCAGGACCACCCCAAGAAACTGTTGCATCTCTTCCAACAGGAACATATCCAGGGTTAAAACCATGATTATGTCTTTCAACAATACCTAAATTAGAAAGTAAAACAGCATTATATAAAGTAGATGAAACTTGGCAAATACCTCCACCAATTCCAGTTGTTACTTCACCACCAACATAAACAGCTGCACTTTTAAAACCAGCAGCAGCAGTTCTTCTACCAACTGTTGTGTTATATGAGAAAGTTTCACCCGGCATAACTACAGTACCATTTATTTTGTTTGAAGCAAGCCTTATATTAGTACTTCTATTTACATTACTTGAACTATAAGTTGTAGAATAAGTTGCAAGCAAATTAGGAAAAGCTTCTGTTCCAATTTGATTTGTTGTTACTGCAGGTGAAAGAACTTTTAGTGCAATAGAACAACTATCTTGAGTGTTATTAAATAATGCAAGTGCTTCATCCATAGAAATTGCAAAATCAATACCATCTACATGAGGGTGTACAACATAAGGATTAGTTGTATAGTATGCATCTTGTGGAGTATGATATATTTCATCATGAATTTTATTTAAATCTAAAGTAGTTGCATCTTTAAATTCTACAGGAATATCTATTTTTGTAATATTACAATTTAAATTATTAACAATATATATAATTTGATCTTTAAGTTGCTTTGAATTTACAACAACGCCACTTTTTCCTTTTGAAATAATTAAATTATTATTTTCAACATAATAACTAGAATCTATTAAACGATCTGAGAAGTTAGTTTGCATTTCGGTTATTAAGGAATCTAATGTTTCTTCACTATATGAAAAGCCTGGATTTATTTGTGTTCCTACAAGTAAAGAAATAAGAATTTCATAATTGTCTTTTAACAAATTACCACTACGGCCAACATTATAAGCTATATCAACAGCATTTTGTAAATCAAAATTAATATCAAACTGTTCTGGTAATACTTCTAAATTATAATCGTTGTGAGTTAAAGTAAATGTTTGTGATAATTTTTGATTAAAAGCATTTTGAACTTTTTCTAATGCTTCTTCTCTTGTTAAACCAGATATATTTACATCTTTTATACTAATTCCATTAATAATAGTAGTTTGATTCTTTGTTACTAAAGCAAAAATAGTAGAGAAAAAAGTTAATAAAAGTAATATAACGAATATTATCAAAGAAAGAATAATAAAAGTTTTATTAGATTTATTTATATCTTTAGATGATACAGTTGTTATTTTTTCTTTATTGTTATCATTATTAATTACTTTATCATCAACTAAAATATTTTCTTCGTTAACATCTTCTTGAATATTTTCATCTTCCTTAATATTTAAAGAACGGATGCTTTTACTTGAATCATCAAGATGTGCTAAATTTTCAGAATAAACAACGCTATCAACATCTTGCATAGCTTTTGTAGCAGCGTCTTCTATATTGTTTTTATCTTCAGCAAGAATACTGTTTATACTAGTAGTTTCTATATTTTTGTTTTCAGCACTTTTTGCTACATTTTTATTCTTTTTACTCATTTTTTCCTCACCCTATAATTTATTTATACAAAAAATATAATATTTTCCAATTAATTAAACAATAAAATTTAATATTTGTAAAGATTATTGATACAGTATATTAAAAATTTTTTTATGTATTCATTTATATTTTTATAAAAAGAGGATATATTAAAAAAAAGTAGAAAAAAATAAATAACAATGATATAATACAAAAAACAAAAGAAGGAAGGATGGTAAAAATGGCAGAGAAAGAAAAATTAGCGGAAAAACTATTCCGTGAAACAAAAACTGGTTGGGAAGGAATAGATTTAAAAAAGAAAGAAGATATCTTTTCTTTTTGTAAAGATTACATGGAATTTTTAAATGAATCTAAAACAGAAAGAGAAATAATCAAATCTACAAAAAAAATAATAGAAGATAACGGATTCAAAAATATTAAAGAATATTCAAAATTAAAACAAGGAGATAAAGTATATTATAATAATAGAGATAAAAGTATGTATTTAGCAATTATTGGTAAAGATTCTATAGAAAAAGGAATAAATATAATTGGTAGTCATGCAGATTCTCCAAGATTAGATTTGAAACCAAATCCATTATATGAAGAAGCAGGATTTGCTTATTTAAAAACCCATTATTATGGAGGAATAAAAAAATATCAATGGACAACAATTCCACTTGCAATGCATGGCGTCGTTGTAAAACCAAGTGGTGAAAAAATAGAAATAACAATAGGGGAAGATGAAAAAGATCCAATATTTACAATAACAGATTTATTACCACATTTAGCATCAGAGCAAATGGAAAGAAAATTAAAAGAAGGAGTTAAAGGTGAAGAGTTAAACCTTCTTGTAGGAAGTATCCCATATGATAAAGAAAAATGTGCAGAAGCTGTAAAATTAAATATAATGAATATATTATATGAAAAATATGGAATAACAGAAATAGATTTTGTTAGTTCAGAATTAGAAATAGTTCCAGCATTTCGTGCTAGAACAATGGGATTAGATAACAGTATGGTAGCAGCCTATGGACAAGATGATAAAGTTTGTGTATATACATCTTTAAGAGCAATGTTAGAAATCAAAGAACCAAAAACAACAGCGGTTTGCATTATCTCTGATAAAGAAGAAATAGGAAGTATGGGAAATACAGGTATGGAATCACATGTATTTGATACATTTATATCAGAAATATTAAATAAATTAGGAATAAATAAGCCAAATTTATTAGATCATATTTTTTGCAATTCAAAAATGCTTTCTGCAGATGTAGACGCAGCGTTTGACCCAATATATGCTAGTGCATATGAAAAAAACAATTCGGGATATCTTGGAAGAGGAATCGGACTAAACAAATATACTGGTGCAAGAGGAAAATCAGGAGCATCTGATGCAAATGCAGAATTTGTTGCAATGATAAGAAATATATTTGAAAAAGAAAATATAGAATATGAATTTGCAGAATTAGGAAGAATTGATATAGGTGGTGGAGGAACCATTGCTTATATTCTTGCTAATAAAGGTGTAGATGTAATAGATGCTGGAGTACCAGTACTTTCAATGCATGCACCATATGAAGTAACAAGCAAATTTGACATATACGAAGCATATAGAGCATATAAAGCATTTTATAAAAGTTAAATAAAATAAAAAAGAAGTTAATATAAATTAACTTCTTTTTTGGTGATCCAGGAGGGATTCGAACCCCCGACCCACGGATTAGAAATCCGTTGCTCTATCCAACTGAGCTACTGAACCAATTACGATAACAGTAAATATAATAACACGATTTAAAAATAATGTCAATACAAAATAAAAAAATCAAAATTAAATTTATAAAATAAAAAAACATAATAATACTATAAAAGTAATGCTATGTTTTTTATTTTACAATTAATTTGGTAAAATGATTTTTGAATCTTTTTTTCTAGCTTTATATAAAGTGACTTTACTACCTATTGTTTGAACTAAAGTTGAATTTGTTCTTTCAGCAATTTCTTCAGCTATAGGTCTAACAGAATCAGGAGCATTTTCTAATACAGTAATTTTAATTAATTCTCTTGCCTCTAAAGCATCATTTAATTGATTTATTAAATTATCAGATATTCCACCTTTACCAATTTGGAATATAGCATCTATAGAATTAGCAAGTCCCCTTAAATAAGCACGTTGTTTACTTGTCATATATTTTTCTTCCTTTCTATTATTTTTTTAATATAGTATCACAAATATCTTTTGTAGAATTTTTCTTTGAAATATTTATGGCATTTTCTTTCATAAAATTTAATTTTTCATTATTCTCTAATACAGAACTTAAAGTTTCTCTTGAAGGCATATTTTTTCTTAGCCATATAGCACAACCAGAATTTTCTAAAAATTCAGCATTTTCTTCTTCTTGTCCTGGTATAGGATTAATTATAATAAGAGGAAGATGAGAAGCTAAAGATTCACTAACAGTTAAGCCTCCTGGTTTGGTAATAACTAAATCAGAAACAGACATTAGTTCAGGAACTTTATCAGTAAAAGCCAAAATTTTTATACTATTTTCCTTATGATTTTCTTTTACAACATTTTCAAAAGCAAGTTTCATTTTTTCATTCTTTCCTGCAATTGCAATAACTTGAATATCAAAATTTGATTCTGCTAAATCTCTTAAAATTTGTACAGTTTTATCTTTTCCAAGTCCATATTCTCCTCCACCAAAGAACAAAACAGTTTTTTTATCAGGATTTAATTCAAACATATTAAAAATATCATTTCTGTTATAATCTTGCAAAAAGCGATTTGAAATAGGAATACCTGTAACAAATATCTTATCTTCTGGAATTAAACTTTTTATTAAAGAATCTTTCATAGAAGAATTTGATACAAAGAAAAAGTCAACGAATTTACTTCCTATAAGCCATTGATCATGTGGAGCAAAATCTGTCATAACAGTTGCTAAAGTACAATTTGTTTTATTTTTCTTTTTTAAATAACTTGTCATTTGAGATCCAAAAGGATGAGTTGAAATAACAACATCTGGATTGAATTCTCTAAATAATTTAGACATTTTAACAGCCATTATTTTGTTTGAAGTAGAACTAACTTTAGCTAGTAATCCATCTTGAGATTTATAATAAACCTTTTCCCAAGCCCAAGGAGCTCTTTTAGCCATTTCACGATATGCTGAAGTAGTAACTTTATCTAAAGCTTTATTAATATATTTAACACAATCAATCATTTCTGTTTGTACATCTTCGTAATTATTATCAATATATTGTTTAATTGATTTTGCGGAAGAAAGATGACCTCCACCATAAGATGCATAAAAAATTAAAACTTTTTTCATAAAAAATCTCCAATCACTAAAATAAAAATATGTTTTTATTTATTTTAATATTATTTATTTAATTTTATATAATTATTTTTAATAATACCATAAAAAGTAAAAAAATACAAAAAAATTAAAAATAATAAAAATTACAGAAAAAAGAATAAAAATAAAAAATATACGCAAAATAAAATAAAAAATAAATAAGGAGAAATAAATTGAGAAAAACATTAAAAATATTTTTAATTGTAATAATATTATTTTTTGTACTATTTGTAATTTTTATGCGGAGGAAAAAATAATCAAACAAAAGTATATTCAGCAAATGCATCACATACTTCAGATGTTCAATTAATTGCAAGAGCAATAAATGGGGAAGCAAGAGGAGAATCATATGAAGGTCAAGTTGCAGTAGGTGCAGTTATATTAAATAGAGTAAAAAATTCAAAATTTCCAAATACAATAGCAGGAGTTATATACCAAAGTGGAGCATTTACAGCAGTATCTGATGGTCAAATAAATCATCCAATAGCAGAAGGATCAACAGTATTAAAAGCAGCTCAAGATGCATTAAATGGATGGGATCCAACTGGAGGAGCAATATATTATTTTAACCCTAGTACAGCTACAAGTAAGTGGATTTGGTCAAGACCTTTAATAAAAGTAATAGGAAAACACCATTTTTGTAAATAATAAATAAAAATAATAGGAGGAATAAAAATGGGAAAGATAAAAGAAAAATTATATGATTGGAAAAATCGTCTGCAAGATAGACATATGTTTTCACTAGTTATCACATTGGTTACTGTTATTGCTGTTTTAGGATTATATACTTATAAAAGAGAAAGACAATTTAAACAAACTACGGAAAATAATTATAATATGGCCTTTTTTGAACTTGTTAGTTATGTAGAAAATGTAGAAACATATTTAGCAAAATCATTAATATCAAGTACTCCAGAACATGGAGCAGAAACATTAACACATGTATGGAGAGAAGCAAATTTAGCACAGAGCTATTTGGCAAGATTACCAATAGGAACAGAAGAACTTGCAAACACTTCTAAATTCTTAAATCAAGTTAGCGATTATAGTTTTAGCTTATCCAGAAAAAATATATATAATGAAAAATTAACACAAGATGATTTAGAAAATTTAAAACAATTACACACGTATAGTGTAGAATTAGAAAATACATTAAATCAATTATTTACAGATATAAATGAAGGAAGAATTAAATGGGGAGAATTAACACATAAAGGAAGTAGTGTATTAGTTAGTCAAGTAAGTAATATATCACAAGATAGTTTTAGCAATTTAGAAGAAAACTTTCATGAATATTCTGGTTTGATATATGATGGTGCTTTTTCAGAACATTTAACATCAGTAGAAAAAAGAGGATTAACAGGTGAAAATATTGAAGAAGAACAAGCAAAACAAATAGCAAGAGAATTTATAGGAAATGATAAAATAAAAGAAATAAATTCTAATGGGTTATCAGAAAATACTGATATGCCATGCTATGATTTTAAAATAAAATTGAAAGAAGAAAAAGATAAAGATAATTATATTATAATATCAATCACGCAAAAAGGTGGACATGTATTATTTATGAATTATAACAGACAAGTTGAAGCAGAAGTAATAACTCAAGAGCAAGCAAATGAAATAGGAAAAGAATTCTTAAATAATAAAGGTTTTCCAAATATGAAAGAAACGTATTATTTAAAACAAAGTGGAGTAGTAACGGTAAATTATGCATATAATCAACCAAGCGAAAATCAAGAGATTGTAATATATCCTGATTTGATAAAATTAAAAATAGCATTAGATAATGGAGAAATACTTGGAATAGAAACAACAGGATATTTAAATTCTCATACAGAGAGAAAATTAGCATCTACGAAAATAAGTATTGAAGAAGCAAAAAAGAATTTAAATAAAAATTTGGAAATAAAAAGTGAGGGATTAGCAATAATACCTACAGAATTTAAAACAGAACTTCTTTGCTATGAATTTAAAGGAACAATAGAAGGAACAGAATTTTTAATATATATAAATGTTGAAACTGGAAAAGAAGAAGATATTTTAGTTATAAAAAACACACCAAACGGAACATTAACAATGTAATTATTATTTAAGTATTTTACCAAAAAAACATTAAAATACCAAAGTTATGATAGTATATAAGATAAAAAAATACACATAATAAAAATAGAAAAATAAATTATTAAAAGTTGGTTGTAAAAAAATAATTATCTATCTGTAAATAAAAGTAGAAAATAATATAAACAAAAGTGGAGTACTCCAACAAAAAGGTAATTATTTAAAAACAAATAAATTAAGAAGATATTTATTTTTCAAAGTACCGGAAGAATTAATATAATTTGGAGGTAAATTTAAATGGGAAAAAATAAGACAAATATAATGTCTGAAAATTTAAAAGAAGAAATAGCAAGAGAATTAGGTGTATACGAACAAGTAAAGCAAGATGGAGGATGGGGAAATGTATCTTCTAAAACTTGCGGAAATATAGTATCAAAAGCAATAGAAATAGCAAATAGAAGTGTAGAATAAAAAATAATACTATGAATTAAAAAAGAATCTAAATTGTTTAAATTTTAATTTAACAATTTAGGTTCTTTTAAAATGCAAAAAAATATTAAAAATAAGAAAAAATAAATATAAAAAGAAGTAAAATTTTTAGATATATATTGATTTACAAGTACATATAGTATAAAATGAGAACATATAAAATAATGTATAATTATATAAGGAGACAAAATTGGAAATACAGATAAATGGAAAAAAAATAAATTATGAAGTAAAAGGTGAAGGAAAATCAGTGGTATTACTTCATGGATGGTTATGTTCATTAGAAACAATGGAACCATTAGCAAAGCATTTGTGTAAAAATTTTAAAGTATATTCTATAGATATAATAGGATTTGGGAAGAGTGAATTACCAGACAAACCATTAAATACAAATGATTTTGGCGACTTTTTAAATGAATTATTAAAAAAATTAAAAATAGAAGACCCTATCTTAATTGGACATTCAAATGGGGGAAGAACAATTATTAACTATGCAGGAAGAAATTTAGGAAAAGTCAATAAAATTATATTAATAGATAGTGCAGGAATTATACCAAAAAGAAAGTTAAAATATTATCTAAGAACTTATACATTTAAATTATTGAAAAATATTTTTAAAATATTACCAAAAACAGAAATGGTTAATAATATAAAAGATAGAGCTCTTGGAAAATTTGGATCAAGCGATTATAAAAATTCACCAGATGTGTTGAAAAAAACAATGTCAATAATATTAAATGAAGATATGAAAGATATAATGCCAAATATTAAAGCACCAACACTTTTAATTTGGGGAGAAAACGATACAGCAACACCAGTACAAGATGGAAAAACAATGGAAAGATTAATTCCTGGAAGTGGACTTATAGTATACAAAAATTCAGGACATTTTTCTTATTTAGATAACCTATCTAATTGCTTAATAGTATTAGATGAATTTTTAAAAGATGATATGAAGGAGAAAAAATGAAATATATATTGTTAAATGTATTTCTAATTATATTATATACGTATTATATACAAAAAATGAAACATGGATTTCATATATTACAATTAGAATCATATAGAAACGAAAGATATAAAGGATGGATTAACAAAAATAAAAATCAGATTCTAAAGACAAGAGAATTATTATTATTTTTACCTATAATTTTAATTATTGTAAATGAAATAGTTGCATTAGTTATGGCAATTATAATTGGTATATTATTATATATTTCAAGACAAATATATAAAGAAAAAAAACCGTTAGTAGTAACAAAAAGAATAAAAAGAATGTTTATAACAGCTACCTTAATATTTGTAATATTATCAATATTAGTAAATATATTTGTTGGAGTAACAATTATAAACAATATAGTAACAAAATGTGGATTATTGTTAGTATTATTATCAATAAATTTAACAACCATATTTACAATTTATGTTGTAATGATCGTAAATAAAATAAATTTACCAATAGAAAATGGAATAAATAAAAAATTTTATAACAGTGCAAAAGAAAAATTAAATCAAATGCCTAATCTTCAAGTTATTGGAATTACAGGAAGTTATGGAAAAACAAGTACAAAATATATATTAAAAACAATATTAGAACAAAAATATAATGTTTTAATGACACCAGAAAGTTTTAATACAACAATGGGTGTAGTAAGAACAATAAATGAAAAACTAAATTCAATGCATCAAATTTTTGTATGTGAAATGGGTGCAAAAAATATTGGGGATATAAAAGAAATATGCGACTTAGTAAATCCAAAATATGGAGTTTTAACAGCGATAGGGCCTCAACATTTAGAAACTTTTAAAACAATAGAAAATGTCAGAAAAACAAAAATGGAATTAGTAGATGCAATAAATAATAAAGCATTTGTCAATTATGAAGATACAAATATAAAAGAAACAAAAATTGAAAAACAAAATGTAAAATATGGAATGTCAGAAGAATGTGATGTATATGCATATAATATGAAAATAACAGAAGATGGAGCAGTATTTGATGTACATACAACTGATGAAGAGATAACAGAGATTAAAACAAAATTATTAGGAGAGCATAATATTGTAAACATAGTTGCAGCAATATCTGTTGCAAAAGAATTAGGACTATCTAAAGAACAAATAAAAACAGGAATAAGATTTTTAAAACCAATACCACATAGATTAGAATTAAAAAGAAATCCAAATGGATTAACAATAATTGATGATGCATATAACTCAAATATACAAGGTGCACAAAAAGCCTTAGAAACATTAAAATTATTTAATGAAAAAAATAGAATATTAGTAACACCAGGAATAGTAGATTTAGGAGAATATGCTGAAGAATATAATACAAAATTAGGAGAAAAAGCAGCAGAGTGTTCAGACTTTGTAATATTGGTAGGAGAAAAGCAAGCGAAACCAATATATACAGGATTAAAAAACAAAAATTATCCAGAAAATAAAATATTTATAGCAAAAGATTTGCAAGAAGCAATTAAAAAATGGGGAGAATTTCCTATTAAAGAAACAGTAATATTATTGGAAAATGATTTACCAGATAATTATTTATAAGATATATGTAGCTTAAGTAAATGAAAAAATATGGATTTGAACCTTTTTTTTAATGATAATGACAAATATGATATAATATATGAATATTATGAATAAAATATATAACAGAAAGTAGGAGATAATATGAAAATTAAAATAGGAGTTATTTTTGGAGGAAGATCAGTAGAACATGAAATATCAATAATTACAGGAAATCAAGCCATAAATAGTATTAATACAGAAAAATATGAAATAATACCAATTTATATAAGTAAAAAAGGATTAATGTATACAGGAGAAGAATTATTAAAATTAGAATCTTTTAAAGATTTAGATGCATTAATTAAAAAAGTAACACAAATAACACTAGTAAATGATGGAGAAAAAATAAACATAGTAAGATTTCCAATGAAAAAATTTGGAGCAAATATTATAAATACAATAGATATAGCATTTCCAACAATGCACGGAACAAATGGAGAAGATGGAACGATAGCGGGATTTTTAGAAATGTTAAATATTCCTTACATAGGTTGTGATATATTATCAGCAAGTATAGGAATGGATAAAATAATGATGAGAAGAGTATTAAAACAAGAAAATATTCCATCATTAGATTATATTGCATTCTATTCTACAGATTATATAAAAGATGAAAAAAAATATGTAAATATGGTAGAAGAAAAATTAAGATATCCAGTTATAGTAAAAGCTGGAAATTTAGGATCTAGTGTAGGAATAAAAAAAGCAAACGACACTTATTCATTAAAAGATGCAATAGAATATGCAATGCAATTTTCTGATAGAATAATGATAGAAAATGCAGTAGTAAATTTAAAAGAAGTAAATTGTTCTGTAATAGGAGATACTTCAAATGCAATAGCATCTGAATGTGAAGAGCCAATAGGGTCTGATGAAATACTTTCATATCAAGACAAGTATGTATCAGGTGGAAAAACAAAAATGGGCGAAAATGCAGGAGGAGCAAAACAAGGAATGGCATCATTAAAGAGAAAATTACCTGCAGAAATATCAGATGAAATGAAAAGAGAAATTCAAAAACTTGCAGTAGAAACATTTAAAGTTTTAGGTTGCAGTGGAGTTTCAAGAATAGACTTTTTAGTAGACAATGATACAAATGAAGTATTTGTAAATGAAATAAATACAATTCCAGGTGCATTATCATATTATTTATGGGAAGCAACAGATAAAACATTTGAAAAAGAAATAGATGATTTAGTAGATATAGCTTTAAAAAGAAAAAGAGATAGAGATAAATTAACTTTTTCATATGATCAAAATATATTAGCATTATCTGGAACAAAAACAAGAATAAAAAAATAAAAAATACTTTCAATTCCAAGAATACTGTGCTATAATCTAAACACCATGAATTTGGGAGGATGTTAAATGATTTTTAAAGATTATTATAAAATATTAGAATTAGAAACAAATAAAGTAAATATAGATGAAATAAAGATTGCTTTTCGAGAACAAGCAAAAAAATATCATCCAGATGTAAATACTGAAAAAGAAGCGGAAGAAAGATTTAAAGATATTAACGAAGCTTATAGGATTTTATCTAATACAACTTCTAAGAAAAAATACGATAGAGTATGGTATTCTCATGTAGGTAAAAAAATAGACAAACAAAAAGATTCGGAAGAAAGAGAACAAAGACCGGATTTATGGAGCTTGTTATTTGGAATAAATAAAATAAACAGAAAACAAGAAGAAAAAATGAACAAAAAAGTTATTGCTAAAGGCGATAATGTAGAAACAGAAATAACATTAAAAATACAAGAAGCATTTTATGGAATAAATAAGAAAATTTCTTTAAGAGCGGTAGATGGAAAAATGAAAAGTTTTTCTATACAAGTACCAGCTGGAATAAGAAATGGAGAGAAAATTAGATTAATAGGACAAGGTAAGCAAGGTATAAATGGCGGGAAAAATGGAGATTTATTAATTAAAATAAATATAGAAAATGATAAAAAATATAGATTAAAAGGATATGACATTTATACTGATTTAATATTATCACCATGGGAAGCGGTATTAGGGACTAGAGCTAAGGTAAATACAATTGATGGAGATACTAATATTTATATTCCAAATGGAATTTCAAGTGGAGAAAAAATAAGAATTCAAGCAAAAGGATATAAAGATGGAAAAGGTGGAAGAGGAGATTTAGTAGCAGAAATTAAAATAGTAGTACCTAAGAAACCTACAGAACAAGAAATAGAATTGTATAAAAAATTAAAAGAAATAGATAAAAGCGAACCAACAACTTAACATAAAAACTAAAATATATTGACAAAAGGGCTATTCCATTGTATAATTATGTTTAGTGATAACAAAAGAAAAACTATGAAAATTTGGTTCATAGAAAGGGGAGTAAACATGGAAAGTATACAAGGCAAACACTTTAGTATAACAGATCCAGAGGGAGTTAATACTGTTATATATAGAATAAATAAAACTGCCAAAGAGTACTTAACTGAATATCCTAAGTATACAGTAGAAAGATTATTGTCTACTGAAGAATTAAAAGGTGATCTTAAAAGAAAGACATTTTTTATTGATGAGCCAGATTATGAAGAACAATTATTATTCTTATCATTTGGAAAAGAAAAAGTAGTTGTTAATACAGGTGTTTTAGAAGATGATAAAGTAAAAATTTCTAAAAAACCAATGCCAATTAAGTTTGATACTTTATATTCTGAAAAAGGTGAATATAAAGAATTTCAATATACACCAAATTTAAAGAGACCAATATCAATTATTGACCCAGAAACAACAGAAGAAGTAAAACCAGTATTATATATGGATAAAGAAACAAATGAAGTAAAAGGAAAATGCAAATTAAAACCATATAAATCGTATTTCGCATTTGAAATACGAGATAAGAAAGACTAAAAGGAGGAAGTTGAAAATGAATCGAACAATTGAAGATTCACAAAATTTTGATATAGTATGTATATCATTTGGAAAAGAAAAAGAAAAAGGAATAGAAGTAAAATCTAAAGGACAAAAAGATAGTTTTTTAACAGATACAATGGAAATAAGTGCAACAAACTGTAATGCACAAGATATGAAATTTTCAAGAAAACAAATAGAAACATTAAAAGCAAATAGAGAAACAAGAAAAACTGAAAAATCAATAAAAAGACTAAATGCAATGGGAAGATAGAAAGATACATAACTAAAGAAAAGGTGGAAAGCCATGGATAAATTTAAAAGAACATTAGAACAAAGTAAAAAGTTTTTAATAGTAATAGGAGTACTATGGATTATATTAGCCATAGTACTTGTTTCGCCTATAGCATATTGTATTGCAGATGCTACAAATTCATTAGGAAAATTTGATATTAATATATTTGTGGAAGAGTTAATTCCAGCAATAAGAAGTTTTTCAACATTCTTTCAAATGTTTTCAGCAAAATACATAGGTACATTTGGAACTTGTTTAATGAATTACACGATTGTATTTTTTGTATGTTCAATAATTGGGTTTACAAAAACTAAACCAAAGGGTGAATACCATGATGTAGAACATGGTTCTAGTGATTGGAGTGAAAATGGAGAACAATACAAAGTATTAAATAAAAATAAAGGAATTATATTAGCAGAGGACAATTATTTACCAATTGATAAAAGAGGAAATATTAATACATTAATTGTTGGACGGTTCTGGTTCTGGTAAATCATCAGCATATTCAAAACCAAATGCATATCAAATGTTAGGATCATATATATTTACAGATCCAAAAGGAGAACTATATGATGGAACAGCAGGATATTTAAAAGAACATGGTTATGATATAAAAGTATTAAATTTAGTAAATCCAGCAAACAGTGATGGATACAACCCATTAATGCACGTATCAAGTGAATTAGATGTAGATGTTATTGCAAACACTGTAGTAAAAGGCCAAGCATCTGAATCTAAATCAGATCCATATTGGGATGATATGGCAGAAATGTTATTAAAATCATTAATATATTATTTAATAGCAACAAGACCAGAGGAAGAACAAAATTTAGCAAGTTGTTCAGAACTTGTAAGAGCTGCAAATACAAATGGTGGAAGTAATTTACTTACAGAATTAATAAATCAATTACCATATGATCATCCAGCTAGAATGTACTATAAGTCTATAGAAATAGCACCAGAAAAAACTTATGGTTCTATTTTAAGTTCTTTACAATCTAAATTGGGTAAATTTGATTCAAAAGATATTGCAGAAGTAACATCAACAGATACAATTAATTTTGAAGATATAGGAAAGAAGAAAACAGCAGTGTATGTCATATCATCAGATACTCATACAGCATATGATTTCTTACTTACAATTTTCTTCTCTCAAATGATACAACAACTATACAATTATGCGGATTTAAATGGTGGAAGATTACAAACACCAGTATTCTTTATATTAGACGAGTTTGCAAATATTGGTAGAATACCAGATTTTGATAAAAAGATTTCAACATCAAGAAGTAGAGGAATTCAATTTAGTGTTATTCTTCAAAACTTAGATCAATTAGAAGCAATATATGAAAAATCATATGAGACAATTATAGGAAACTGTGATACACACGTATTCTTAGGAAGTAACTCATATAAAACAGTTGAATATTTTTCAAAAGCACTTGGAGAAAAAACTATATTCAGACAAAGCAAATCAACCAATAGAGATAAACATTGGCATAAGCAAGGATATAGCGATTCAGAACAATTAATGGCAAGAGCTTTAATGACACCAGATGAATTAAGAAGAATGGATAATGATGATTGTATTATATTTGAAAAAGGTATAAAACCAGTAAAAGCAAGAAAATATTATCATTTTACACATCAAAAAATGTATAAAGAATTAGAAACAGATAAATTAGATCATAATGATTTTGATGCAGGAGTCAGAGGAGATTGGAGAAAATATAATCCATACAATCCATATATACCAGAAACAGATAAAAAAGCATCAGAGAATTTAAAAGTAGAATCATTAGATGACTTATTTGAAGAAGATTCTGAAATTAAAGAAGTGAAAAATATTGAAAGCATTATAAAAGAAGAACCAAAAGAAATTGAAACATTTGAAATACCAGAATTACAAGAAGTACCAGATGTAATAGAAAAACTAGAAAAAGAAGATATTAATTTATTTGATTTTGAAGATTTAGATACACAAGTTTCTAATAATAAAAAAGAGAAACCAAAAGTATTTGATGAAGATATTCAAAAAGAATTAGAAGCAAAGTTTGATGAATTATTTGGACCAATGGAAAGTTAAAATAAAAATAAGAGTATATATAATATTTTAAATGCTATATACTCTTTTATTTTATAAAAAACAAGAAACAAATGTTTATATATATGTTGACTTTTTTAAGGTTTATAGATATAATTCTGATATAAAACAATAAGGAGAAAAAGTATGAAATTTGTACATATAGCTGATATGCATTTTGATATGCCATTTAGATTATTAAGTGATAGAGCAGATTTAGGTGAAATAAGAAGATTAGATCAAAGAAAAGCATTTAGAAAAATGATAGATTACATTAAAGAAAACAATATACCATATTTATTTATTGCTGGTGATTTATATGATCAAGAATATATAAAAGAAAGTACAATAAAATTTATTAATGAATTATTTTGTGAAATACCAAATACAAAAATATACATTACACCAGGAAATCATGATCCATATTTAAGAAATTCGTATTATGCACAATATAACTGGAATAGTAATGTTAAAATATTTAAATCAAATATTGAAAGAATAGAAAATGAAGATTTTGTATTATACGGATATGGATTTGAAGATTTTTATTGCAGAAATTCTAAAATAGAAGAAATACAAATAAACGATAAAGAAAAATTAAATATATTATTAGCACATGTAAATTTAGACGGAAGTGATAATTTAGAAAGAGATTATAATAACATATCTTCAAAGAAACTTAAAGAAATTGGTTTTGACTATAGTGCATTAGGCCATATTCATAAAAATAATATTGAAGGAAATAATTCTATAATTTATCCTGGATCAACAATTTCATTAGGTTTTGATGAACTTGGCACACATGGAATGATAGTAGGAAATTTAGAAAAAAATAATTTAAAAATAGAATTAATACAATTAGATGAAAAACAATTAAAAGAAATAGAATTAGATACCTCTGAAATATATTCTATAGAAGAATTATTAGAAAAAATAAGCCAAATAAAACTAGAAAAAAATAATTTATATAAAATAATTTTAGTAGGAAATAGAAACTTTGAAATAAATATATATAAATTAATAAAAATGATAGAGATAAAAGAAATAATAAAAATAAAAGATAATACAAAAATAGGATATGATTTAGATAAATTAGAACAAGAAACAACACTAAGAGGATTATATATAAAAGAAATAAAAGATAAAATAGAGCAAGAACCACAAAATAAAGAAACATTACAAAAAGCATTAGAAATAGGTTTAGATGTATTATCTTAAAAATAATTGGAGGAAAATTTTTTGAAAATAGAAAGTATAAAAATAAATTCTTTTGGAAATTTGAAGAACAGAGAAATCGAATTAAAAGAAAATATAAATATAATAGAAGGAAAAAATGAAAGTGGAAAATCTACATTGTTAAAATATATTACAAATATTTTTTATGGAACTTCAAAAAACAAAAAAGGAAAAGAAATTTCAGATTACGATAAATATAACCCATGGGATAATGGAGAGTTTTCTGGAAAATTAAAATATACATTAAACAATGGAGAAAAATATGAAATATTTCGTGATTTTAATAAGAAAAATCCAATTATATATAATGAACAATTAGAAGATATTTCAAAACAATACAATATAGATAAAACTAATGGAAATCAATTTTTTGTTGAACAAACAGGAATTGATGAAGATATGTTTTTATCTACATTAGTATCAATGCAACAAGAAGTAAAAATAGATCAAAACACACAAAATGCATTAGTACAAAAGGTTGCTAATTTAGCAGGTACTGGTGATGATAATATATCATATAAAAAAGCAATAGAAAAAATAAACAAAAAACAATTAGAAGATATAGGAACATCAAGAAGCCAAGGAAGACCAATAAATATAATTAAAGAAGAAAAATTTAAGATTCAAGATGAAATTGGAGAATTAGAAACATATAAAGAAAGAAAAGAAAAAATTCAAAAATCAAAAAATGAAATAGAATACGAACTAAAACAAATAGAAGAATATTTGCAAATAATTAAAAAAGCAAAAGAAATAAAAGAAAAACAGGAATTAGATATCGAGAAAATTAAAATAAATGAGAATATTAAAACAAACTATGAACAAAGAAAAACAGAATTATCAAAAGAAATAGAAAAAATAAAAGCAGAAAATCCAGAAGTAATAAACAAGAGTAAAAAAGAAAAGATAAGTAGAAAGTCAAATAAAAAAAATGTAGCTACTCTATTATTAATATTAGGAATATTAATTGAAATAATTAATATTTTGCTAATAAAAAATAACGTAATATTATTTATTTTCTTAATAGAAATAATTATATCAACTTTTAGTATTATATTAATAAATAAAAAAGAAAATAAAAATATAAAACAAGAAAAAAGACAAAATGAACAAATAGAAAAACAAGGACAAGAAATAAATGAAAAATTAGCAAAAAAAGAAGCAGAAATAAATATATTACAAAATAACATAAAAGATCAAGAAGAACAAATAAAAATGCAAAAAGAAAAAATAGAATTAGAACAAAATATAGAAAAAGAAAGATTAAAAAAAGAATCTAATAAAAATCAAATAGTAGAGGATATATTTGAATATTTAAATATATCATATAAATTACAAGAGCAAGAAGGAGAAAAAAACAGTAAGATATTAGAACTTAAATCTTTAGAACTAGAAGAAAAAGAGGCAGAACCAAGATTGGAAAAAATAGCAAGTTTAGAAGAAAGATTTGAAATATTAAAATTAAGAGAACAAGAATTATTAAAAGATAATGAAGCAATTGAAATAACAAAACAAGTATTAGAAATTGCATATAAGAAAATGAAACAAAATGTAACACCAAAATTAACAGAAGAATTATCAGAAAATATTAAAAAAATATCAAATGAAAAGTATAGTAAAATTGTATTAAATGAACAAAATGGAATGATGGTAGAAAAAGAAAATGGAGAATACCTTTCACTTGAAAAATTAAGTATTGGAACAATAGACCAATTATATTTATCTTTAAGATTAGCTATGACAAAAGAAGTAACAAAAGAAAATATGCCAATAATATTAGATGAATCATTTGCATATTATGATGATGAGAGATTAGAAAATATATTAAAATGTTTAAATACAGAATATAGAAATAATCAAATATTAATATTTACATGTGCAAATAGAGAAAAACAAATATTAGATAAATTAAATATTGAATATAATAATGTGAAATTATAAATTAATTAAAATTAATTTATAAAATATTAAAAGAGAACCGCCTTTAAATAAAATAAAAGGTGGTTTTCTATTGAATAAATAAAAAAAATATAGTATAATAGCCAAGTAAAATAGGAAAAGAGGAGAAAATTTTATGTTTGACAAATTAGAGACAGTAGAAAAACGTTATGAAGAATTAACAATAAAAATTAGCGATCCAGAAGTTATAGCAAGAACTAATGAATGGCGTGAATATATGAAAGAACATGCTGAAATAGAACCAATCGTACAAAAATTTAAAGAATATAAAAAAGCAAAACAAGCATATGAAGATGCAAAAGAAATGATGTCAGATCCAGAAATGAAAGAACTTGCAGAAGAAGAAATGTTATCTGCAAAAGAAGACATTCCAAGAATAGAAGAAGAATTAAAAATATTATTAATTCCAAAAGATCCAGATGATGATAAAAACGTTATTTGTGAAATTCGTGGTGGAGCTGGTGGAGAAGAAGCAGCTTTATTTGCAGGAACATTATTTAGAATGTATACAATGTATGCAGAAAAAAAACATTGGAAATTAGAAGTTGTAAATGAAAACGAAACAGGTCTTGGCGGATATAAAGAAATTTCATTTATGATAACAGGAAAAGGTGCATACAGTAGATTAAAATTTGAGAGTGGAGTGCATAGAGTACAACGTGTTCCAGATACAGAAAGTAGTGGAAGAATTCATACATCAACAGCAACAGTAGCAGTTTTGCCAGAAGTTCAAGATGTAGAAATTGATATTAATCCAGCAGATATAAAATTAGAAGTATATAGAGCGTCAGGAGCTGGAGGACAACACGTAAACAAAACTTCTTCAGCAGTAAGATTAATACATGTTCCTACAGGAGTTGTAGCAGAATGTCAAACAGAACGTTCACAATTACAAAACAGAGAATATGCAATGAGATTATTACGTTCTCGTTTATATGAAATAGAAAAACAAAAACAAGATAGCGAAATTGCAAATGCTAGAAAAGTTCAAGTTGGAAGTGGAGATAGAAGTGAAAAAATACGTACATATAATTATCCACAAGGACGTATTACAGATCATAGAATAGGATTAAATATTTATCAATTTGAAGACTTCTTAAATGGAAATTTAGATGAAATGATAGATAATTTAATAGCAGCAGATAGGGCAGAAAGACTAAAAGGAGAAGAGTAATATCAAATATTAAAAAATTAAAGATTTTAGATATATTTTATTAATTAAAATGTATTTAAAATCTTTTTATGTATAAAAAGTCATAAAGTAGAAATTAACAAATAAAATAGTAAAAATAAGAAAATAATAAAGAAGATAATAAAAGGAGTGTTTTTATTGAATGAAATATTAAAAACAACATTGATAGGTTTGTTTTTTGGAACATTTGGAACAACAATAGGTGGATTAATAGGAATATGCTTTAAAAAAAGCTCAAATAAACTGTTGAGTTTTATTTTATCATTTGCTGGTGGATTAATGCTTGCAATTATATGTTTTGACTTAATACCAGAAGCAATGGAAATAGCAAGTATTACAAATGTAATACTTGGAATAGCATTTGGAATTATTACTATGATTGTTTGTGATATATTTGTACAAAAAAAAGTAAATACAAAAAATATAAAATATAAAAATGCAAGTAGTTTATTAAAAACAGGAATTATAGTTAGTATTGGACTTGCACTTCATAATTTACCAGAAGGATTAGCAATTGGATCTGGATTTGAAGCATCAATTACATTAGGATATTCGTTAGCAATAGCAATATGTTTACATGATATACCAGAGGGAATATCAATGGCAGTACCAATGAGAAATGGTGGAATGAAAAAATCAAAAGTAGTATTTTATGTAGTATTGTCAGGAGTTACAACAGGAATAGGTGCTTTTTTAGGAGCGTTAGTAGGAGGAATATCAAAACAAATAATTAGTATATGTCTAAGTTTTGCAGCAGGAGCAATGTTATATATAGTATCAGGAGAATTAATACCAGAATCAAATAAACTTTATCATGGAAGAATGACAGCAATAGGTAATATTTGTGGTTTCTTATTAGGAATGATTGCAATAATGAGTATATAAAATATTGCATAATATAAAATAATTGTTATAATTAAAGAAAAATAAAAATAAACAAAGGAGAAAATATAATGAAGATTATGTTTGTTTGTTCTTATAACACATGTAGAAGTGCAATGGCAAAAGGTATAATGCAAAAGAAATTAAAAGAAAAAAATATAGATATAGAAGTATATTCTTGTGGAATTCATGCAAGAACAGGAGAATATGCTTCTTATAATGCAATAGAAGCAGCAAAATATTATGATGTAGATATTACATTACACAGATCAACAAATATTAGAGAATCAAATATAAAAGAAATGGATTTAATACTATGTGCAACAAGGTCAAATAAAGAAAATGTTATTTTACTATATCCTGATATAAAAGAAAAAGTATTTACCATGAAAGAATTTGCAGAGATAGATAATAATGGACAAGACTTAGATATAAAAGATCCGTGGGGATATGATAACAATATTTATAGTAATTCAATTGTTGAGATTGAGAAAGTTACTCAAAAAATTATAGAAAAAATAGAGAAAAAATAAAACAAATAAAATATTTGTAAAATTTTAAATGTTCGCTAGACAATATTTTAGAAATAATATAGACTAAAATACATAGTGAAAATAGAAAAATTAAGATAGATAAAAAGAGGAGAAAGTAAATGCAGGAGTTAATTGAAGGATTAAACAACAAACAAAAAGAAGCGGTATTAAATACAGAAGGTCCATGTTTAGTTATAGCAGGAGCAGGAAGTGGAAAAACAAAAGTATTAACACATAAAATAGCATATTTAATTGCAGAAAAAAATATATCGCCTTGGAATATATTAGCCATAACATTTACAAATAAAGCAGCAAATGAAATGAAAGAAAGAGTTGAAAAACTAGTAGGTGAAGTAGCAAAAGATATATGGATGGGAACATTTCATTCAATTTGTGTGCGAATTTTAAGAAAATATATAGATAGAATAGGGTTTAATTCTTCATTTATAATTTTTGATACATCAGACCAAAAAACGTTAGTAAAGGAATGTTTGAAATCATTAAATATAGATGATAAATTATTTACGGACAAAGGTGTTTTAGCAGAAATTAGTAATGCAAAAAATGAAATGCTAGAACCTTTAAGCTATAGTGTAAAATATGCAGGAGATTTTAGAAAAGGAAAAATAGGCGAAATATATGCATTGTATCAGAAAAAATTAAAAGAAAATAATGCAGTAGACTTTGACGATATAATAAACTATTCAATAAAAATATTAACAGAAAATCCAGATGTATTGGAATATTATACAGAAAAATTTAAATATGTATTAGTAGATGAGTATCAAGATACAAATAAAGCACAATTTACATTGGTTACTATATTAGCATCAAGATATGGAAATATAACAGTTGTAGGTGATAATGACCAAGGAATTTATAGCTTCCGTGGAGCAGATATTTCAAACATACTGAATTTTGAAAAAGATTTTCCAGGTACAAAAATAATAAAGTTAGAACAAAATTATAGATGTACAGGAAATATATTAAAAGCAGCAAACTATGTAATAAAAAACAATGAAGCAAAATATGAAAAAAAATTATGGACAGAAAATGAAGAAGGAAAACTTCCTTGTATTTACCAAGGTGATGATGAATACGATGAAGCAAGATATATTGTTGAACAAATTAATCATTTAAAAGTTGAAGAATATTATAAATATTCAGACTTTGCAATATTATATCGTATGAATTCACAGTCAAGAGCAATAGAAGATATATTAAGAAGAGAAGATATTCCATATAAAATTATAGGTGGTTTAAAATTCTATGAAAGAAAAGAAATAAAAGATTGTATTGCATATTTAAGATTAATTGCAAATACATCAGACAATTTATCATTAAAAAGAATAATAAATGAACCTAAAAGAGGAATTGGTAAGACTAGTTTAGATAATATTTCAGAAATATCAGAAAAACAAGGAATATCAATGTATGAAATTATAAAAAATGCACAAGAATATGGGCTAAATAGAGTGTTTTTAAATTCAAGAGAATTTGTAGAAATAATAGAAGATATAAGAAAACAAAAAGACGAATTAGAAATATCTGAATTAATAAAATTAATATTAAATAAAACAGGATATACAAAAGCATTAGAATTAGAAAATACAGTAGAAGCAGAAAGTAGATTACAAAACTTAGAAGAATTATTAACAGTAGCAATTGAATTTGAAGAAGAATTTGCTGAAAATTCATTAAACGAATTTTTAGAAAGTATTACATTGTCTAGTGATATAGATAATTTAGAAGAAAATCAAGAATCAGTAACATTAATGACATTACATAGTGCCAAAGGATTAGAGTTTCCAGCAGTATGTTTAGTAGGAATGGAAGAAGGAATTTTCCCAGGTTATAAATCAATTGGAGAGCCTAAAGAATTAGAAGAAGAAAGACGTTTATTTTATGTAGGAATTACAAGGGCAAAACAAAATTTGTTTATGACATGTGCAAAACATAGAACAATATTTGGATCAACAAGTTATAATGCAATTTCAAGATTTATAAAAGAAATACCAGATGAATTATTAGATGGATATCAAGATATGAATAACAGTACAGAAGAATTTGAAGATTCAAATTTCGGATGGTCATATGGAACCAATTATTCTGGAAAAACAAAAACATATAAATTTGAGGAAGATTCATCAAAAATACAATCCCAAGTATCCACAAATAAAGAACAAAAAGTGGATAACACATCAGGATTTGCATTCAGAACAGCAGAAAATTTCTTAAATTCATTAAACAAATCAAAACAAGAAATAGATATTACAAAATATAAATCAGGTATGAGAGTATATCATAAAAAATTTGGAGAAGGTACAATTAATTCTGTAGAAAAAGAAGGCGAAGATTTAAAAGTAGATATTAATTTTGATAAATCAGGACATAAAAGATTAATGGCCAAATATGCAGGATTAGAAATATTGGGGTAAATTATATGAAAAAAATAATGATAGATATGGATGATGTAATTTGTACAGGAGGATTTTTAAAAATAATAAATGAATTTCTAAATACAAATTATAAAGAAGAAGAAATAAAGACATATTATATACAAGATATAATTCCTGAAAATAAAAAAGAAGAATGGAAGGAATATTTTGAAAGTAAAAATGTTTATGAAAATGTAAATTTGTTGCCAAATGTATATGAAACGTTAGAAAAACTATCTAAAAAATATGAACTATATATTGCAACTGCTTATATTTTTAGAGATAATCCTGAAAAATCTACAAAACATTTGAAAAATAAATTTAATTACTTATTAAAAACATTTCCTTTTATAAAACCGGAGAAATATATATTTATTAATAATAAAGAATTACTTGATTGTGATATAAAAATAGATGATAAGTTATCAAATCTAAAAGGAAATGCAAAATTGAAGTTATTATTCACAGCATATCATAATAAAGATATTTCAGATGAAGAATTATTAAAAGAAAATGTTATAAGAGTAAATAATTGGAATGAAATATTAAAAATATTAGAAGAAGACAAATAGTCTTCTTTTTTTGTATAAAAAACAATAAAAAGAAAATAATAAGAAGAACAATAAAATATAAAAAAGAAAGGATTAAACAAAATGGCAAATTTAACTCAAATTGAGCTTCAAAATTTAAAACATTTAATTGAAAAACAAGGAATAGCTTATCAAAAATTAAATACTTATGCTTCACAAGCAGTAGATCCACAAATAAAGCAAATGTTTACAAAATCAGCACAAGATGCACTAAATACAAAACAAAAATTAATGTCATTTTTAAACAATTAATAAAAAGAAGGAGGTAAAAAGTGGACGAAAAGACTATGGTTAATGATATTTTGGATGGAGTTAAATCTAATCTTATAACATATCAAGAAGTTATATCTGAGGCTGAAAATATGCGGACTAAGACAAATTATTCAACAAATTAGAAATAGTGATGAAAGTTTTCAGTATGAATTATTTAAAATAGCACAATTAAAAGGCTATTATAAACCTTCAATTTCGGCAAATGCAAATGAAATTCAGACTGTAAAAAATGAATTAGAATAAAGAGCAGAAATGCTCTTTTTTGTATTTGAATTAATTAATAAAATAAAGAAGAACATATTTATAAAATATTGACAACAAATATAACTTTTAATATATTTGTTTAGGAATACAAAAGACATAGAATTAATGTGAGGTAAAAAAATGGGTAAAATTAAAAATAATAATAGCATAAAAGAAAAAAATACTATTAAATATATTTTTAAATCAAATAGAGCAATTACATTAGTAGCACTAATAATAACTATAATAATATTAATAATATTAGCAGGAGTAGCTATTAGTTTATTATTTGGAGAAGATAATATTATTGATAAAACAAAACAAGCAAAATATGTATCACAATTTTCTGAAGTAGAAGAAAAAGTATTATTATATATGTCAAACAAAAAAATGGAAGAAGTAGTACAAAATTTAAACTTAACACAAGAAGAAAAATTACCATTGGGTGATATAGCAGATAAAAACACATTTAAAGATACGTTAAAAGAAGAAATTGAACAAACAAGTGGAGAAAGCTTAGAAAATGTAAATTTATACTACATAGATAAAGAAAAAATAAATACAAAAGTAGATCATACATATATAATAGATATAGAAAATGTACAAATATATGATGCAGATGGAGAATACTTTCTTGGAAAATGGCATCATACATTAAGACAATTAAACATACAAGGAAAGCCGGATGTTGTAGACGATATACCTACAATAACAATAGAAGGAGATATTGGTTGGTATGCACCTAATGTAGATGGATTTAATGGATCTCATTCATATTTAGTATATTATAATATATCAAATTATGAAGATAAAAAGAAGTAGCAATAAAAGAATATATAGAAGGTGGAAAGAAAAACAAAATAGAAGAGAATGGAACAACATATGTATTAGACAACTATAAAGATAAACAATGGGCAAATATAAAACTAAATGCAAATGAATTAGAAAGTTGGTGGGTATGGATACCAAGATATGCATAT
>JAAZCX010000059.1 GCA_012513065.1 Clostridiaceae bacterium | reverse complement strand
TTACAAAGCCTAGGGTATTCTTTTGTTATAATCACGATGAGGTGATTATAGTGACAGAAATAGTATTAGAAAACATTGACAAAATTAGTGAGTTAGCATTGTTTGCGGATGCATATAAGAAAGGGTTTATTAAATTGAATATAAGTAAAATTGCACGTGAATTAAATAAAGATCGTAAGACTGTTAAAAAATATTTAAAAGGAGATGTTCCTGTAGGTATTAGAAAACGTAATAAATATCTAGATGAATATCGCAACATAATTATTGAACTTTTAAGTGATCAATACAGAAGTTTTGATTATATTGATCATCTTTATTATTACCTTGTAAGAGAACACGGTATCTCATGTAATCGTTCAACTCTTAATAGATATATAAGAAATGATGAAAAACTTAATAGTTTGTTTATTAGAAAGAAGATTCAAAAATTTTACGAAAGATTTGAAACTGGTCCTGGTGTTCAAGCTCAATTTGATTTAAAAGAAAAGGTTAAAATCATTTATGAAACAGGTGAAATTGAGCGAGTAAATATTGCAACACTTACCCTTGGATTTTCAAGATATAACTTTAGAGAGATTGTCCTTGATACAAAGTATGAAACTATTATAAGTTTCTTAGCAGGAACATTTGAGAAGCTTGGTGGTGTACCTAAAGAGCTTGTGATTGATAACATTAAATGCTTGGTGGATAGCCCTAGGACTAAATATAAAGACGCAATTCTTAATATAAAATTTACAGAGTTTCTAAAGGAATATAATATTTTATGTAAACCATGTGTTCCATATCGACCAGAAACTAAGGGTAAAACAGAAACACAAAATAAAAAACCATCACAATTAGAAAATTATAATGGAACGTATAAAGACTTATTAGATGTACATGATAAGTTGAAAATCATCAATGATGAAGACAACCACAGTGTGTCTCAAGCAACAAATCTACCAAGGATTGTATTATTAAAAAAAGAGAGAGGTAATTTTCTTCCACTCCCATCACAGAGTATACAAGAAAAATATCACCTATCTCTAAAATCAGTTGCCGTATCTAAGGAATCACTTATATCTTATCGTTCTAATAAATATTCAGTACCTAAAAGATTAATAGGTTTAAAAGTGAACCTTATTATTAAATCCGGTCAACTACACATATACTATCATAATAGAATAGTAGCTGTGCACCAAATAACAAATAACAAGCTGAACATTTTAGAACAACATAACTTGAAGTACGACATTAAAGAAGACACCAATAAGAGAAATGAAATAATAATGAATGAAATGAGGAATATTAGATATGATTAATGAAGTACTTGATCAATTAGTATATTTGAAATTAAAGTCAGCACACTCATATTTAAAGGAGCTTCATATCAATGACGGTATATCACAAAGTGAAATTAAAGGACTATATAAAGTATTAAAAAAAGAAGTTGAAGCAAAGGAAGAAAACAATAAACTTTATAATGTCAAAGTTGCGGCATTTCCCTTTATAAGAAAAATTGATGATTATGATTTTTCTTTTCAACCAAATGTAAATGAAGAGAAAATAAGAGCAATCAGCAAATCCGACTTTTATACAGAAGCAATCAATATTATATTTTTAGGAAATCCAGGGGTTGGTAAAACGCATTTATCAGTGGCAATAGGATATGAAGTAGCAGTACAAAGAAACAGTGTTTACTTCATAAAATTCACCAAGCTTATTCAGAATTTGAAACAAGCATACACAGAAGGAACAATTGAAAAACGCTTAAAGCTGTATTTCAAATATAAACTTTTAATTATAGATGAAGTTGGATTTAATGAAGTATCACCATTAGAGGCTAAATTATTTTTTCAACTAATTGATAAAAGATATACAAAAAGATCTACAATTTTTACAAGTAATTTAACTTTTGACAAATGGCCAAATATTTTAGGTCAAGATGAAATGATAACAAAAGCAATATTAGATAGAATACTTCATTACTCTTATATTTTTAACATTACTGGCCCATCATATAGAATTAAAGATAAGTTAGACACACAACAAAGTGAGGAATTTTAAATGCACATAAT
>JAAZCX010000058.1 GCA_012513065.1 Clostridiaceae bacterium | reverse complement strand
GCTCCAAAATAAAACAACTTACAAGCTAATAAGTTTTGTAAGTTGTTTTTTTATGTTATAAAAACAAGAAAAACCAATCTCTTATAATCTTAATTGAGAAATATTAAATGGTGTATTATTATATCCTAGAAAAAAAGATTGTAATTTTAGTATTTTATTTAATAGCTTAAAATTAGTTTTATGGAAGATAATGTATTGGAAATTGAAGAAATTAAAACACCACAAGATATATTAACATACATGAATGAAAATATTGAATATGGTTGGATGAATATAAATAATAGTAAACATATAAAAACAATGAAAGAATTTAGAAAAATAATAAAACAACTTCCAAACTTAAACATTGGAAGTTGTTTTATTTTGGAGCGAATCTAGTACAGGTTACGAACTATATATGTAGTTCTCTTTTCTGTATATGATTATATAATGATTTATTAAAAAAATCAATAATTCAATTTAAATATGCTGGAGAACCATATGAAAATGATTCATTGAATAAATAATTTAATATCAAATTAGGAAATCTTCTTTTTACACATTCAACATATATTTTAATTATACTTATAAGTGCATCATTTTCACCTGATAAAATTTTATTCCAATTATCTTGATGATATCTTACTTGTTCACTTAAAATAAAGAAATTTACATAGTCAATTAAAATTTGATTTATTAATATACTTTTTTTCTTTGTACCTTCTATTACGTTAATAGGAAAAACGAAATACCTTCCACCAATAACTGATGAGTAATTATAAAAATATGTAAAATTATCAGGTGAAATATTTATATTGGAACTATATTGTGTAAAAGCATTACTTCCATGCATTTTAGATTTAATAAAATCTTTTTTAATTTTAGGGCATTTTTTTTCTAATTTTGTAATGTCATATGTATATATTCCAAAGTCTACTGCATCATTTTTATAATTTATTTCACTATAACAATTAATACTATTAGATTCAAATATATTTAACTTGTCAATTAGTGTTTTTAATTCTGGAACTGATGATAATGTATCCTTTAATTTGATAATTATATTTTTATTAAATTCTTGGGAAAATAATTTAGATAGTTCTAAAAAAACTCCATCATTAACATTTGCATATTCATTAAGTAAACTCCAGTTTTTCTTATTGTTTTTTTGTATTTTTTGTTTTTCGTTTTTTGTCCTTGTTGTTAAACCATGATATTTAATGTCATCCAAATATATTTCTTCAGTTGAATTTGAGATAATCAATGCTTTAGAAAAAGATAACATACCATAATATAATAATAAAGGAACGATTGAAATATCAGCATATTCTGCGTTTTTAAAAAATTCTATTCCTTGTTTTAAACAAAATGATATTTCTTTAGATTTTTTCTTTAAATTCTTCTGAGGAATAATAGTTCTTTTTGAATTTATTTTTCCACTTAATAATTTTTCACAATTTTTAGGATACGTTAACATATCTAAATGTTGATATATATTTTTTTTAGGTTCTTCAGACCATGTATGCATAGTTTTACTCCTTTACCTATTAATTTTGTTTATTTTTAAATTGTTGAGATAATTCATTAATTTTATCTGTGGAAATTTTTCCAGAAACAATATCATTAACTATATTTCCCATTACACTAGACATTGCTGTGTTCATTGCTTCTTGTCCTTTTTCATCTATTATAGTTTTACTTTTTAATTGAATAATTTCCTTTTCATGTTCATATTCTTTATCTTTTAATTTCATTTCTAATCTATGTGTTTCTTTTAGATTTTCAATATCAATTTTATGTTGTTTCATTAATTTATCTATTTCATGATTATTATTGGTTTTTACAATTTCTAATTCTTGTTTCAATTTTTTCTTAGTTTGTATATAAGTAAATATACTGGCTGATATTGAAACAACGTATGGTAATATTTCCTTAATTATATTCACTATTATGCCTCCTCAAAAAAATCATTTAATAATATCCAATTCTTATTTTCCATATCTTCTGTATATTCAGTATTACATAAATATAAAGATTCATTTTTATCATAGTCTCTAACAAACCCAAAATTAACATTATACTTATTAGCATATTCCTTTAATGCTTCAAATTTATTTTCTACTTTTATATCAATATTCTTTGAATCTCCACTAGCAGATTCCCCACCTTTAGTTTCAATAATCCATATTTTATTATTCTTATCACATACTATAAAGTCAGGGTAGAAGTGCCATTTATGGTTTACTGCATCTATATAAACAATTGAAAAATAATCACTTGATGATTCACCATTTTTATAAAACCATTTAATATTTTCATTGTTTTCACAAAAGTATTCAAACATTCTTTCAGATTTTGATTTTATTGTACTATTAGGATAGTTCATATAAATTGATTTTTCATAAATGGTTGTATCTTTCATTTTAGGATCATATTTTATATAATCCATTTCTGGTGCTTTCCAATCAGTTATTTTTAATTCATCAAGTTTTAATTTTATTTGTCTTGCTTTTTGAGATACGGCTTCTTCAAAATCATGTTTTAAAACATCTTCATTATTTATTACAAAAGCATAGAATTCTATTAAACTTAAATCAACAAATTTCTTTGTAAATAATTTACCTCTAAAAAACATTCTTTCCAGCATTAATCTTGTCCTATCATAACGCATTCCAATTTTAGATGAAATAACATTTATTGAATGTCTTAATTCAAATCCATTTTTGTTTGTACTTACAACAGAAGAAACATTAATTCGATTAGCATTTTCTAATTCATTAGAATCTAATCTAACAATTTTATCTTGAACAATATATTTATCAATTGTATCTTTAAATGTATAATCGTTAGCTTCTAATATAGTTTTATTATCAACTTTTTTACTTGTTAATTTATATTTATCTATATAATACTCATGTAATATATTAAATGTTTGTCTTTCATCAAATCCATCAAATGAATTATCAAAGGTAATTTTTTTTAAAATAAATTCTTTATATTCATTTTTTAAAAATACTATTTTAGTATCATAAGCATTATTGCCTAATTCTTGTTTAACTGTTTCTTCATATTTTTCATCAAAAGTATATAAATAGCAATTATCAAGTAATACATTATCATAATGATGTGCTTGTGGCATTCTTCTAATTCTGCCAATTGTTTG
>JAAZCX010000057.1 GCA_012513065.1 Clostridiaceae bacterium | reverse complement strand
GGTAGAACTTTATACAATGCAAAGATACCTACAATACCACACATTAGAAGTAAATAAATTACAACATTTTGACGCTTGGGCTTCAACATTTGGAGAAACAGTTACTGCAATAGAACTTGCACCAGAAGGTACAGGTTATAGAGCCAAAACAAGATTTGCAAAATTTTATAATCTACCAGAATTAATGAATATGTTTAAGGAAGTAGCAGATATTAAAACTTCCGATATGCTTAATCTTCCAGTACCAAAAGCAAATTATACTAATATAGTTATAAAGCCTAGTGAGATACAAGAAGAAATGGTTAAAGATTTAGCAAATAGAGCAGAAAGAGTTAGAAATAAAATGGTAGATTCAAGTATAGATAATATGTTAAAGATTACAAATGATGGTAGAAAATTAGCATTAGATCAAAGACTTATTAATGAAATGTTGCCAGACTTTGAAGAAAGTAAAGTAGCAACTTGTGCTAACAATGTTTATAACATTTGGGAAAAGAATACTGATAAGAAATCTGCTCAATTAGTATTTTGTGATTTATCTACACCAAAAGCAGATGGAACATTTAATGTTTATTCTGATTTAAAAAATAAATTAATTGAAAATGGAATAACAGAACAAGAAATAGCATTTATACACGAAGCCGACAACGAAGTTAAGAAAAAAGAATTATTTTCAAAGGTAAGAAAAGGACAAGTTAGAGTATTAATTGGTTCAACTCAAAAGATGGGAGCAGGAACAAATTGTCAAGATAGATTAATTGCACTTCATGATTTAGACTGTCCGTGGCGACCTAGTGATTTAATACAAAGAAGTGGAAGAATAATCCGTCAAGGAAATATGAATCCAGAGGTAGGAATTTTTAGATATGTAACAGAGAAAACTTTTGATGCATATCTTTATCAGTTAGTGGAAAATAAACAAAGATTTATATCTCAAATAATGACATCTAAAACACCAGTAAGAAGTGCAGAAGATATAGATGAAACTGCATTATCTTATGCAGAAATTAAAGCACTAGCTGCAGGAAATCCGTTAATAATTGAAAAGACTGATTTAGATACTCAAGTAGCAAAATTGAAATTATTAAAACAAAGTCATTTAAGCCAGATATATGATATTGAAGATAAAGTCATTAAATATTATCCTAATGAAATAAAAAGATTAGAGTTAAGAGTTAATAATATTAAAGAAGATATTGCATACTTAAAAGATAAAACATTAATAGGAGAAGATGTATTTAATCCAATGAAAATTAATGATATTGTCTATGATGACAAAAAAGTTGCAGGAGAAAAAATAATTGAAGTATGTAAGTCAATGTCTAATCCTACACCTATATCAATTGGAGAATATAGAGGTTTTAAAATGGAATTGTATTTTGATACTATATCAAAAGAATATATCTTAAATATGAAAAACAATATAACATATCAAGTTAGACTTGGAAATGATGTGTATGGAAATATAACTCGTATAGACAATGTTTTAGATGGATTAGAAGATAAATTAAAGAATTGTGAGTCAATGTTAGAAGAAACAAATAAGCAGTTTGAGAATGCGAGAATTGAGTCAAAAAGACCATTCCCACAAGAGGAAGAATTAAAAACAAAATCAAAAAGATTAGATGAATTAAATATATTGTTAAATATGAATCAAAAAGATAATGAAATAGTAGATGGAGAACCAGATGAAGGAGACAATCCTCATCATAATAATCCAGAATATACAAGATAGGAGGATACTATGGAAGAAAAAATTAGACAAGAATTATATTCAAAAATGGAAAAAGAGTTAAAAGATTACAAGGATTCTTTAAAAAGTAAAACACCAGAAGAAATAATGAATAATGCTTATCAATTAGCATTAAAAGAAGAAATGATTTGTAACTTTTATCCAGAATGTTTGATATATGACATTGAAGATATTAAAAGACTAAATAAAAAATCACAACCATTACAAGAATTGTATGATGATTGGATGGATTCTGATATAAATATAAATCAATTGTTAGAAGATAATATAAATGATTATTTTCTAGAATTAAAAGATGAACAAGATAAAAGGAAAAATGATAGAGAAAGGTAGGTTACAAAATGGCATATTTTTCTCCAGAAACAATTGAAAAAGTTAAAAAAATAGATTTACTAACATTCTTAAAGGCAACCAATCCAGAAGAAGTTGTTTATTTTTCGAGAGGTACTTATTGTACAAGGACACATGATAGTTTGAAAATAAGTAATGGAATGTGGTATTGGTTTTCAAGAGGAATTGGAGGTAAAACTGCATTAGAATATTTAATTCAAGTTGAAGAATATTCATTTACAGAAGCTATGAATTTATTAACAAAGCAGTTGGAATATGCACCAACTGCTTTTATTAATTATCAAGATAAAGTTAAAGTAGATAAACTTATTATGCCAGAAAAGTCAGATAATAATGATAAGGCTAAACATTATTTAATTAGTAGAGGAATAGATGAATCTATTATTCAAGAATGTATTGATAATGACTTAATATATGAACAAAAATCAAATGGTAATGTTGTGTTTGTTGGTAAAGATAATAATCAACATTCAAGGTATGCTTTTATTAGAGGTAGTAATTTAAGCAGATATATGC
>JAAZCX010000056.1 GCA_012513065.1 Clostridiaceae bacterium | reverse complement strand
TCAGAATCTAATTCTTGAGGATCTAATGTTGGGTCTTGGTTTCCGACTACAGAGTATTCGTTCTTTCTACCTACTGTATTACTTGTTTTTGCAATTTCAACTATATTTCTATATGTTAAATCGTCTGTTTCATTTTCTGATGTTATTAATTGTGTTAATACTAATGGTACAGTTACAGAGTCTACAGTGCTTCCATTTACTTTATCTTTATATTTATTTGGTACTAAATTGTTTGATAATTTATCTGTAACAATGATTGTATTATACTTATCTAACTGTGTAGATAATGCTGTATTTACTAATCCTTGTGATAATAAATCGTCTTTGCTAATTACGCTCCAATTGCTATTATCTTTTGCATAGAATTGTAAGTTATTTGCTACATAGTCTATTACTTGGTTTGCTTTTGTTGTAACTACTTTACTTACGTCTGATACATTTCCTTTATAATAGAAACTATTGTCTTTATAATCTACTTCTCCTATGTTACTTACTGTTACGTTATAAGAAATTTGTATTGTAGCACCATGCATTAGTTCTTCATCCATACTTACTTGGATTAATCCAAATTTAGTTAAGTTTTTGTTTCTAATATTTAGTATATTACCAAATTTGTTTGGATCCATAAAGTTTCCATTATATCCAACTTCATATGCTTTATGATCTCTCCATAATACATTGCTTGCTGTAGATTTTGCGTCAAATAGGATTGATCCATCTGCTAATGTAAGTTTTACATTTGTTACTTCTTTATTAACTACAAGTTGTGCTTTTGGTCTTTCTTCTAGTCCTAAGTCTACATTTTGAATTTTATATGATGCTCTGTTATCAACAACTTGGTTGTTTGATTCATCTTTATCATATTCAAATTCTACTACAATTAAACCTGTTTCAGCTGTCATTTGTGTTTGTGCCATTAATTCGTCTAATAAAGATTGTAATTGTGTTTTATTATAACCTGTTCCTAGATATTCTGGTAATTCTCTATATGATGCTAATACTTCTGCAATATGGTTAATTGCATCATTATCTGAGTAATCAATTACTTTATTTCTTATGCTTTCAATATCTTTTGCATCAGATACGTCTGTTTTTAAGTCTGAAGCTGTAATATCATATAAATATGCTTTTAATTGGTTTGTTACTGCATTTGCAGTTTCATTATTTGATGCATCTTGTTTGTAAGTAGTTACTGTTGTTAATAGATTTCCTAATGTTTCTTGTCCTTCTTTCCATGTAGATGCTTTTCTCCATGCATATTCTTTGTTTTGTTCTATTCCTTCTTGATAAGTAGTTGATTTAAAGTCTTGACCATTATATGATTTAGTATTTAATCCAACTTTTTCTAATGTTTTATTTACTGCTGTATTTACATCTTTTGTTAATACAGTTCTTTCTGAATCTCCATATGTGAATCTTACTACATATTTACCTGGTACAAATGACTTAAATGCGTATGTTCCATCATGTGAGTCTGCAAATTGATAATCACTTATTAAATTTGTTTCATTTATAATTGCATTTATAATTGGTGATGTTTTGCTTGCTGTTCCAGAACCGTTTTCGAATTCTCTCCATACGAATTCTGTTCCATTATCCATTAATTCTACTAATTGTACTTTTACACCATTAATTAATGTTTCGCCTTCTTTTCTTATACCATCTCCGATTGTTGTTGCAGCTTGTAATTCTTCTGTTCTTGAATCTTCCCATACACTTCCTGCTATTACTCTGTTTGCTTCATCGTCACGGTATAATCTTATACGAATATTTGGTGATTTATCTGTATCATCTTCGAAATTATTGAAGTTTATTGTTCCATCCTTTGGTACATCTGATGGGTTTAAGTTACCTGGTGTTGAATCGTGATCTATAATACCTGCTGGTTTTCCAGATACATCTCCAACGTTTGGTACTTTTGTTCCATCTGCATATATTGTTGAATATCCATTAACTTCTACTATATTTTCTTTACCTACACCAAAATCTGCTACATTTCCTGTTAATATGTCTTCATCTAATTTTAGCCATTTTTCTCCATCTCTAACATCTTTCTTAACTTTAAATGTTAAGTATACATATGCTGTTTGTCCACCTTCTAGATAAATTCCATCTGAAATTGGTTCTCCAACATTTTCTCCAGCATCATCTACTTTTTGAGTATTTGATCCTACTCCTCTAATATAAAGTTTATCATATCCTGTTAAAGTTGTTTCAGTATTTTGTCCATATTTACTTGTAGTTTCTGCATTTACTCTGTATTTACCTTCGTTGCTACCTCTCTTGATTTCAATATATGAACGATTATCTATATAATCATAATCTTGATCATAGTAATCTACGATTTCATCTACTCTAGTTTTTATACTTAAAGCTTGATTACGTACCATAATTTTGTATGTTACATATGTTTCTAACTCACCTGCTTCTGTTTTTCCATAAGCTTCGTGGTTTTCACCATAGTTACTTGCTTTATATAAGTAATCTGATTTGTATAATTCTCTTGAGTAGTTTGCATCATAATATGCATCTGAAAGTCTTACATTAATTTCCCATTGTTGATCTGCATTTTCTTTGTCTTCTAATGTATTATAAGTATATTCGTGTGTTTGTCCATTAATTTCTAATGTAACTTTACTAATATCTTTCTTAACTGCTAAGTCTGATTCTTCTCTTGGATTTAATCCTAGATTAATATAATATGCTGAAGGATATAACAATCCTATATCTGCAGTTCTCATTCCGGATGTTCCATAATTTGAATCTAATATTCTAAATTCATAACTAATTCCATTATCTATTACAAAGATATTTGGTGTTGGGTATGAATCAAAACTTCCTGATCCATTTCCTGTATATGCATTAATTCTACAATCTTTTGCATATTCAATCATTTGTTTTGTTGTTTCATCAGAAGAAGTTTCTAAAATTACATTTCCAAATTCATCGATTACTGCATCTCTTGTCTTTTCATACTCTCCATTTGATTTAAGTGTATAGCCTAATAATTCTTGTTTTGTAAATGTTCTTTTATTTTGTCCATAACAATTTGGACTTGAGCCAATTGATGCAAATTTTTCATTATAACTTTGTCTTTCTGTTTTTATATCAGTAGCATTTGAATTTGTTTGCCAGTTACCTTTACCCCATCCATTAGTTGCATCTGCTGGTGAAGTATAAGTAGTTGGTTGATAATATTGTCCATTATATATGAATTTCACATAATATTTATGCATTGAATTTATTCCGTTAAATCTATAATTTCCTTCTTCATCTGTTTTTGTTGGATTTCTAAAATTTGCATCTGTAGAATTTGTTACTAATGTATTATTTGAAGCATCGTATAATTCAACAGTTACATTTTTTACTTTCTTTTCAGCTCTATCTATTATTCCATTTGATACATCTTCTTTACCAAGTTTTGTATCTTCCCAAACAATTCCACCCAAATTCATTGTTAAATCTAAAGTTTCTAATGATGATGCAATTTCATCACTTTTCCAATTTCTTGTTACAGAATTTAATACTATTAAATCCTGCGGATCGTACTCTCCAATTTTTTCACTTCTTATTGTTCCACTAATTGTTGATGTTGAGCAATACATTGGTTGATAAACAATATGTGTACCAACTACAACCTCTTTCCATTCTGTTGCAGTTGTACCATCTGGATTATATTGTCCTGGTACTTCTACCTCTCTATATTCTGTATCTGTTACCCACACTTCACTAGTATCATATTGATGTCTTCCACTTGTTTCGCTATATCTACCAACTAATTGATAAATTTCTCCTGTGCCTTTATATTCTGTATATGTTGATTGTGTTAAAGACAAATATGCAAATTCTGCTTTAACTTTTACCTTTGTATGATTTTCTCCTACGCTTTTATCAAATTCGATAAAAAATGATTCATTAGATTTTGGATATACAGTATTGTCTGAAGTTGTAATTATTTTTATATTTGATGAGTCTGTTATTCTGTTTCCATTTTCATCTGTTATATAAATATCTTGTATATAAGAAAATCTTGTATCATCTGGATAATTAATTTTATATGGTCCAATTATATATTTCCCTGAATTTCTATTTACGATTACCTTTGGATTAGAATTAACAAAATTTGCACTATAATTTTGTAATCTATTTGCATAGTTTTCATATTCTTTTGATTCATTTAGCAACTCTATTGCTATTTGCGGATTTTCTAATATTCTTCCGTGATTAAATTCTGAACACCATACTGCATCTTGCACTAATAATGGATCTGTTTGATCACTTACTGTTCCTGCATAATTTCCTTGTTTTAATCTAAAATGAGTTATTGGATTGAAATATGAACTCGAGCTTAACATATAAGATAAATATGTATTCATTTGTGTTGAAGAAGATACTGCTGTATATACGGGAGTAGTTGTATATGGATTACTTA
>JAAZCX010000007.1 GCA_012513065.1 Clostridiaceae bacterium | reverse complement strand
TTTGTATTTTTAAAAACAATAAGGGAGGTTTAAAATATGCAAAACAGAAAGTTCTTCGTAGCATTATTAGCAATCATTGTGTTATTTTTAGGCGTTTTTACTTTTGCACAAACAACTGGCAATAATGAAGAAGAAAAAATTATTGATGAGAATGAAACCATCAAAAAAGAAATACCTTTAGATGAAGAAAAAGAAGGAGAACCAATTGAAGAAGAGTTAGGTGATGAAAATCAAATTATTCCATCTCGAACTCAAACTTATGTAGATGTTACAGCACCTATTATTACAATTTCGAATTATATAACAACACCTACTAATCAAGATATTGTTGTAACAGCAACAACAAATGAAGGAACATTAAATAGAACTAGTTATACATTTACTGATAACGGTAGTTTTACTTTTGTTGCAATTGATGCAGCTGGGAACAGAAGTGAAAAAGAAGTAGTTATTACTAACATAGATAAAGTGAGTCCAATTGGAACAATAACTTATTATATAACAGAACCAACTAATAAAGATGTAATTGCAACTTTAACAACTGATGAAGAAGTAACAATCACAAATAATGAAGGAAAAGCAATATATACATTTACTGATAATGGAACATTTGAATTTACATTTACTGATGAAGCAGGAAATGAAGCAACAGCTACAGCTGTAGTAGATAATATAGATAAAGCAAGTCCAACTGGGACAATAATTTATGATATAATAGATCCAACAAATACAGATGTTGTTGCAACTTTAACTACAGATGAAGAAGTAACTATAACAAATAATGAAGGTAATAATACATATATATTTACTGAAAATAATACATTTGAATTCACATTTGTTGATGCAGCTGGAAACGAAGGAACAGCTACAGCTGTAGTAGATAATATAGATAAAACAGCACCTGAAGCACCAATATTAACATCACCTCTTAATGAAGCTATTATAAAAGGGGATGTTATTACTAATTCATGGAATAGTATTCCAGATGCAGTAAAATATATGTATGAAAGTTATCGTAATGAAAGTGCAACTACTTTAAGACATAAACAAACTATTAATGCACCAAATCATTCTAAAACAGCTACTAATATATCAAACGATACGTTTTGGTGGAGAGTTAAATCAGTAGATCAAGCTGGAAATGAAAGTTTATGGAGTAATTTATGGAAAGTAACCGTTGATAACACAAAACCAATTATTACTCTTAATGGAGATTCTGAAATCTTTGTTGAATTTGGAACTGAATATGAAGAATTAGGTGCAGTAGTAACTGATAATGTTGATGAAGGTTTAGAAGCAATTATTACTTCAGATTTAGATTTAACTAAATTAGGTACTTATACAATTAAATATAATGTTACTGATACAGCAGGTAATATAGCTGATGAAGTAACTAGAACAGTTGTTGTTGGAGATACTACAGCACCAATAATTATTTTAGGAAATCGTTCAGATCATTTAAAAGTATATGAAGCTCAAACTGGCACTTATAATCCAACAACTGATGTATTAGTTAAAGATTTGGGATCAGAAGATAAAACAATAACTATTGATTCTAAATGTTCAACAAGTCCATATAATGAATGTTATACAATTAGATTTCGTGCTGGTGATGATGGTAATTTAGAAATAGTACCAAAATATACTTATGAAACAAGTGTTGATTTAAGTAAAGTGGGAAAATATCGTATAGATTATTATTATCGTGATCAATCAGGAAATTCAGTTTATAAATATAATTTTATTTATGTTCAAGATACAACCAAACCAGTTATTAGTTTAATAGGAGATGCAACAATTAATATTGAAGTTAATTCAATTTATACAGATGCTGGTTCCAAAGTTTCTGATAATTGTGATAGCAATTTAATTGCTACTGTAAATTCTAATGTTGCTACTTCTTTGTTAGGAAAATATATAGTGAGATACAACGTTACTGATACAGCAGGTAATATAGCTGACGAAGTAACTAGAACAGTGAATGTTGTAGATTCTACAGAGCCAATTATAACTTTAAATGGTGGAGATATGGAAATAGTTTTAGGGGAAAGTTTTACTGATCCAGGAGTTGCTTCTGTATCTGATAATTATGCAACTTTATCTTTAGAAAACGTAATTAAAACGGGTTCTGTTAATGTAAATGTAGAAGGAACTTATGAATTGAATTATTCAATTACTGATGGTTTTAATACTGCAAATATTAAAAGAGAAGTTATAGTTAAACCTTTAATTAAACAATTATCTGTTTACAATCCTAATGATGAAACAAAATATAATGGATTTAACATTTCGTTTAATAGAGACTTTGTTGTAAATAATCCAAGTCAAATCAAAATTCAATATGAATATAGTATTGATGGTGGAGCTTATGTTTTAGCAAATCTTGTTAAGTATCCAGGCTATGTTTCATCAAATTCAACATATGCACAAGAAGAATATAGTTTCTTAAAAGATTTTATTTTTACAAATAAAACAACTACCTTTTATGGAATGTTAAATGCTAACGGTGGAAAAATATTAACTAATTATTTTGAAACAGCTGGTACTATTCAAAAAGATGTTGTTGTAAGTATGCAAGAACATAATGTTCAAGATAGATTAAGAACAGCTTATAACGCTGTTCAATCAGACAAAACTGTTTTAATTAGAACTGTTTTAACCTTTAAACTTGAAAATGGTGAGAAAGTTACTTATAAACTTGATCCAATACAATATAATTAAAAGTAGAGTCAATTTTGACTCTTTTTTTTTGAACTATAATATGTTATTCTATTAATAGATAAGGAGTGTGAAAAGATGGCTTTTATT
>JAAZCX010000055.1 GCA_012513065.1 Clostridiaceae bacterium | reverse complement strand
TTTAATGTTCTACTTGTATTATTATTTTTCCTTTTCTTTTTATTCTGGTATTACTTTTATTCCATAAATTCTATATGGAATAGTACTAGCATTATCAGTTGTTCCTTGGTCCCAAATTGTATGACTTCCTCCAGCACTAAAAGTTACTCCAGAAGTGTCAGGCACATATGATCTATATTTTCTTCCACCACCACATGTAGTCAAACACCATCCTTGAGAAGACATAGCTGCACATGATTTGTTACTCTCACTATTTGCATATTCTACCATTACTCCTTCGTATCCATTTAAATTAAGTGCTACCGTTTGAACACCAAATGCTGTTGTTGGATTAGGATTTTGCCATATAAGATTCATTCCAAAACTTGATCCTGATTGACTATCATAAATCATTTTTTTGACTCCATAAATTCTATATGGAATACTACTGTTGTTATCAGCTGTTCCTTGGTCCCAAATTGTATGACTTCCTCCAGCAGCAAAAGTTATTCCTGTACTATTAGGTACATATGATCTGTATTTTGTTCCACCATTACATGAACATATAATCCATCCTGTATCAGATATAGAACAACATGTTCTAAGTATTTTTAAGACATCACTTTTTTGAAACTCTATCATTACACCTTCATATTTGCTTAAATCAAGTGCTATTGTTTGAGCCGCAAACGTTAATGTTGGATTAGGGTTTTCCCATAACAAATCCATTCCTGATGCTGTTCTCGATGAGATATTGCTAATGTTTGTTGCCATAGTTTGTGCTGAATCTGTTACACTAGTCGCTATTCCTTTATTTGTTATTGCAGTGGCTATCAAACTTTTAAAATTATTTGAATTAACATATAAACTATTTAATGCTGTATCTACTGAGTTTACACTCCATGATGCATCGCTTGGTGTATATCCTATTTGATTTGCATTATATACTATTGCTCCAAATACTGTTGTTCCTGCTGTTAATATTATTGTTGTTATTACTAAAAACACTTTACTTTTTAATATCTTTTTTACCATTTTTTCTCCTTTGTTTAATATGTTTTTTTATATTATTTATTTTAACATTCTTTAATTTTTTTAGCAATATATTTTAATGTTCTACTTGTATTATTATTTTTCCTTTTTTGGTATTTCCTGTTATTTCTTTTACTTCAAATCTTCCTTTGCCTCTTATTGTAATTTTATCATTCTGTTTTATTTCTTTAGTAGCTTTTGTTATATTTTCATAATTCACAAATACTCTTTGATCTTCTAAAATTTCTTCTGCTTTAGATCTAGAGCAATGTGCTAATTCTGCTATAATATTATCTAATCTCATAGATGATACTGTTATTTTTATTGTTTCTTTTTCTTGTTCTACTTTTTTTATTTCATTTAATTTTATTGTTTTTATTTCTGCTTTTTGAAATCTTGTTAACTCAGATAAATTACTAATTAAAAATTTTTCTACTTCTTTACTTATTATTATATCAGCACCATTTTTATCAACTAGTATATCTCCTATTTTTTCTCTTTTTATTCCTAATTTAATAAGTGCTCCTAAATAATTTCTATGTTCATATTGTCCTATATTTTCGTTAGGTAATGTGATTCGTATTACTTTAATAAATTCATCAAAACTAACTTTATTATCATTTATTAAATTTTCTATTTTATTTGGATATATTAATAATGCTTTTCTTTCTGTTCCTTCTATACCACCAAAAAATTTCACATTATTTACATTTTGTTTTATTAGAAATTTTTTTATTAATTCTTGTTTAGCTAAATCTAAAAAGTCTGTTACTTGTATTTGATTTCTCTTTTCACAAAAGCTAATCTTATCCATTACTTTAGATAAGATTAGCTTTTCTTCTTGATTATTATATTTGTTTAAGATAGATTTATCCATAATATAATCCTTTATATTTTTAATATTTCACTCAATATGTTTTCTATATCTAGTCCATATATTTTTTCTATTTCTTTTATTTTTCCATGTCTTATAAATTCATCTGGATATCCAAATGTTTTTAATTCTACATTTTCAATTTTATCTTTTATTATTAATTCTTCTACATTTGTTGCAAGCCCACCTTTAAGAATATTGTCCTCTATTGTAATTACTTTTTTTGTTTTTATAATAGATTTTTTAATTGTTTCTTCATCAAATGGTTTTAAATATCTAGTATTTATAACTTCTGCACTTACATTTTTCTCTTTTAATTTTTCTTGTATTTCATATGCTTTTGCTACCATTTTTCCTATTGCTAAAATAGTAACATCTTTTCCTTCTTTTAATATTTCTGATTTTCCTAGTTCTATTTTTTGTTTATCTTCAAATTTTACTTGTTTTGATTCTGTTCCTCTAGGATATCTAATAACTACTGGTGAATTTAATTTCAAAGCATATTCTAACATATTTTCTAATTCTTTAAAATCTTTCGGTGCCATTATTGTTAAATTAGGTATTATATTAAAGAAAGATAAATCTAATATTCCTTGATGTGTTTCTCCATCATTTCCTACAATTCCTGCTCTATCTACACACATTATAACTGGTAAATTTTGAATGCAAACATCATGAATTACTTGATCATAAGCTCTTTGATAAAATGATGAATATATTGGAATAACTGGTTTAAATCCTTCTTTTGCCATACCAGCTGCCATTGTAATTGCATGTTGTTCTGCTATACCTACATCAAAAAATCTCTTAGGTATTTCTTTCTTAAATTCATTTAAACCTGTTCCATCTTTCATAGCTGCTGTAATTGCTACTATTTTCTCATCTTTTTTTGCTAATTCTACTAGTTTTTTTCCAAATACTTCTGAATAATCTTTTTCTTTTTCTTTTATAGATTTTCCTGTTTCTTTTTCAAATCCTGCTGTTGCATGGAATAAATCTGGATTTTTTTCTGCTGGTTCATATCCTTTTCCTTTTTTTGTAATAATATGAACTACTACTGGTTCTTTTTCTTTTTTAGCTAATTTTAATATCCATTCTATTCTTTCTATGTCATGCCCGTCAACTGGACCTAAATATTTAAATCCCAAATCTTCAAAAAACATATTTGGAATCATTAATTGTTTTATACTATATTTTATTCTTCTTGCTATATGAATAATCAATTGTCCAAATCCAGGTATTCTTTCTAATATTTTTCTAATAAAATTATTGGACTTTTTATAGAATTTTTTTGTTCTTATTCTTGTTAAAAATCTTGAAATTCCACCCACATTTTTTGAAATACTCATTTCATTATCATTTAATACAATAATTAGTCTTGTTTTACTACTTCCTGCATCATCTAATGCCTCTAATGCCATTCCCCCTGTTAACGCTCCATCACCAATAACTGCAATAACATTGTTGTCTTCACCTTTTATATCTCTTGCTCTTGCCATTCCAAGTGCTACTGATACTGATGTACTACTATGTCCTGTATCAAAACTATCATATTCAGATTCTTTTGACTTTGGAAATCCTGCAATTCCATTTAATTGTCTTAATGTTTGCATCTTTTCTTTTCGTCCTGTCAATATTTTATGCACATAAGTCTGATGACCTACATCCCATACTATTTTATCTTTAGGCATATTAAATACACTATGAAGTGCAATTGTAAGTTCTACAACTCCTAAATTAGATGCTAGATGTCCTCCTGTTTTTGAAACTATATCTATAACATCATTTCTTATTTCTTTTGATAGTATTTCTTTTTGTTTATAATTTAATTTTTTTAAATCTTGTGGATTATAAATTCCATCCAAAATTTTTTCTGACATTTTATTTTAATTCCTCCACTATACCATTGTTGTTAATAACAAACACGCAAATACTGGCACTGTTATATTATCTGTTCCTTTAATTGATACTGCTTCTAATATTGTTACACTTATAGCCATTAAGATTGATTTTAACATCCATAATGGTGATTGTATACTTGCTAAGAAAATGGCAACAATAAAGAATGATATAAATAACATTGTTGCAGAACCAGCTAATGTTTTCTTTGTTTTTCCTATTTTATATGGCAAACTTTTAATACTTCTTCCTATAATTGCAGCTAATCCATCTCCATATCCCATTATTAAAATAGCACATAATCCTATTTCTGGTCTTTTAATTACTCCAAATGTAAAGATTGAAATTAAAAACAAAGAAATTGCATAATAAACTGTTCCTAATCCGTCTTTTTCTGTTTCATCTCTTTCCATAACAGAAATTAAATTCTTTTTATATGATATATAATTAATTATCACAAAACTAAGTGGTACAACACTTGCCCAAATCACATTATCAAAAAAATACATAGCTAAAAACCACCAATTTGATAACATTATATGTATAAACTTTCTACTTGCTTCTTTCCCTGCTTTTTCAAAAAATTTTGCTGCTACTATAATAATAGCTATAAATACATAAGATAAAACAATTCCTAATAAATTTCTCATTATTACTATAATCCTCTCTAAAAAAATTTTAATATTGTTTTCAATACTATCACATTTTTTTATTTTTTTCCACTAAATATTACAATTTTATTTCATTTTCGTAACTTTATTGAAAACAGTAATTTCTTATATTATAATAATTAAATAAAATATATTAAAAATCACACAAAGGAAGGATGTTTTTATGTTAAAAAGTAAAATTAAATTAATTTATGTTATTACACTTTTATTATTATTGATTTCAACCACTTGTTTTGCAGCAACTAGTAATAAAGATGTAAAATTAGAAGTTATAGAAAATAATATTTGTTCTATAAATATTAAAGATATTGCAAAATTTGAGAAAAGTCTTATTAAAACTGATTTAGAAAAAAAAGAGTTAACTCTTCAAATGAAAGTCACAAATACAGCTGATCCTACTTTTTCTAAACCAACTGAGATTTTCTTTGTAATTGATAATTCTTTAAGTATGAGAGATGCAGTAAGTACTACTCTTACTAGACTTGATGTTATAGCTGATTCTGCAAAAAGATTATCTAAAGAATTACTAAAAAATGATAAAGTTGAAATTGGTATTGTTACTTTTTCTACTGGAGATAATGAAGGTACTTTATCTGATGCAAAATTTTTAATTGAACCAACTTCTAATCAATCACAAATCGATACTTCAATAAACTCAATTTCAGCTGGTCAATTTGGTCCTAGAACTAATATTGATGCAGGTATTACTCTTGCAAGTCAACATTTTTCAAATGATGTTGAAAATAAATTTATAATTTTATTAACAGATGGTGTTCCAAATACTGCAATTGATGGCCCTACTTTTACTTATTCTGGAGATACAGCAACAAAAACAAAAGCAAAATTACAATCAATAACTGAAGATCGGAATAAATATTCTTTCAGTTATGACTGGTGTTCCAGATGTAGAAGAACCAAGTACTGGTATTACTTATAAAGAACTTGCTCAAGAAATCTTTGGTACAACAGAAGAACCAACTGTTGGTAAATTCTATTATATTCCTGATAGCGAAATTGAAAAAACTGTTTGTGAAACTATCTTTAATGATTTTTCTAGTGTTTCAAAAAACACTTTAACAAATTTAAAAATTTATGATTATTTTCCACAAGAAATAGTTGACAACTTTGATTTTTCTTATGTTACCGAACCTACAAAAGGAACTATTTCTTCTAGTATAGATTTACAAAATAATCTTATTGTTTGGACTATTGATAAATTAGAACCACAAGAAAATGTTATTGTTTCTTACAAATTAACTTTAAAAGATAAAGTTAATGATAAAATATTAGGTGTTGTATTAAACACAAATGAAAAAGTTGAAATTACAGCAAATGAAATAAAAACAAATGATGGAAGTAATGTATTAGTATCTAAAGTATCACCTAAAATAAAAGTTTCATCACTAAAAGATACAACAGTTGCAAATACAGCAATTCCTCAAACAGGAAATACTTCTACACCATATATTTTTATAACTCTTTTAGTAATTATTTGTGCATTTATTGGTATTAGATTTTATAAAATAAATAGGGATTTAAAACAATAATATAAATAAATGAATATATATATAATTAATTAAAAAATGTATTAACAATTTAATAATAAATATATAAAAATAGAATTGAAATTATTATATTAATTTCAATTCTATTTTTATTATTTTAATTCTTCTTCAATATTTAATAATCTATTATATTTTGAAACTCTATCTGTTCTACAAGGTGCTCCTGTTTTTATTTGTCCTACATTTGTTGCAACAACTATATCAGCAATTGTTGTATCTTCTGTTTCTCCAGATCTATGAGATATAACTGCTGTATAACCACTTTTTTTAGCCATTTCTATTGCATCCAATGTTTCTGTTAATGTCCCTATTTGATTTGGTTTTATCAAAATACTATTTGCAACATTATTTTTTATTCCTCTTTTTAATCTATTTTGATTAGTAACAAATAAATCATCTCCTACTAATTGCACTCTTCCTTTTAATTTTTCGGTTAATATTTTCCATCCATCCCAATCTTCTTCTGCTAATCCATCTTCTATAGAAATAATAGGATATTTATTAGTTAATTCAACTAAATATTCTATCATCTCATTTTTTGTTTTATATTCTTTACTTTTCCAAAAATAATATCCATCTTTTCCTATTTTTTTTGCTTCTTCATACATTTCACTGCTAGCAATATCCAAACAAATATATACATCTTCACCTGATCTATATCCTGCTTCTTCTATTGCTTCCATTATTATTTCTATTGCTTGTTTCTCACTATCTAAATTAGGAGCAAATCCTCCTTCATCTCCTATTGCTACAGAATATCCTTTCTCCTTTAATATTCTTTTTAATGTATGATAAATTTCTACTCCTATTTCTAATTTTTCTCTAAAACTTTCTCCTTTAATTGGCATTATCATAAATTCTTGAATACTAATATTATTATCTGAATGCTTACCTCCATTCAATATATTCATCATTGGAATAGGTAATTGTTTTGAATTAATACCACCTATATATCTATATAAACTCATTCCTAGTGAATTTGCTGCTGCCTTTGCTACTGCAATTGATACCCCTAATGTTGCATTAGCTCCAAGATTTTCTTTATTACTCGTTCCATCTAATTCTAATAATTCTCTATCAATATTTATTTGATCATAGACATTCATATTTTTTAATTTTCTAGCTATTATTTTATTTACATTTTGAACTGCTTTCGTAACACCCTTGCCCATTAATCTATTTTCATTATTATCTCTTAATTCTATTGCTTCAAAGCTCCCTGTTGATGCTCCAGATGGAACCATGCTAATTCCTGAAAATCCTGCTTCTGTAATAACTTCTACTTGCACAGTTGGATTTCCTCTAGAATCAAAAACTTCTATAGCTTTTACACTTTCAATTCCTAAATAATCTTTCATTTTTTGTTTTCCTCCTTATAAATATTATTTACAAGAGGTTTATTTCTATTCAATTACAGTATAAAGTTTCTATTATTATTTTATAAAAATATAGAATTATTATAAAATATATGTTATTATTATTTAGTATTTTAATATTGGGGTATAGCCAAGCGGTAAGGCATCGGACTCTGACTCCGACATTTCCTAGGTTCAAATCCTAGTACCCCAGCCAAAAAAGATTTTTACACATATTTTTATGTAAAAATCTTTTTATTTTATCCTATTTTTTTTCCTTGTAATTTAAATTCTCCCATATTAGTTTTAGCAAAAATATTTAATATGTTGTTGCTTAACTGTCCCATAATTTCATATTCAATATTAATAGCATTGTTCTTCATATTTCCTTTAAAATAACATTGATTTCCTTTTACTTTTCCCCCAGTTAAATTATTTTTCATTCCCATGATTTCTAATACACCATTTAAGTTATCTCCATTTGATTTTAATGTAACTTTTCCATTCATATTACCCATTGGTGTGTTCATAACAATCTCATAAATTCCATCCATATATAAAATACCTCCTGTTTCATTATATTCACCTTTTTAATAATGTTGAATTATTGTAAGATATTTTATATATTAAATAAATTTATTAATATGCCATTCCATTTAATTCTTTTGCAATTTCTTCGTAATTTGGTATATATGTTTTTAACATATTATAAAAAGACTTTGTATGATTTTTATATTTCAAATGGCAAAATTCATGTAATACAATATAATCAATTATTTCTCTTGAAAATATTACTATTTCTGGATTAATTGTAATTTTAGAATCTTTGCATTTTCCAAGTATATTTTCTATTCTTATTATTTCATAATCTTCTGGTGCAATATCTAATAATATTCTTGCTTTTTCCATTGATCTTTCTATTTCTTTTTCTGCAATTTTTTCATACATTTTGTTCATTAATATATTTACTATTTCTGTATTTTCCATTTTTTTAAATTTGTTTGGTAATAGTACTTTTATTTCATTATTATCTAAGTCTAATGTTGGTGTTTTTACATTTTTATATTGTATTAATAAATCATATTGTTTTCCTAATACTTTAACTGTTTTTATTTTTGTATATAATTTCTTTTGTTCGCAAGACATTTCATATTCTTTTATTTTATTTAATATCCATTGTTTCTTTTCTTCAACAACTTTTTGTATTTGATTACTTGTTGTATACCAAGGAGCATTAATAACAACCTCTCCATTTTGTACAGATATATATAAATTGCTAGTTATAGCTTTGTTTACTGTATATGTTATTACATTGTTTTTATTTCTTAATAAGTTCATTTTCTTCCGCTCCTTCAAAATTTTGTTTTCAAAACTCTTGTTCGTTTTGTTGAACTTATTTTATATTTTTTTATAAAAATTGTCAATACTTTTTTAAATATTTTTCAAATTTTTGTTCGCATATTATTAAATAAAAAAATGAAGGTCAAACCTTCATTTTTTATTTAATAATTTATTTCACTGCTTCTTCAACTGCAACTGCTACTGCTACTGTTGCTCCAACCATTGGGTTGTTTCCCATTCCTATTAATCCCATCATTTCAACGTGTGCTGGAACTGATGAACTTCCTGCGAATTGTGCATCTGAATGCATTCTTCCCATTGTGTCTGTCATTCCATATGATGCTGGTCCTGCTGCCATATTATCTGGATGTAATGTTCTTCCTGTTCCTCCACCTGAAGCAACTGAGAAGTATTTTCTTCCTTGTTCTAATCTTTCTTTCTTATAAGTACCTGCAACTGGATGTTGGAATCTTGTAGGGTTTGTTGAATTTCCTGTTATAGAAACATCAACATCTTCCATCCACATTATTGCAACACCTTCTCTAACATCATTTGCACCATAGCATCTAACTTTAGATCTTTCTCCATCAGAATATGCTATTTCTTCTACTACTTTTACTTTTCCTGTAAAGAAATCAAAATCAGTTTTTACATATGTAAATCCATTGATTCTTGATATAACTTGTGCAGCATCTTTACCTAAACCATTTAATATAACTCTTAATGGTTCTTTTCTTACTTTATTAGCAGATTTAGCAATTCCTATTGCTCCTTCCGCTGCTGCAAAACTTTCATGTCCTGCTAAAAATGCAAAACATTTTGTTTCTTCTGATAAAAGCATTGATGCTAAATTTCCATGTCCTAATCCAACTTTTCTATCATCTGCAACTGATCCTGGTATACAAAAAGCTTGTAATCCTTCTCCTATTGCTTTTGCGCAATCAGCTGCTTTTGTATATCCTTTTTTAATTGCTATTGCTGCACCTAATGTATAAGCCCAACATGCATTTTCAAAACATATTGTTTGAATTCCTCTTGTTATATCATAAGGATTAAATCCTTTATCTGTACAAATTTTTAATGCGTCATCGAAATCTTTTATTCCGTATTTTTCCATGACTGGTTTAATTTGTTCTATTCTTCTTTCATAACTTTCAAATAATGCCATTATTCTTACCTCCTATATTATTGTTTTCTTGGATCTATTTTTTTAACTGCTTCATCAAATCTTCCATATTGTCCTGATGCTTTTTCAATTGCTTCTTCTGCTGGAATACCTGCTTTGATATTTTCCATCATTTTTCCCATGTTTACATATTTGTAACCTATAATTTGGTCATCTTTATCTAAACCAATTTCTACTATATATCCTTCTGCAAGTTCTAAGTATCTTGGTCCTTTTTCAAGTGTTGAATAAATAGTTCCTACTTGGCTTCTTGTTCCTTTACCTAAATCTTCTAATCCTGCTCCTATTGGAAGTCCACCTTCTGAAAATGCGGATTGTGTTCTACCATATACTATTTGTAAGAATAATTCTCTCATAGCAGTATTTATTGCATCACATACTAAGTCTGTATTTAACGCTTCTAATATTGTTTTTCCTACTAATATTTCTCCTGCCATAGCAGCTGAATGTGTCATACCTGAACATCCTATTGTTTCTACTAATGCTTCTTGAATAACACCTTCTTTTACATTTAAAGTTAATTTACATGCTCCTTGTTGTGGTGCACACCAACCAATACCATGTGTTAATCCTGATATATCTTTTATTTCTTTTGATTTAACCCATTTTCCTTCTTCTGGAATTGGTGCTGGTCCATGGTCTACTCCTTTTGCAACTTTGCACATTTCTTCTACTTCTTTTGAATAAATCATTTTTATTTCTCCTTTCAAAGCTATAATATATTTGTATGTCTATTGTTAAGACTTTATTATTATATTACTACAATTAAAAAGTTTCAATAGTTTAATTGATTTTTTGTCGTTTTTAAACACAAAAAATTGAAGTAAAAACTTAAATGTTTTATACTTCAACTTTTACTTTAATCATGTTATATATATTATATTTTACTTAACCCTCATCGTAGTTACTGGTGTATAATTTTGTGTTGTGCTTATATTTGTTTCCATTATATTTTTTCCTTTTAAAAATTTAATATTTGGTTTTTCTTTTTCTGAACTTCACTTTGTTCTTTAATTGGTTGTTTCTTACTTTTTTCTAAATTCATTTTTGCTTCTTGTTTTTTATATAAATCATATTTACTCATTATTTCTTGTCGTTTTTGTTGTTTCTTCATTTCTTCTTTTATTATATT
>JAAZCX010000054.1 GCA_012513065.1 Clostridiaceae bacterium | reverse complement strand
TCTTCTGTTAATGTTCCTGTTTTATCTGTACATAAAATATTCATTGCTCCAAAACTTTGTATAGCATCTAGTTTTTTTATAATTGTTTTCTTCTTTGACATTTTTGTAGCACCTTTTGCAAGACTAGAAGATAATATAACTGGTAAAAGTAATGGAGTTATACCTATTGCTATTGCAACTGCAAATGTAAATGCTACTAATGGTCCATGTTTTGTAATGTTTATTAAAAATATTATTGGTATCATAACCAACATAAATCTAATTAATAATTTACTTACATTTTGTATTCCTTTTTCAAACTCAGTTTTAGGTTTTACTTTTTCTATGTTATTTGCTATTTTTCCAAAATATGTTTCCTCTGCAGTATATAATACAACAGCTTTAGCATATCCACTCATAACATTTGTACCCATGAAACATATATTGTCTAAGTCTGTAATAAATTCTATATCTTCAATTTTTTTATTTTTAGAATTTTCTACTTTTCTTGATAATTCAGATTCTCCTGTTAATGAAGATTGAGTTACGTATAAATCTTTTGCTTCTATTACTCTACTATCTGCTGGAATAATATCCCCTGCTGATAATAAAATTATATCTCCTTTCACTATATCTTTTAGAGATATTTTGATTTGTTTTCCTTCTCTTATTACTGTTGTTTTTGTTTCTACTATTTTTTTTAATTTTTCTGCTGCTTTGTTTGAACGATAAACTTCAAAAAATTCTAACAAAGTACTAATTATAATTAATGATAATACTACTATTATATTTGCATAACTTGATGGTTGTGTTAAGTATACATCTGTATAAAATAATATAAATGCAATTCCTAATAAAATTAAATTAAAAGGACTTGTAAAACTTGACCATAAATAGCTATACCATTTTTTCTTTTTTGTTTTTTTTAATTCATTTATTCCATATAATTGTCTAGTTTTTTCAACTTCCTCAAAGTTTAATCCTATATCAAATTTTATTTGCTTGTTTTTTTTAAATTGTTCTACTGGTAAAATACTTTCTTCTCCGTAAATTTCTTTTATATTTATTTGTTCTCCTTTTTCAATCATTTATTTTCTCCTTTCTTATTGTTTATTTTTACCATTGTTTTTCATTCTACTATTGCTTAATTATTTTTAGTATTCCTATAATAATTCAAGTAATTCATTTTTAAACTTATTTTTTATTTATAATTGTTTTTTATTTAAATTTTATTATATCTATTATTTTATTTTAATTTAAAATATTTTAATTTTTTTAATATTGTAAAATGTTTTTCTTTATAGTATAATTATCAATAGTTTAAAGGAGTATTTTATGGACAAAATTGCAATTTTATCAGATGTACATGGAAATATAACTGCATTAGAAACAGTTATTTCAGATATAGAAAAAAGAGGGATTAATAAAATCTATTGCCTTGGTGATAGTGTTATTAAATGTGCCAATCCAGATAAAGTAATAGATTTATTACGTGAGAAATGTGAAGTTATTTTATTAGGTAATTGTGATGAGATAATCTGTAAACCAGGTATTGAACTTGGAAGATTTTGGAGTAGAGATAAAATTGGCGAAGAAAGAGCTAATTTTATTTATAATTGTCCTATTTCACATGAATTTTATTTAAGTGGACATTTAATTCGTTTGTTCCATGCTTCTCCTATTAGTTTAGAACATATTTTTAATCCTATGTTTCCAAACTCAGACAGTATTTATTTTAATAAACTTATTACAAATCCAGAAGATTTGTTTAAAAATACAGAATTTATAGGTAAAACAAAAAAAGATCCAACTCCAGATGTTATTGGTTATGGTCATTTACATACGCCAAATGTATTTCGTTTTAAAAACAAAACTATATTTAACGTAGGAAGTGTCGGAGTACCTGTTGAAATGATGAATGATGGAGATAAAAATACAGAATCGAAATTTTCAACAATGTCTTCTTATATGATATTAGAAGGAGAATTAAATTCTAAACAATTATCTTCAATAAGCTTTACATTAGTTAGAATACCTTATGATATAAAAAAAGAAATTAAATATTTAGAACAATCTGATATGCCAAACAAAGATATTATTATTAAGTCTTTGCAAACAGCAAATCACTAATTTGTAATTTGTTGTATATGATATAGTAAAAGGATTAGGTATTATGGTAAAAAATTTTCAAAAGGCAAAAGATGTCCTGGAAAAATACAATCAGGAACATTTACTAAATTTTTATGATGAATTAAATAATAATGAAAAGGATTTATTAACCAATCAAATATGTAATATTGATTTTAAACAAATTCTTGATTTATACGAAGCTTCTAAAACAGATGAGGTAATTCCTCATAATTTAATAGAGCCTTTAAATTATGTAGTTAAAAATCAATTAAACAAAGATGAATTTTCTTATTATGAAGAACTTGGTTCGTTATCTATAAAAAACAATGAATATGCTGTTGTAACTTTAGCTGGTGGTCAAGGTACAAGACTTGGTTATAAAGGACCAAAAGGTACTTTTGAACTTGATTTTACTCCTAAAAAATCACTTTTTGAAATTTTATGTGATTCTTTAAAAGAAGAAAATAAAAAATATAACATTACTATTCCTTGGTATATTATGACTAGCATATACAATGATGAACAAACTAAAAATTTCTTTGAAGAAAAAAAATATTTTAATTATCCAAAAGAATATATAAAATTTTTTAAACAAGGAGAATTACCTTTAATTGATATCTCAGGCAATCTAATATTAGAAGAACTTTATAAAATTAAAGAAGCATCTAATGGAAATGGTGATGTTTTCAATTCTATGAAGAAGAATAATATTTTGGATGATATGAAATCTAAAAATATTAAATGGGTTTTCTTTGGTGGAATAGATAATGTTTTATTAAATGCAGTTGATCCTCTATTGTTGGGTATGACTATTAAAAATAATAATTTAATTGCTTCAAAAACTTTATTTAAAAAGGATCCTGATGGCAAAGATTGGATTTTTGCAAGAAAAAATGGAAAGCCTTCTATAATTAATAGTTGCCATCTGACTAATACAATGAAAATTGCCAAAAATAAATCTGATAATTATTTATATCGTGAATCAAATATGCTTGCACATTTATTTAATATATCAGCAATAGAAAAAATATGTAATATAACTCTTCCTTATCATAGAGCTTTTAAGAAAAATGACTTTGTTAACGAGGAAGGAATGAAACAAGTTCCAGAGAATCCTAATACATTTAAATTTGAAACATTTATATTTGATGCTTTTTCTTTCTTTGATGATATTACTTTATTACGTGTAGAAGATTTTGATGAATTTGCACCTATTAAAGATTTTAACGGAATTCATAATCCAGAACTTGCAAAAGAATTGTATGAAAGAAAAATCAGATTAAAAAGTAAAAAACTTTAGGAATACCTAAAGTTTTTCGTTTTTTAATATTTGTTTTAATATACCTTTCATATTTTGGAAACTCAATTTATCTAATGCTTTTTCAAAAGGTAACCATTCTATATCACTTATTTCTGCTTCTTGGGGTTTAACATTAGTATTATCACATGTAGCTAAGAAAAATATAACTGTTTTTAGTGTTTCATCATTAATATGATATTTCGTTTCATATCTTTTTTCTTTTTGTATTATTACATCAAGATTAGTTTCTTCTTTTACTTCTCTAATTGCTGTCTGTATTTCTGTTTCATTATTTTCAACATGCCCTTTAGGAAATCCCCAATTTCCTAATTTTTGTTGTACTAATAATACTTTATTATTTTTTATTACAACACATCCACAAGATTTTTCCGATTTCATATTTTCTCCTTTTATTTGCTATTTTATTTCTTCTTTCCATAATCCATGTGTGTTACAATATACATATAATATGGCTCCTGGAATATAAGGAAATCTACATTCCGCATTTTGTTCAGGATACAATATTTCAGTAAATTCTTTATTTTCTGTTACTAAACTAATCCATTCTATATAATGTTCTTTTTCCATTGGATGATTTACTGTTACATATATTTCATTTTCAACTTTTTCATAAGTTGGAATATGTTTTTCAGGTATTGCGTTTTCTGTATTTGGTATTAATATTTCCATTTGTTCATTACAACATTTTATTCCACAATTTTCACATGTACAATCTTTTATTATTTTTACTAATGCTCCACATTTTTTACATTTTTTTATTATTAATTCTCTTTTCATAAATTTTATCCTCCTATATTTAATTTAATTCATTATTTATTTTATGTATTGGGAATTTTCCTTCTTGTAGAATATTCTTTATACTATTTGGTAGTAGATTATAATTGTTAAGTTTATCAATTTCTAGCCACTCATATTGTAAATATTCTTTTCCTTCAGCATTCTTAATTGTTTTTTCTAATTTTCTATCCTCTTCTTTTTCAAATTCTGCTTTATGCACAAATAAAATTTCATGATATTTCTTATTTTTCATTTCAAAAAAGTTTTCTATTGTTGCAACATAACCTGTAACTTCTACTTTTTTTCCTATTTCTTCTAATATTTCTCTTATTACAGTAGTTTCAGAATCTTCACCTATTTTTACTCTTCCTCCAAGTAATGCATAATGATCAGAATTAACATTTCTATGTACTAATACTTTGTTATTATGCACTATTATTGCTGCAGCTCTTATATTTAATAAATAATCTTCTAGATTTACAGTTAAATCCATAATTTATCTCCCTTTATTTTTTGTTTTGTTTATTATATCATTAAAAATTAATTATTTCTATATTTTTTTATTATATTGTTTTTATTGATAATTATAGATTAGTATGTTATAAAAATTATAACAATAATATTAGGAGTATATTAAATATGAATATTTTAGAAAAAAGAGATTTATATGATTGTAATAGGAATTTAACAGGAGAAACTATTTATAAAGGGGAAAAGATTCCAAAAAATAGATACATTCTAGTTGTTTTATGCTTTATTCAAAATTCAAAAGGTGAATTCTTGATACAAAAAAGAAGTATGATAAAAAATGGTAAATATGGTGCTACTGGTGGACATCCTAAAAGCGGTGAATCTAGTCTTGAAGGTATGTTAACAGAAATTAATGAAGAAATCGGATTATCTATTTTACCTAATGAAATTAATTTAATTTTTTCAGGTGTAGAACATTCTTCTCAAGTATTTTTTGATTTATATTATTTAAAAAAAGATTTTGATATAAATAACTTAACTCTTCAAAAAGAAGAAGTTGATTTTGTTGATTGGTACTCTTTGGATAAAATAGAGTTATTAATTAAAAACAATCTTTTTTTTGAAAACCATGTTGAAGAATTATATAGAGTATTAGATTATTTAAAAAACAAAAATTAATTTTAATAAATTTAAAAATCTAAATAAATATATAATAAAAAGGGTCGAAGTAATT